>NZ_CP042466.1:3550000-3850000 GCF_008330225.1 Geobacter sp. FeAm09 | reverse complement strand
GGTGGAAAACCGGTTCCTGGCCCGGGAGTTGTACGACCAGGTGGACGAAAATGCCCCGATCCCCGAGTCGCTCTATGCCGCGGTTGCGGAGGTGCTGGCCTATGTGTACCGCCTGAAGGGCAAGATGTAGCGCTGGCGGCGGGGGCGCGATGCAGGTCAAAATTATGACAATTTCAAGGAATTGACACGTGGGCGATGGGCGGTGCATCGCCGCCGAAGAAGCGTTTTCACTGGCTTCGGCGGCCACGGGCCCCCCGTGGGGCGGCTTCTGGCGCGGCATGGAAAATGCATAAAACAGATGGTTTTTTAGGTACCTCCAGGTAACGAGCGACAACGGAAACGGCAATGGCAAACGGAACGACTGAAGCGATAGAATTACGGGGCTTCCGTAAAAATTCGGATATCTATGTGGCGATAGCCCTGATCGGCGTGCTTTCGCTGATGATCATCCCGTTGCCGGCATTCGTCCTGGACCTGTTCCTGGCGACCAATATCACCATAGCCCTTTCCATTCTGCTGGTCTGCCTCTACACGCAGCACCCCCTCGATTTTTCCGTGTTCCCTTCCGTGCTGCTGGTTACCACGCTGTTCCGCTTGGCCCTCAACATCGCTTCGACCCGGCTGATCCTGTTGCATGGCAGCGAGGGGGTCGAGGCGGCCGGCTCGGTCATCAAGGCCTTCGGCCAGTTCGTGGTCGGGGGGAATTACGTCGTCGGAGCGGTCATCTTCCTGATCCTGGTCATCATCAATTTCGTGGTCATCACCAAGGGCGCCGGCCGCGTGGCCGAGGTCACGGCCCGCTTCACCCTGGATGCCATGCCGGGCAAGCAGATGGCCATCGATGCCGACCTCTCGGCCGGCATGATCACCGAAAAAGAGGCCAAGGCCCGGCGCATCAAGATCTCCCGCGAAGCCGACTTCTACGGCTCCATGGACGGCGCCAGCAAGTTCGTCCGCGGCGATGCCGTGGCCGGCATCCTGATCGTCCTGGTCAATATCTTCGGCGGGCTGGTCATCGGTGTCTGGCAGCAGGGGATGCCGCTCCAGGCCGCCCTGGCCAACTATACCCTCCTGACCATCGGCGAGGGGCTGGTGGCCCAGATCCCGGCCCTGATCATCTCCACCGCGGCCGGCATCATCGTGACCCGGTCGGCCGACGAGAACAACTTCGGCGTCGAAATTACCGGCCAGTTCATGAATTACCCCAAGGCGTTCTACGTCTCGTCGGGGGTGTTGTTCCTTTTCGCCCTGATTCCGGGCCTGCCGCACTTCGCGTTCCTGCTCCTTTCGGGCGTGGCCCTTCTGGCCGGCAAGATGGCGCGGGAAAAGGCCCAGATCGTGGAAGAGGTGGGGCTGCCCGAAGCCGCCTCCGGCGAGGAGGCCATCGACCAGGCTTCCACCATCCGGCCGCTGGACGTGCTGGAACTGGAGGTCGGCTACGGCCTCGTCCCCATGGTGGACGCCTCCCAGGACGGGGAGCTCTTGGAGCGCATCCGTTCGATCCGCCGCCAGTACGCCCAGAAGATGGGGTTCGTCGTTCCCCCCATTCATATCCACGACAACCTGCAGCTCAGGCCGTACGAGTACAATCTGCTTATCCGCGGGGCCCGTGTCGGCGGCAGCGAGCTGACCGGCCAGTACCTGGCCATGGATTCGGGCGCGGTGACCGCAGCCTTGCCGGGGACCGCCACCAAGGAGCCGGTATTCGGGTTGCCGGCGGTCTGGATCCGCTCCGACGACCGGGACCAGGCCCAGATCAACGGCTATACCGTCGTGGACAGCACCACGGTGGTGGCGACGCATATCAGCGAGATCATCAAGCGCTATGCCCACGAACTGGTGGGGCGCCAGGAGCTTCAGCAACTGCTGGACAACGTTGCGGTGAGCGCCCCCAAGGTCGTGGAGGAACTGATCCCCAACCAGCTCAACCTGGGCACGGTCCTGCGGGTGGTCAAGGCCCTGCTCAGGGAAGGGGTGTCGATCCGGGACATGCGCACCATCCTGGAGACGCTGGCCGACTATGCCGGCCTTACCAAGGACCCGGACGTGCTGACCGAGTTCGTGCGCCAGGGACTCGGCCGCTTCATCGTCGATCAATACAAGCTGGACGACGACACCCTGTACCTCATCGCCCTGGACCGCGAGGTGGAGGACGCCATCGCCGAGGCCATCCAGCCGTCGGACCAGGGAAGTTTCCTGGCGATCGAGCCGAGCGTCGCCCAGCAGATCATCACCACCATCCGCACCATGGCGGACCGTTTCGGTTCGAGCGGCGCGCAGCCGGTGCTGTTGGCGTCGCCCACCATCCGCCGGCATGTCCGGAAGCTGATAGAGCGTTTCGTGCCGCACATGGCGGTGCTTTCCCACAATGAAATTCCGCAGAACATTAAAATCCAGTCGCTAGGGGTGGTAAGCGTCAATGCTGGTTAAGACCTTTCAGGCAGCAAGTATGGCGGAAGCGCTCCGCATGGTTAAGGCCGAACTCGGCCCGGATGCCATGATCCTGTCCACCAAGAAGGAGAATACCGGCGGGATTCTCGGCTTTTTCAGCAAGTCGGTCTATCGCGTGACCGCCGCCATAGAGCCGGTGCCGCGGCCGGCCCCCGCCCCGGCCTATGTCCCCACCCCCCGTCCCCGGCCGGAACGGGAGCGGACGGCGAAAGAGGAGTTGGAAGGCTCCATGTTCGCCCCCCTGGCGCGGGAACTCAAGGAGTTGCGCGAGAAGGTCGATGCCCTCTCCCGGCGCGAGGACGAAGCAAGGAAGCCGGCGGCCACGGGGGAAGGCCAAGGCCAGGAAGAGCCCCAGCCCCTCGGTTTCAACCTGAAAAACGTGCCCCGCGAGGACCTGGAGGAGATCAAGAAACTCCTGCTCAACACCCTGGCCAAAAGCCAGGAAGGGGGCGCCAGGACGGTGCAGTGGCCCAATGCGGCGGAAACGCCCCCGGCGGAGCCCCAGAGCGGGCTGGAACTGCTGCCCGAGGATTCGCCCCTGGCGCGGGAACTGGTCCAATCCGGCATCTCCACGGACCTTATCAGAAGGATCCTGGACACCCTCAACGCCCTGCCGGGCGAGGACGGCAGCCAGAGCCTCAAGAGCCGCCTGGGGGCCACGTTCTCCAAGCTGATCAAGTTTGCCGGCACCCTCAAGATGCGCAAGAACTCCCCCCGGATCATCGCCCTGGTGGGGCCGACCGGCGTGGGCAAGACCACCACCACCGCCAAGCTGGCGGCCATGTATGCCCTCAACCGGGGCAACAAGGTGGCGCTCATCACCATGGACATTTTCCGCGTGGGCGCGGTGGAACAGCTCAAGACCTATTCCCGCATCATGGGGATCCCCCTGGAGGTGGCCTCCACCCCCAAAGAGCTGGAAAAGGCCGTGGAAAAACACTCCGCCTGCGACCTGATCTTCATCGATACGGCCGGCAGGAGCCACAAGGACAAAGAGAAGCTGGACGAGATGAAGAACTTTCTCGACAACAAGACCCCGATCGAGGTCTACCTGTGCCTCTCCGCCACCACCAAGGACCGGGAGCTTGAAGAGATCCTCAACCGCTTCAAAATTTTCCAGGTCAGCAAGGTGGTGTTCACCAAGATCGACGAGAGCGAGAGCTTCGGGAACATGGTCAACCTGCTGATGAAGGACAACCTCCAGATAGCCTATTTCACCACCGGACAGCGGGTGCCGGAGGATATCGAAGTTGCGACCTCCGCCAAACTGGCCGACATGATCCTGCGGGAGGCGTCCGAATGAGCACGGTGACCGGAACAGGCGACCAGGCAGATACCTTGCGCCAGATGGCCCGGCAGAGCCGGAGAAACGCCGCGGCGGAGCATTCCGAAACGGCCGCTGCCGGCGAGGAACGCGGCATTCGCGTCATCTCGGTGACGAGCGGCAAGGGGGGCGTGGGCAAGAGCAACGTGGTTTCCAACCTGGCCATGGCCCTGTCCGCCCAGGGAAAACAGGTGCTGATCGTCGATGCGGACCTGGGGCTCGGAAACCTGGATGTGCTTTTGGGGCTCTCCCCCGCCTATAACCTGAACCACGTGCTCAACGGCGAGAAGAGCATCAGCGAGATCATCATCGACGGCCCGGCCGGCATCAAGGTGATCCCGGCCGGCTCCGGCGTCCAGGAGGTCACCAGCCTGAGCCAGCACGACAAGCTCAGGCTGCTGGACGAACTCGACATCCTGGAGGAGCAGTTCGACATCATGATCGTGGATACCGAGGCCGGCATCTCCGAAAATGTGACCTACTTCACCGTGGCCGCCCAGGAGATCATCGTCGTGGTCTCTCCCGAGCCCACCTCCATAACCGACGTGTATGCCCTGATCAAGCTCCTGGCGACGCGGTATTCGGAGCATCATTTCAAGGTGCTGGTCAACATGGCCAAGGACAGTGAGGACGCCCTGGAGGTGTTCCGCAAGCTGGCCAACGTGGCCGGCCGTTTTCTCGACATCTCCCTGGACTACCTGGGATGCGTCGTCAAGGACGAAAAGGTGGTGGAGGCGGTCAAGCGGCAGAAGGCGGTGTACGACCTCTTCCCCGATTCCGAGGCCGCCGGCTGCTTCACCACCCTGGCCAGGAGGGTCATCGAAAATACGCGTCAAACCAGGCTCAAGGGGAACATCCAGTTTTTCTTCCGGCGGTTCCTCGATAATCCTACGGGCGGTTAAGGCGTGGGCGCCGTCAAGCAAAACTGCCCCTACGCCGAGGCCGAACCGATGCTGCGCGATACCCTGATCATGGAAAACATGCCCATGGTCAAGTATCTGGTGGGGCGTATCGTCCCCCAGCTTCCGCCCCATCTGGACCCCCAGGACCTGACGAGCGCGGCGGTGATCGGCCTGATAAATGCCGCCGACAGGTTCGACCCGGCACGGGGGGTGCTGTTCAAGACCTTTGCCGAGCAGCACGTGCGGGGGGCCATTATCGATGAACTGCGCTCCTACGATATTCTGAGCCGCTCCATGCGCGAGAAGTACAAGCGCCTGGAGCGGGAAGTGACGACCCTGGAACACGCCCTGGGCAGGAACCCCACCAGCGAGGAGGTGGCCAAGGCGCTTTCCATCAGTCTCGACGAATACTTCGACCTGTTGGACGATGTGCATGTGCTCACCTTTCTCAGCCTGGACGACAGTTGGGAGGACGATGAGGGCAACTCGCTCACCCTGGCGGATGTGCTGAGCGAACAGGAGGAGAAGAGCCCGCAGCACCAAGTCATGCGGATGCAACTGGTCCAGGCGCTGGGGAGTGCCATCGAGGCCCTGCCGGACAAGGAGCGGCTGGCCGTGACGCTCTACTACAACGAGGGGATGAACCTCAAGGAAATCGGCGCGATCGTGAGTCTGACCGAATCGCGCATATCGCAGCTCCTCAGCCAGGCCATGATCCGGCTGAAAAGCAAGCTGAAGCTGTACCGGGACTAAAGGAGGCTTTACATGAACAGTGGCATGTATTCGGCGCTTTCGGGCAATATCGCGGCCATGAAGCGGATGGACACCATCAGCAACAACCTGGCCAACGTGAATACCCCGGGCTTTAAAAAAGACAAGATGACCTTCGAGGGGTTGGTCACCAGCGCCACCACGCCACCGGCGTATCCCCAGGCCAGGACTGCCGACCCGATCATGCAGAAGGAGACCGTTTACATCGACTACGCCAGCGGTCCGGTCAGCCAGACCGGCAATACCCTGGACGTGGCCCTCGACGGCGACGGTTTTTTTGCCGTTTCGACCCCCAGCGGAACCGCCTACACCCGCCAGGGCAATTTTCGGCTGACCGCGAACGGAACGCTGGTCACGACGGACGGCTATCCGGTTCTGGGGCAGGGGGGCGAAATCACCATCAAAGGCAGCAAGGTCGACATCAACGCCAAGGGCGAGATCACCGTGGACGGCACCGCGGCAGGGGCCTTGAACCTGGTGGATTTCCCCAAACCCTATAAGCTGACGAAAGCGGGCAGCGCGCTGTTCGTGCCGGCCGATGCGCAGGCCGCCGCGCCCCAGCCCGCCAAGGCGGAGATCCGCCAGGGGCACCTGGAGGGTTCCAATGTGGACACGGTCGGCGAGATGGTGCAGATGATCGAAAACAACCGCTACTTCGAGGCCTGCCAGCGGGTGATACTGAGTTACGACAACATGGCCACCAAGGCCGCCAATGATCTGGGCAGACTGTAAGGAATTCTCACAATATTAAACGAAAAGAGGAGTGGAAACCATGTTACGAGCGCTTTGGACCGCCGCTTCGGGTATGCAGAGCCAGCAGACGAATATCGACGTCATTGCCAACAACCTGGCCAACGTCAACACGACCGGCTTCAAGAAAAGCCGGGCCGATTTCCAGGACCTGATCTACCAGAACCTGAAGACGACCGGCTCCCCGTCCACCAACACCACCCAGGTGCCGACCGGCATCCAGATCGGTCTCGGGACGCGCCTTGCCGCCGTCACCAAGATCTTCACCTCCGGCGATCTCACCCAGACCGGCAACGACCTGGACATGGCCATCGAGGGTGACGGCTTTTTCCAGATCCAGATGCCCGACGGCACGACGGCGTACTCGCGCGCCGGCGCCTTCAAGAAGGACAGCACGGGCCGGGTCGTCACCTCCGACGGCTACCCGCTGCTGCCCGAGGTCGTCATCCCGACCAACGCCACCAAGATCAGCATCGGCAACGACGGGACCGTGTCGGTGACCCAGGCGGGTCAGACCGCCCCCACCAACGTGGGGAACATCCAGCTGGCCCAGTTCGCCAACCCGGCGGGGCTTTCGGCCCAGGGGAAAAACCTGTTCCTCCAGACGGATTCCTCCGGCAACGCCACCACCGGCACCCCGGGGCAGACCGGCATCGGCACCATCTCCCAGGGGTTCCTGGAGATGAGCAACGTCAACGTGGCGAGCGAGATGGTCAACATGATCGTGGGCCAACGGGCGTACGAAATCAATTCCAAGGCGGTACAGGCGGGCGACGAGATGCTTCAGACCGCCAACAACATGAAGAGGTAATCGGGCGGCTTTTTGATGGCTGCGCCGACGGAGCAGGACCGGACGAACATATGATACGACGATTTATCGGCATATTCCTTTTGTGTCTCCTCCTGGCGCCGCCCCTGGCGACGGCGGCCCCGGCGCGGCAGGAGGTTTCGGCGGGCGAGGCCAGGGTCCACGAGGCCGTGTCCGGGTACATCCGGGAGAAGACCGCCCATCTCGGGCTGGAGATCCGCATCAAGCGGATCAGCGTCAACGGCAACCCGTCCCTGCCGGAGGGGCCGCTGGATTTCGAGGTGGTGGCCCCGCAGCAGTGGGAGGGGTGGGGCAGCGCCAACCTGGCGGTGGTTGCCCGGCAGCGCGACCGCGTGGTGCTGAATATCCCGGTCCAGGTGGAGGTCGAGGCGCTGGCCGATATGGTGGTCGCCCTGCGGCAGCTTGACTACGGCACGGTTATCACCGGGGCGGACGTGACGCTGCAGAAGCGGGATGTGGCCACGGTGGGGAGCAAGTACAGCCGGAGCCTGGACAGCGTCGTCGACAGGCGGGCGAGGATGCCCATCAAGGCCAATGCCGCCATCCGCACCGACCAGGTGGAAAAGGTCCCCCTGATCAAATCCGGTCAGATGGTGACCATTGTGGCCGAAAACGAGGTTATGAAGATTACCGTCACCGGCCGGGCCAGGAGTGCCGGCGCGGAGGGGGACACCATCATGGTGCAGAACCTGAGCTCACTCAAGGAGATCCCGGCGAAGGTGATCAATGCCACGACGGTACAGGTGGGGTTTTAGGTGCACGGGAAAAAAGGATACGGTATGAAACGGAGCATATGTCTTCTTCTGATGCTGCTGTGCGCGGGCTGCGCCGAGCAGAGAACCGAGATCAGGACGGTCGGCCTCGACGAGCAGATTCCGAAAGCGCCCCTGGATTATTCCAGCGGCTCCCTCTGGCAGGCGGCCTCCTCGGGCGGCATCACCGAGGATGCCAAGGCGCGCCGGCGGGGGGACATCATCACCATCGTCATCTCGGAAACCGCCAGCGCATCCAAAAAGGCCAACACCGCCACCGGGCGAAGTTCGGCGGTCAGTGCGGGCATGCCCAATTTCCTGGGCCTGGAGAAGGCCGGCATCCTCAAAAGCAACATGGACCTGAGCCAGCTGATCAACGCCAACGTCGATTCGACCTTTTCCGGCTCCGGTTCCACCTCGCGCCAGGAAAACCTGACGGCAACCATCTCCGCCAAGGTGATCGACGTGCTTGCCAACGGCAACCTGCTGATCGAAGGGCGGCGAAACGTCAAGGTCAACAACGAGGACCAGGAGATCATCCTGACCGGCACCGTGCGCCCGCGGGACATCAGCCCGGACAATGTGGTCAACTCCATTTATGTTTCCGACGCAAAGATCAGCTACTCCGGGCGGGGCATCATCTCCGACCGGCAAAGCCCGGGCTGGCTGATGAACATCGTCGACAAGATCTGGCCTTTCTAAGGTCCGTTGCACAAAGGTGATGTGAAATGAGAACAATAGTCGTCCTTACCATGCTCGCCCTGTTTCTGGCTTCCACTGCCCATGCCATCAGGATCAAGGATATTGCGGCCTTCGAAGGGGTGCGCGAGAACCAGCTGGTCGGCTACGGCCTGGTCGTCGGCCTCAACGGCTCCGGCGACAGCGATCAGGCCTCGATCCATCTCCAGTCCGTCGTCAATATGCTGGAGCGTATGGGGATCACCACCAACGTCGGTTCCATCAAGCTGAAAAACGTGGCCGCGGTCATGGTCACGGCAACGCTGCCCCCCTTCACCAAGCAGGGCAACCAGTTGGATGTCATGGTGTCGTCCCTGGGCGATGCCAAGAGCATTGCCGGCGGCACCCTCATCATGACGCCCCTTCGGGGGGGGACGGCCAGGTGTATGCCGTGGCCCAGGGGTCGATCCTGACCAACTCCTTTGCCTTCGGCGGCCAGGCGGCCAGCGCCCAGAAAAATCACCCGACGGCCGGCAGCATCCCCAGCGGCGCCCTTGTGGAGCGGGAAATCCCCAACGTGCTGGCGGGCAAGACGACCCTGCGCCTCAATCTGCACAAGGCGGATTTCACCACCGCATCCCGCGTGGAAACGGCCATCAACGCCAAATTCAACTCGGCCGTCGCGACCACCACCGACCCGGGCTCGGTGGTCCTGCGGATCCCGGAGGCGTACGCCAACCGCCCGGTGGAGTTCGTGGCCGCCCTGGAAACCCTGGAGGTGCGCCCCGATACCCAGGCCAAGGTGGTGCTCAACGAGCGGACCGGCACCATCGTCATGGGAGAGAACGTGCGCATCTCCACGGTGGCGGTGTCCCACGGCAACCTTTCCCTCGTGATCAGGGAGACGCCCCAGGTGTCCCAACCCACGGCGCTCAGCACCGGCGGCCAAACGGTGACCGTGCCCCGTACCGAACTGAAGGTGACAGAGGAGTCGCGCCGCCTGATGGTTATGCCGGAGGGCGCCAGCATCGGCGATGTGGTGCGGGCCTTGAACCAGTTGGGGGTGACCCCCCGCGACCTGATCGGCATCTTCCAGGCCATCAAGGCCTCCGGGGCGTTGCAGGCGGACCTGTCCATTATCTGAGTCCCCGTCCCGACCTGCTGAAAACTATTTAGCCGCAGAGGCTCAAGAACGCGGCCGATGTGGCGATAAGAAAGAATAGCTATGGATATCGGCATCTCCCCGATAACAACCGATACCGACAATGCCGCCGAAAAGGCGCGGCAACTGCAGCGGCAGACAAGCGGCGCTTCGGCCGGCCTGAGCCAGCAGCAGCTCAAACAGGCCCGCAAGGTGTCCCAGGATTTCGAGGCCCTGTTCGTGGGCATGATGATGAAATCCATGCGGGCGACGGTCGGCACGGACAAGCTGACCGGGGGGGGCACGGCGAAGAGATCTACCGCTCCATGCTGGACCAGGAGTATGCCGCGGCCGCAGCCAAGCGGGGCGGCCTGGGGCTCGCCCCCATCATCGAGAAGGACATCATCCGCCAGGAAAGCCGCAATCCGGGCAAAAAGACGGACACCCGGGAATAAAGAGCGCCCATGGATAAAACACTCACCGAGATACTCACGACCCAGTTGCAGCTCCTCGAAGAGCTGCGGCTCCTCCTCGAGCGGGAGACGCGCGAGCTTGGGGACATGAACCTGGAGGCCATGGCGGAGGTGAACCGGCTGAAGGAGGAACTGACGGGGCGCATCGAGGCGCATACCGGCCCCCTGCGCCAGGCGATCGCCGCGGCCGCCCGCGCCGCCGGGCTCGGCCCGGACGCCACCCTGGGGGCAGTGGTCGCCGCAACCCGGGAGAAGGGGATTCCACGGCTGTACCGCGAACTCAATGACGCGGCCCGGCAGGTGCAGGAGCGGGCCGCCCTGAACCGGGACATTGCGGAGCGCTTCATGGCAACGGTGGGGACCTCGCTGAATTTTTTGACCCGCCTCCTCAACCAGGCGAGCGTGTACGGTGCATCGGGCGGCTACCAGCAGCAGCGCCCGACGGGCGCGTCCATCATCAACAAGGAGGCATAGATGAGCCTTAATTCCATAATGCAGATCGGCAAGAGCGGCCTCAACGCCTACCAGATAGCAACCGAGGTCACCGGTGAGAATATCGCCAACGTCAATACGCCCGGCTATTCCCGCCAGCGGGCCGTCCTGGAGACCGCGCCCCAGACCATGTCCAACGGTTTCTCCATCGGTACCGGCGTCAACATCACCACCGTGGAGCGGTACTACGACAGCCTGCTGCAACAGCAGATGGTGACCGGCCAGACCACCCTCGGTTACGACACGACCAAATCCACCGTGCTGCAGCAGATCGAACCCAGCTTCAACGAGGTCAAAAACGACGGCCTGGGCGACGCCATCTCCAAATTTTTCGGGGCCTGGCAGGACCTGACCCTCAATCCGGGCGGCACGGCGGAGCGCCAGGCGGTCCTGACCCGCGCCCAGATCCTGGTGGACGACTTCCATGCCGTCAGCAAGACCCTGAACGACACCATCACCACCCAGAATACCTCGCTCGTCTCCATGACGGACAGCATCAACGCCACCCTGAAGGATATCGCCCAGCTCAACAGCCAGATCAAGACGACCCAACTGGTAAGCGGCAACGCCAACGAGCTGAAGGACCAGCGGGACCTGCTGGTACAGAACCTTTCCAAGCAGATCGGCATCACCTATACCGAGAACAGCGACGGCACCACGGACATCAAGTTCGCGGACGGGGGTGCCGCCCTGGTGACCGGCCAGCAGGCCGGCGCCTTCTCCCTGACCACCAACGCCGCCACCGGCCTCTACGACGTCAACCTGACGCCCGCCGGCGGGGCCGCCGCGGCAGCGGTCACGCCGACCCAGGGGGCGCTGGGGGCGACCCTTGCCCTGCGCGATACGATCATCCCCGGCTACCTGAGCCAGGTGGATGCCCTGGCGAGCACGATTGCGTCCAAGGTCAATGCCCAGCAGGCGGCGGGTTTCGACATCAGCGGGCCTCCCGGCGCGGCGGGCATCGCCATGTTCAGCCCCGCCGCAAGCGCGGCAACGATCGCCATCAACCCGGCCCTCACCAGCACGGACCAGATTGCGGCCTCGGGGAGCGCCACCCTCTCGGGGGACAACAGCAACGCCGTGGCCATGGCCGCGCTGCTCAACGACACCAGCACCATGGGGGGCTCCACCTTCACCGGCTATTACAACTCCCTGGCCAGCAAGGTCGGCCTGGATGTGCAGTCGAGCCAGAACACCGTGGCCCAGGACGAGGCGTTCAGCAACCAACTGAGCACGCTGCGCGAATCCAATTCAGGGGTGTCGCTGGACGAGGAACTGACCAACCTGGTGAAATACCAGCGTTCCTACCAGGCGTCATCCAAGATCATCACCACCGCGACCGACATGATGGACACGGTCATCGGACTCATACGTTAGGAGCTGCCGCCATGCGCATTACCTCGAACATGACCGCCAATAATGCCATTTACAACCTCCAGCAGGGGCGTTCCCGGCTCGACAAGCTGCAGGAACTGTCCACGACCGAGCAGAATATCAACCGCCCGAGCGATGACCCGATCGCGGCCAGGATACTGATGGACATCGGCGACAAGCTCAAGGCCACCGACCAGTATTCGAGCAACATCACCAAGGCCAACACCTTCATGACGGTCACCAATACCGCTTTGACCGGCATATCCGATTTCCTGGCCCAGGCCAAATCCCTGGTCAACAGCGTCAGCAGCGGCAGCAACGACGCCACGGAACGCCAGACGGTGAACGACCAGCTGGTGGCGCTCAAGAAGCAGATCATCGATATGGCCAACACCCAGTCGGGGGACCAGTACGTCTTCGGGGGGGCCGACAGCAGCACGCCGCCGTTCAACACCGCCAACAACACCTATGCGGGCGACGGCACCCAGCTCCAGATCGAGGTGGCCCAGAATTCCACCCAGGCCATGAACCTCACCGGCGACCGGGTCCTCAAGGGGACCGGCACGAGCCCCAGCTACGGCACGACGGATATCCTGCAAACCTTCGACAACCTCATCGCGGCGGTGGGGGACAGCACCACCCCGAGCAACGTGACCGCCATCCAGCAGGGGGCGAAAGACCTGGAAACCGGCGCCAAGCAGATCGCCAACGCCCAGAGCGACCTGGCCGCGCGGATGATACGGCTCGAGAACATGACCAAGATGAATACCAGCAACAAAAACACCCTGGAAGATATCGCCAGCAATATCCAGTACGTCGATCTGGCCAAGCTGGGGGTGCAGCTGACCCAGCAGCAGAACGCCTTCAGTGCCGCCCTGTCCGCCACGGCCAAGATCTCCCAGATGTCGCTCCTGGATTATCTCTGAGCCGTCCTGCGCCGCTGTCCGCCAAGCGGGGCCTTCACGGCCCCGCTTTTTTTATCTCAAATGCCTTGAGTCCGTGAGAGGCGGGCCGTATACTGAACCATGCCGTTTCGTTTCCCCACAACCATCCCGCGCCGGCCCAAGCCGGTTTCCATCCGGCGCGACGTCTTCCGCCTCTCCATGCCGGTGCTCCTCTCCTCGCTGTTCCAAAGGCTGGTATCCATCGTCGATATCTTCCTGACCGGCGGTTTGGGGGCCGCCTCCATCGCCGCCACCGGGCTGGGGCAGCTCCTGATGTTCGTCACCATGACCGTGTTTTGGGGGCTGGCCACCGGAGCCACGGTGGTGATCGCCCATCTGTGGGGCGCCGGCAGGCGCGAGGAGGCCCGCCGGGCGGCCTTCGCGAGCTGCCTCGCCTGCCTGGCCATGACGGCGGTCTGCACGGCGGCGGGGGCCGCCTGGGGAGGCGACATCGCCCGCATGATGGGCGCCGCGTCCGATGTCCAGGCCCTGGCCGCCGACTACATCCGCCTGGTGTTTCTCGGCCTCGTGTGGACCACCGGCCTCAACATCCTCTCCGCCATCATGCAGGGCTCCGGGGACACCCGCACCCCCATGGAGGCGGTCATCCTGGTCAACATCCTGCACGTCGCCCTGGCCTGGCCGCTGATCTACGGCACCTTCGGGTTGCCGGCGCTGGGGGTCGAGGGGGCGGCCATCGCCATCAACAGTTCGGAATTCGTCGGCTGTTCCTACCTGCTGGTCCAGGCGGTGCGCAAGGGGCATCTCACCTTCGGCCGGCCGGACGGGCCGCTTTTCGGCAGGATCTGGCGGGTGGGCTGGCCGGTGGCCCTGGAGCGGGTCGCCCAGCAGAGCGGCCAGCTCTTCTATGCGAGCTTCATCATCGGCTACGGCACCGGCGCCTACGCCGCCCACCAGATCGGGGTCTCCATCGAGTCCCTCTCCTTCATGCCCGGCGCCGGCATGGGGATCGCCGCCGCCACGCTCATGGGGCAGGCCCTGGGGGCCGGGAAACTCCGCCGCGCCCGCATCAGCCACAACGAAGCGCTGCGGCTGGCCGTGCTGGTCATGACCCTCATGGCGCTCGTCTTCTTCTGCGCCCCCCACTACCTGATCGGGCTGTTCACCCATGACGGCGACGTCATTGCAAAGGGGAGCGTCTTCCTGCGGCTCGTGGCCTTCGCCCAGGTGCCGCTGGCGCTTTCGTTCGTCTATGCCGGCAGTCTGCGGGGAACGGGCGACACCTTCTACGTCTTCATCGTCACGCTGGTGGCCATGTGGGGGATACGGGTGGCGTTGTCGTGGGTTGCGGCCGAATGGCTGCACCTCTCCCTGTACGCCGTGTGGGGGGTCTTTCTGATCGACTGGTACTTCCGCGGGGCGGCCTTTGCCTGGAGATACCACCGACGCGACCTGCACGGCATCGCACTGTAGGGGCCTGCGGCGGCGGTTGGGCCTTCGGTTTACGGCTCCCTGTTTTTGCGGCTGTAGCGGATGACCGTCGCCTTTTCCAGCGTGATCATGCCGCCGTCCATCATCTCGTCGATGCGGGGCATGACGGCGTTGATCCGCTCCTGGCTGTCCACCACCTCGACCACCAGCGGCAGGTCGGCGGACAGGTCCAGGAGCTTTTGGGTGTGGAACACGCTCTGGGCGCCGAAACCGCATATCCCGCGCAGGACCGTGGCCCCGGCAAAGCCCTCGCCGCGCAGCAGCTCCACCAGCGCCTCGTAGAGCGGCTTGCGGCCGCAGCGGTCGCTCTCCCCGATGAAGATCCGCATCAGCACATTCTCGCCGATCAATTTGGTCATCACAATCCTCCTTGAAGTGCCGCCCGGACGGTAATGATGCCGAGCCAGGTGAAGAGCAGGCAGAGCGCCACGCTGGCCAGCACGTTGGCAAAGGCCATGAGGAACTGGCCATCCTCCAGCAGCTTGAAGGTTTCGTAGCTGAAGGTGGAGAAGGTCGTCAGCCCGCCGAGAAAGCCGACGGTCAGCCCCAGGCGCAGCGTATCGGAGATGGCGGTGCTGCGCAGACCCATCTCCATGATCAGGCCGATGAGGTAGGCGCCGATGATGTTGACGGCAAAGGTGCCGTAGGGGAACACCCGGCCGAGCTGGCTGTAGACCCACCCCGAGAGATAGTAGCGGGCAAGCCCCCCCCCGGCGCAGAAGATGGCTATGGCGGCAGCGGTCTTCATCTGGAACCTCCTCCGTGCATGAAAGTATAGCGGCCTTTCGGGCGATGTCACCCCTGTTTCGCCGGGTGCCCCGGGTGGTGCCTCTGCCGGCTGGCGAAGTCCGCCCCGGAGATAAAAAACTCCTGCCTCGCAGGTGAAGGCAGGAGTCATCAGCTTTGGCAAGCGGTTGCGGCGAACTCCATCGCCGGGCCCGAAGAGGGGCCGCCCTCAAGCGCAGGCGAACGCCCCCCGCTAACTGAGGCCCTTCCTGATCTGGTACAGCCCCTCCAGGTTCAAGCCGTTCTTCTCGTAGTATTCCCGCTCCAACTCCTCCACATAGAAACGGTCGAGGCCGGAGTTTTCCAGGAAATCCTCCCGCAACCCCACATTGCGCTCGGCGATGATCTGGGGCAGCAGGGAGTGGAGGTACATGGCCTCCTTCTTGATGGTGAAGATGGTTTCGTGAAACAGGTGGTCGGGGATGTCGGCCTTGATGAGCCGCTTGTTCTTCAGCTCCTCGATCACCTCGCGGCGCAGGGCCTCCTGGTCGGCCTTGGTGGTGAACCGGGAGTAGAAGTTGCGGATCCGGTCGCGCACATGTTCCAGGAGCACCGCCGACAGACGTTCTTCCTGGTCGATTTCCTGGAGCTGCCGGTGCAATTCCTCCGTGGTGCCGGTACGCCGCTCCACGGCATTGAGCCCCGCCAGGAGGACCGTCACCTTGCGCCGCCCGAAACGGCCCAGGTAGGCGTTGTGGAACAGTTCACGGATGAACAGCTCCTCGAAACATCCCACCTTGAGGTTGTCGAAGGCGGCCTTGTGCTCCAGGAGCCCCTGCAGCATCTCCTCGCTGACCCGCACGTTCTCCATGAAGGCCAGTTGGCTGATCAGGTTCGAGACGCTGTCGAAACGGTCCAGGTAGGTGATGACGTAGGAAAAGCCGTCCATCAGCCCCGGGTCGGCGCCGTCGCGGATCTTTTCGTCGCACTCCTTGCTGGCGTCCAGCATGAGCTGGTCGAAGAAATGGTCGCGGTTCTCCACGGCCTTTTTCTTGGCCAGGATCAGGTTGAGCATGTCTTCGCGGTTGATCGGGCTTTCGATCTCCTTTTCCCTGAGGAAGATCCCCTGCAGCACCTCGCGGGTGGCGGCGATGTAATCCTGTTCCTGGTGGTGGACCAGATTGCGCCCCTTTTTGAGCATTTCGTCCAGGGTATAGAACAGGGCGCCGGGGATCTTGTTGCGCACCGACAGGGTCTTGAGCCGGGTCAGCCGGGCGTTGTCCAGGTGGCTGATCTCCCCCTTGCTGTTGCAGGCCAGAAGGATGTTGCGGTATTCGTCCACGATGCGCTTGTTGGACGGATGGCGGTACATGGCGTCGATGCGCATGCGCTCCTGCTGGTAGCGGTCGATCCGGTAGGTGGCCGCAAGCTTGACCAGGCGGGCGAAATCGTCGTCGGCGATCTTTTTGTTGCGGTAGTACAGGCTTTTGAAGAGGTCGCGGTATTCCCGGTGGTGGCGGTTGATCAGCTTGATGATGAAGAGTTGGGCCGAATCGTCCTTGAGCAGCGGGAAGATGTTGGCGATCAGGGCGTCGTCGCGCTCGTCGCCCACCGATTCCGAGCGCTTGATGACCTTGCCGAGATTCTTGACCAGTTCCTCCTGCTGGTATTTCAGCTTGCGGGAGAGTTGGGTGGAGTGGACGAAAAAGTAGTAGTTGCAGACGGCGTTGCCCTCGAAAAAGATGTTCTCGAAGCTCTCCTCGCCCTGGGTGCGGTCGCTGAAGCGGATGGAGCCCGTGTCGTCGGAACGCGCTCCGTACATGACCAGGCGGTTGATGATGTCCGGTTTGGCGAGATCCGAGGAGGGCTGGTCCACGCCGAACATGTATTCGCAGAAATAACCGCCGTTTCCCTGGTAGCCGATCCCCTGGGGCGTGATAATGAACTCGTTGCCCGGCGAGAAGATGCGGAGGTGCTCCTCCTCCTGGACGATGTTGAAAAAGTAGCGCTGATAGGCGTCGTTGCCCACCACCATGACGAAATACTCGACGTGGCTGCCGACCTGCCCATGTAGCCGTATGTCCTTGTGCATAGTCTCCCTCTCCCGTCACAATCACATATTACATTACATCGAACGCCATGCCGTCGTAGGCGAATTCGAAGCCGGGCGGCAGCGTGGCCTGTTCGCTGTGGAGCACTTCGTGGGTCAGATGGGTGAGGACGACGCGGGCCGGCCTGATCGGTTCCACCGCGGCAATGGCCCCCTCGATGTTGAAGTGGAACGGATGGGGCGTCCAGCGCAGTCCGTCCATGATCAGCACGTCGAGTCCCTCCAGGAGCGGCAGGGAACTGGCGGGAATGGCGCTGCAGTCCGTCAGGTAGGCAATCGGCCCGATGCGGAAACCTGTGGCGGTGCCCTTGCCGTGCAGCAGCGGGATCGGGACGACCGTCAGCCCGAACAGCTCGAAGGGGCCGGAAAGCTCCCGGGGCGACAAAAGCGGCGTATAGCCCGACCCGCCGGTTTCGAAAAAGATGTAGCGGAACCCCGTCCACAAGCCCCGGAAGGTCTCGGCGGAGGCATAGCAGGGAACGACCTCTTTGTGCAGAAAGTGGAAGCCGCGCAGGTCGTCGATGCCGTTCACGTGGTCGGCATGGGGGTGGGTGAAGAGAACGGCGTCGATCCTTTCCACCCCTTCGCGCAGGGCCTGCCGCCGCAGGTCGGTGGAGGTGTCCACCAGGATGGTGCGCCCCCCATGGTGGATCAGCAGGGACGCCCGGGTCCTGCGGTCCTTCGGGTCGTCCGACGTGCATACCCGGCATTTGCATCCCACCATGGGGACCCCGGTGGATGTCCCGCTCCCCAGGATGGTTACCTTCATTCGACGTCCTTTCCGTAATGTGCCAGGAAAATAACAAAAATCCACGATGCAGGCAAGGCCGGATTTCTTGCAAGCTGCCAATGTCGCTGGCGTTTGCGGGCGGTGCCGGACCCGCTCCGCTATGCCTTGGGGAGCGGGATCAAAAGCAGTGAGATCTTGCTCAGGGTGCAGATCCGGTGGGCGACGCTTCCCGCCCAGAACGCCTCCATGCCGGTTTTCCCGTGGGTGGCCAGCACGACCAGGTCCACCCCGGTCTGGCTGGCGGCCTGGGCGATCGTCTTTGCCGGGTCCCCCCGCAACACGTGGGCGCTCGCCGCAAACCCCCGCCTCCGCAAGGATTCCACCTGCTCCCGGAAGATCTCCCGGGTATCCTGGAAGGCCATCTCCAGCATCCGGGACGTGGTGGCGGGAAGCATCCTGCTGGAAACCTTTGCCGCGCCCGACAGGGAGGCGAAGCGGGGAACGACCGTCATGAGGTGCAGCGCCGCGCCGCAGGCCCGGGCGATCTCCTCCGAAACCGGCAGGGCCAGGGCATGATCGGGCTCGCCGTCCAGGGGGATGAGGATGTTGTTGCAGGCGAAGGGGGGCGCGCCCCCCTTCGCGTCGGGATGGGTGATGAGGACCGGCCGGGAGCCCAGGGCAATGGCCTTCTGGGCGATGCTTCCCAGAAACAGGTGCAGGGCCTGCCCGCGGCCGTGGGAACACATGATCACCAGATCGTGTTCCAGTTCGTCGGCGTGGGCGACGATGCTGCCGGCCACATCGTCCGCTTCCGTGGCGTGCACGTGGCAGTCCACCACGATCCCGGGGGGGAAGGCGCGCTGTGCCAGGAGGTGCAGGTAATCCGCCGCCTCCTCCGCGTTGCGCAGGTGGGGCTGGCCATGGACCTCGCTGGGGGCGTTCTTTTCCACCACATGGAAGAGCGTGACCCGCGCGTCGAGTTTGTCCGCCAGGAAGGCGGCGGCCGGCAAGGCCGCCTCGGCCAGGCGTGAACCGTCTAAAGGGACGAGGAAATGCTTGAACATGGGATCACCCCGTTACCAGTGTCTTGAAGAGGAGGTAGCCGTTGAGCGCGAGGATGATCCCCGCGATCATGCCGGCCAGGAGCGTTGTGACGGGCTTGTTGGTCAGGTCCCCCATGATGTCCGGGCGGCGGGTGAACATGACCAGGGGAATGACTGCGAACGGAAGCCCGAAGCTGAGCACCACCTGGCTGACGACCAGGGTGCGGGTCGGGTCCAGCCCCACGCCGATGACGATCAGGGAAGGCGCCATGGTCACCAGGCGCCGGAGCCAGATCGGGATGTGCCGCTGCATGAAGCCCTGCATGATCACCTGCCCCGCGCTGGTCCCCACGGTGGACGACGATAGCCCCGAGAGCAGCAGCGAGAGGCCGAAGATCCATTTTGCCCACGAGCCCAGGAGCGGCTCCAGGGTCCGGTAGGCCTCCTCGATGGTGCCGACGGCGGTGTGCCCGGTGGTGTGGAAGGTGGCTGCCGCCATGACCAGCATGGCGATATTGACGAAGCTGGCCATGCCCATGGCGATGACCACATCGGCGATCTCGAAGCGGTAGAGGCTTTTGAGCCGCTTCGGGTCGCGTACGACGATGCGCCCCTGGGTCAGGGCGGAATGGAGGAAGATGGCGTGGGGCATGACCGTGGCCCCCAGGATCCCCGAGGCCAGGAGAACGCTTTCGGTCCCCGCAAACTGCGGTACGACGGCGTGGTAGGCGACCAGCCCCCAGTCGGGCCTGTCGATGATGGTTTCCAGCAGGTAGCAGAGGGCGATCATGCCGACCATGGATGAGATGACCGCCTCCAGGGGGCGGAACCCGTACCGCTCCATCCCCAGGATCAGCACGGTTGCCAGGGCGGTGAGCAGGGCGCCGGCGAAGAGCGGTATGCCCATGAGGAGCTGGAAGCCCAGGGCGGCGCCGAGGAATTCGGCCAGGTCCGTCGCCATGGCCACGATCTCCATCAAGAGCCACATGGCGATGACCACCGGGCGGGGGAAGCGGGCCCGGCACTGCTCCGCCAGGTTCATGCCCGTGGCGATGCCCAGCTTGGCCGAAAGGGTCTGGATGAGCATGGCCATGAGGTTGCTGGCCACGATCACCCAGACCAGCAGGTAGCCGAATTGGGCGCCCCCCTGGATGTTGGTGGCGAAGTTGCCCGGGTCCACGTAGGCCACGCTGGCGATGAAGGCCGGTCCCAGAAACGGCATCAGGCGCGTCAGGCGGTTCGGACGCGACTGCCCGTCCAGGATGTCCAGGGCGGTCTGCACGGTCCGGGAGTCGGGGGAATTCGCAGCGGGTGGAGGATGTTCTTTTACCATAAAGGTGCCGTTCCCCCGCGGTCAGGAGTGATCTTCGCCGCGGCTTGCCGCCGGATTGCGGAAGGTGCGGACCGCATCGGCAGTATAGAGCGCCAGGCCGCTCCAGATCAAGATGAATGTCAGCATATGGGCCGGGGTGAACGGTTCCCCGTAAACCAGCACGGCCAGGGCGAAATGCAGGGTGGGGGTCAGGTACTGCAGGAAGCCGATGGTGGCCAGCCGCAGCCTGCGGGCCGCTGCGGCGAAGAGCAAAAGCGGCGTGGCGGTCAGGACGCCCGCCAGGGGGAGCCACAGGGCACCCCGCTCCACGGCCGCCGGAAAGGCGCCCTGGCCGTGCAGGGCCAGCCAGACCAGGTAGGCCAGGGCCAGCGGCCCGGTCAGGAGCGTCTCCACCAGCAGGCCGGCCAGGGATTCCACATGGGCCGTCTTGCGCAGCAGGCCGTAGAGGCCGAAGGAGGCGGCGAGCGCCAGGGAGATCCAGGGCACGGCCCCGACCCGGAGCGTCAGGAGGCCGACCCCGGCAACGGCCAGCAGCAGGCTGATCATTTGCAGCGGCCGCAGCCGCTCCCGCAGGAAGACCATGCCCAAAAGCACGTTAACCAGGGGGGTGATGAAGTATCCCAGGCTCGACTGGAGCACCTGCCCCTGGCCCACGGCGTAGATGAACACGAGCCAGTTGACGGTGATCAGGGTGGTGGAGCCGGCCAGGGTCAGCAGCACGCGGCGCGACGCGAAGGCCGCCCTGACCTCGCCCCAGCGCCCCGAGAGGGCCGCCAGCGCCAGCAGGAAAAAGACCGACCAGACGATGCGGTGGGCAACCACCTCCAGGGGCGGGATGTCGTGCAACGCCTTGAAGTAGACCGGGAAAAAACCCCAGACCAGATAGGCCAGCAGGCCGTAGATCAGGCCTTGGCGGAGCGGTTCCCGGCTGGGGGGGGATTGCATGGGCCGGTCCCGGTTCAGGAGAGGGGCGCCGGGCGGCCGCCGGTTACGGCCAGCAGGTCGGCGGGGGTGATGCGGAACAGGGCGTGGGGGGTGCCGGCCGCGGCCCAGACCTCGGGGTATTCCAGAAGGTCCCGGTCGATGACCGGGCAAAGCGGCTCCCGGTGTCCCAGGGGCGGGATGCCGCCGATGGCGAAGCCGGTACGCTCCCGGACAAAGGCCGCATCGGCCTTGCCCACCGGTTCGCCGCAGGCTGCTGCCAGCAAGGCCTCATCGACGCGGTTTTTGCCGCTGACCAGGGCCAGCACCGGGGCTCCCGAGCGGGTCCCCTTGAATACCAGGGATTTGACGATCTGGGCCACATCGCAGCCCACCGCTTCGGCCGCTTCGGCGGCGGTGCGGGAGCTGGCGGCCAATTCCTGCACGCGACAGGGGACCCCGGCCGCTTCCAGGGCTTCCTGCACCTTGCGGGCGCTGGGGCTGAGTTCATGGTGCATGACTGGTTTCCTTCCTTCTTTGCATGTGTCAGGTCGGCTGCGGAGCGCGCGCCGTGACCCTGGTGAAGAGATACAGGCCGCTGAAGATGACCGCCCCCCCGCCATCTGGCGCAGGGTCGGCGGTTCCCCCAGGAAAACGGCGGCCCACAGGATGGCCCCCAGGGGTTCGCCCAGGATGCTGACCGAAACCACCGAGGCCTGAACGTATTTCAGCGCCCAGTTGAAGACCGTGTGCCCCATGACCGTACAGACCAGGGCCAGGGCCAGAAACAAGAGCCAGTCCCGGGCCGGGTAGCCGGTGAAGGGTGTCCGGGTGACCAGCGTTGCGGCCACCAGAACCAGGGAACTGGTCCCGTAGGTGACGAAGGTGTATCCCTCCAGGGGGATGCCCGAGCGCAGCCTGCGGCCGATCAGCAGGTAGCCGGAGACCATGACCGCCGCCACCAGCGCCAGCAGGTCGCCGATCAGCGCCCGCATGCCGACCTGGAAATCGGCGGCCCCGATGATGACGCTTCCCGCCAGGGCCAGTACTCCGCCTACGGCGGCCAGGCGCGGGATGCGCTCCTTGAAGAAAAGCAGCGAACCGACCACCACGAAGACCGGTTGCAGGGTCACCAGCACCGTGGAACTGGCCACGCTGGTATAGCCCAGGGAGATGAACCAGGTCACGAAATGCAGGGCCAGAAACAGGCCGCTCATGGCGGAGAGCGCCACCTGCCGCCGGTCGAGCCCGGCCAGCACCCCCCGTTTCATGAGGGTGAAGGGGGCCAGCGCCACAAAGGTGAACAGCAGGCGGTAGGTGGCGATGATCAGGGGCGGCGCCGTGGCGAGGCGCACGAACAGCGACGAAAAGGAGACCGCGATCACGGCGGCCGCCACGGCCAGATAGGGATTGAGGGCCGGTCTCGGCATCAGTCGTTCATATACTGCTGGGCGTAATTCACGTAGTTGCCGGCGGATTTGCGCAGCCAGGCCACCTCGTCCGGCGTCAGGTCGCGCTTGTACTTGGCCGGTGCGCCGACCCACAGGGTGTGGGGCGGGATGACCGTTCCCTCGGTGACCAGGGCCCGCGCCCCCACCAGGGCGCCCTCCCCCACCACCGCCCGGTCCATGACCATGGCCTGCATGCCGATGAAGCAGCCGTTGTGCAGGGTGCAGCCGTGCAGGGTCACGCTGTGGCCGATGGTGACATCGTCGCCGATGATGAGCGGCGCGCCGGGGTCGTCGGCATGCTTTTTGTGGGTGACATGGAGCATGGTCAGGTCCTGCACGTTGCTGCGGGCGCCGATACGGATATGGTTCACGTCGCCGCGGGCCACGCAGTTGTACCAGATGCTGCTCTGGGGACCCATCTCCACGTCGCCGATGATCACGGCGGTCTCGGCCACGAAGGCGGACGGGTCGATCTTGGGGTGGATGCCCTGAAATGGTCGGATCATAACGATAGTTCCTCTCTGGCCGCTGCTCTCCCTGCTCTTCGTCATGGGATGTTTCGCTTCTTGGGGGGTGCCGGGATAAGGTGGAAGGTAAGTATACGCATTTCACACGGTTTTGCAACCAGGGGAGCGAGGCGGCGATGACCGCCGGGGGAGGCGGCGTAAGCAGCCTGGAGCCTCAGGGCTCCTGAATGTGCCGATACGCCGGTGATTTTTGCCTGCCGTAGGCCATGCCCAACTTCTGCATTCGCGCCGTCAGGGTATTGGGGTGGATGCCGAGCAGCTCCGCCGCACCGCCCGCCCCGTGAATCTTGCCGTTGGTCATTTTCAGCGCCCGCCTGAAGTGTACTCTCATCGCCTCGTCGAGATCCAGGGGATATGCTTCGTCAAGCGGCTCGACGAGGCTCGGCTCCTCGCGGCATTTCTCCTCGAACGCCAGGCCGTCGAAGCGCAGCGTGCCGCCGCGATAACAGATCAGTTCCCGTTCCACCAGGTTCTCCAACTCACGCACATTGCCCGGCCATGCATAGTTCGTCAGGCGTTCCATAGCGCCCGGCACAATGGGAGACGGCACGCTGATCCCCAACTCGCGGCTCTTCTGCCCCACAAAATGCCGGACCAGTGCCGGAATGTCGTTACGCCGTTCCCGCAAAGGGGGGATCGTGATGGGGAACAGGCACAACCGGAACCACAGGTCCTCCCGGAAACTCCCCTCGGCTACCATCCGTTTCAAATCCCGGTTGGTTGCGGTGATGACCCGTACGTCAACCGGAATGGCCTTCTCCCCGCCCACGCGGCTGATCAACCTGCTCTGCAGCACCCGCAGCAGCCGCACCTGGCTCAAGAGCGGCAATTCGCCGATTTCGTCCAGGAACAGCGTGCCGCCGTTGGCGCGTTCGAAACGCCCCCGCTTCACGGCGTGAGCACCGGTGAAGGCCCCCTTTTCGTGGCCGAACAGCTCGTCGTCGATGAGGTTCTCCGCGATGGCGCCGCAGTTGAGCTTGATGAAGGGGCCGTTACGGCGTGGCGAGGCGGCATGGATCGCATTGGCGATCACCTCCTTGCCGGTCCCCGTTTCGCCGTAGAGCAGGACGGTGGTCTTCTGGGGCGCCACTTGGTGCACCAGATCCATCACGTTGCGCAGCCCGGAGTTGCCGCCGATGATCTCGTCGCCTGCCCGGGAAAGAACTTCATTTTGCAGAAAGCTGTTGTCGTCGATGAGCTGGTCGCGTTGCTTGAGCAGCATTCTGTGGGCCAAGGCATTGGAGAGGGCGATGGCAAACGGCTCGGCCACACTTGACAGCAGGTCAAGGTGTTCCGAGGTATAGCGGTCTCTCCCCTGGGCGCGAAGTGTCAGAACCCCGATGCATTCGTTGGCGATTCTCAGCGGCAGGACCAGGTCGGAATCGTCATCTCTCCCGATGGATCGGGCAATGGCACGGATGGAGGGGTCATGGGCGGTGTGCGAGATGATGAATGGCTCCCGTCGCGACAAGCCCCATTCCCAGAGGCCGTCCTGAGCGGTAAGCGGTTGCGGAGGGGCGGCACGATGCCCGTTGGCGACAAAGGCTATTGGCCGAAGCGATCTAATGGTGTCGTCAAAGGTGCCGAGGATCAGTTGGTCCAACGGCATGTGACTGCTCAGGTGGCTGAATACCCCTTCCAGGGCCGTAGTGATATGAAGGCTGCTGCAAATTGCGAGGGTTGCTTCCCGGAAAAATTTATTTTTGTCAATCACCACGATCCCCCCGCGAGACGGCATTTTGCAATAATCGTGAAATAATCATGCAACAAAAGGACCACCTCCCCGCCCCCGGCCTCTCAGAACCGGTGCCGAACCTCCAAAAACCGCCAGACTGGAAGCGCCACAGGGCCACCGGCAGCCGCCCCCGGTCTGCCGCCACATTAGGTCTTTCGAATAATTACCCCTTAACTTTCAATGCCTCTCGCATTTCCAATATATCGTAATTGGGGAACTAATTACAAAATATTTGAGTCTTTTTTACGACATGTTGGAGAACGCCACGGTTCCTCCATAATCCGGGACCCGGTGGCACACGAATTCAGGCTGTTAGGATTCCCTTTTGGGGTTGGCATAATTCTGGCTTACGAAACCAGGATTATTGATTAATGGCAATAACTATCTGTATTAACGTCAATAATTTGCTATCTAATTTGAAGCCATTTCATGGACATGCTTATAATTCCCGAAAAGGAGGTATTAAAATTTAAGCTGATACTTGTGATGGTAAAAATATTTCAAATGATTGAAAGAGGAGGTGTTGAAAAACGGTATTTTTACAAATGTTACGATTATTACGTTGCAACTAGTTACTAACGAAAGGGTTTATAAAATGAATTCAAGCAAAATGCCGTTTCTGATAGTGCTGCTGGTAGCCGTGATGATGATTGCCGGTTGTGGCGAAGACAAAACTATTTATGAGAACGGAAGCACCGGCTCCTCAACCACGACACCGGATACCCCCACGACACCGACTGACACTACTCTTGATGGGCCCACATTGTTCCAGACATACTGCAGCAAATGCCACAAAACGACAGGTGACCCCTACGGCATAAAGTGGTCAACGCTAACGTCGATCCCGGCCAACATGCAGTTTGAGCTGAGTGATGCGCAGTTGAAAGCGCTCGTAACGTATTTCGGAACTCTGCAATAAGCCCGGAAATGATGTCCAACACCCCACTACCGAATGACGAGTACGAAAGGAAATGGCATGGATGAGCACAACAAAGAGAAAACGATAAACATCGAGATGTCCCGCCGCGGCTTTTTGAAGGCCGGAGGCGCTGCCGTGGGAACGGCGGTTTTGGGCGGGATGGTCGCCGGATGCGGGGATAATGTCACCAGGGTCGTCCAGACCCCCAGCACCCAATCCGCAGGCTCGATGCAGACGACCGATCCGTCGAAGGCGGTATGGCCCGTCCTTGAGGAGCTCGAAGTCACAGCCGCCGGAAGCGGCACGAGCGCTTTCGTCACCACCACCATCCCCGACAGTGCTATCGTGAAAACCTACAATGTGGATGTGGTCGTCTGCGGCCTCGGCCCCGCCGGTGACGCCGCGGCACTCTCCTGCGCCGAGCGCGGCCTGAAGACCGTTGCCGTGGAGAAGCGTGCATCCGGCAATTACAACTCCGCCACCATCGGGGGCACCACCTCGAAGCTTCACAAGCATTGGGGCATGACCTATGACACGGATGCCTGGATGTCCGACGCCATGCTGGACAATGCCTTCCAGGGCGACATGGAGCTTTTCCGCCATTGGCTCGACAACAACGGGGAAGCCGTGGACTGGTATATCAGCCACTTCGACAACAAGAGTCTCGACTCCTATCCGTTGACGTTCGCTGCGGGCGATTTCCCGAATTTCCGCGACCAATGGGACAAGACCTCGTTGAGCCGGTCGTGGAACACCTCCCTCAACCTGCCCTACAAGCCCTCCGACCTGGCCGGTATCGTTGCCGGGTTCATCACGGCGGCCGGGGGGGAGATCCGATACAAGTGCCCGGCCTGTCAGCTTGTCACCTCCGGCGGCAAGGTCACCGGGGTTATCGTCAAGAGTGATCAGGGGTATGAGAAGTACAACTGCGCCAAGGGGGTTGTCCTCGCGACCGGCGGCTATGAGTTCAATCTTCAGATGCTCAAGGAGCGTTGCCGTCCGCGAAGCGTCCCGCGGCATTGGCTCACCACCGCAACGGGCAACACCGGCGATGGCCATCTGATGGGGCTCGCCGTCGGCGCTGCCGAAGACGAGTACCCCCATTCGATCATGCTCGATCCCGAGCAGCTCATGCCCTTCCTGCGCGTGAACAAGCTGGGGAAACGCTTCACTCCCGAGTATGAGCCGTATGGCCACCTGGCGCTCGCCATCCAGGCTCAGCCCGGAGCCTATGATTATTACATCGTCGACAGTGCCATCGCCACCAAGATCGATAAAATCTGGACCCCTTCGTCATCGTGCTATGCTCCAAAAAGCGTCTGGGTCGGTGCCGCGACCAGCAGCGCCGCCATCAAGGCGGACACGCTCGGAGATCTTGCCGTCATGATGGGGGTCCCTCAGGACGCTTTCGTTGCCACCATCAAGCGGTGGAACGAGATGGCGGCGGCCGGGAAGGACAGCGATTTCAATTTTCCCGGGAATATGATGATGACCATTGACTCGCCTCCCTACTATGCGACGAAAGAGTTCTCAGATGGGCTCTGCACTGCCAGCGGGCTCATCGTCGACACCAACAGCCGGGTGCTCGACAAGAGCCGTTCCCCCATCGACGGGCTCTACGCCATAGGCCTTACCTCGGGCGGCATGTTCTACAACACCTATCCCCACAATCTCAACTGTTTGAGCCATACGCGCAACTGCATGTCGGGGTATCTGGTGGGCAAGTACCTCGCAGCGCTCTAGCAGGCCGCGCCGAGGGGCCCGATGGACAGCGGGACGCCTGCGGGCGTCCCATTCCATTGACAAGGATATCTGCAATCAACCATCAAGGAGACGCGCAGTGCACAGACATCCATCATGGGGCATCCCGCTGGCGGCGATGCTCTGTATCATCGCCCTTGCCGCCGAGGCCCCGGCCTTCGAGCAGGGGGACTACACCACCCCGGACAGCTGGTCGCGGCAGGTTTCGCCGGGGCAGATGCAGGAGAGCGCCACCGGCATCGGCCTGGGCGGCACCAAGGTCTACACCACCCTTACGTCCCGGTACCGGCTCAGGTTCAACGATTTCGGCAGCAACCACCTGGGTAACGACCAGGACTTCTACCAGTACCTGCGGGTACGCACCGACTCCGCGAAATTGGGCAGCGGCACCGTCTCCCTCTCCGCCTACGCCCGGTTCGCCGCCGACGTCAACGGCGACAAGGGCAAGTACGAAGGGAACAGAAACGGCGACCTGTACTACTATTACCGCGATGCTTTGGATACGCAGCTCAAACATGACGAATGGGCGCCGCGCTTCTATGTGGGCACCGCCACCTTCGACGGGGTGGTGAAGAACACCAAAGCAACCGTGGGACGGCTCACCACCAGCCACCTGAACGACTTTGTGCTGGACGGCGGCGACGTGGGGGTCAAACTGGGGGACAAGGCCACCGCCTACGTCTACGGCGGCAAACCGGTGAGCTTCTACTACCACACGGGACACGACCTGCTCGCGGGTGGCGGCGCCACCTACCAGCTTGCGCCGCACACCAGATTCGCCGGGGAATACACCCGCCTGAGCACCAAAGGCGTGGATACCGACTACGGCAAGATGCGCATCGACCAGACCTTTGCGGGCGGCAGCGCCTCTTTGGGGAGCACCGTTATGAACGGCGCCGTCGGCCTCAATGGGGAAATGGGCTATGAAGTGGCGGCCACCGGCACCATTCTCACCGCCACATACCACGGCATGCTCAACGACGTCGGCACCGCCAGCTATGTGGTCAACCCGCTGACCGACGTGGTCGGGGTGGAAAGCCGCTACAACAAATACGAACTGGGCGCCCACCAGGCGTTTCTCAACCACTTCGTCCTGGGCATCCGTTTTCAGGAGCGCATCGTCACCGGCCCTGAGAACTTCGGCAACCGCAGCTACGAGCGGATCGGCGGCACCTTCGACATCTCCGGCCTGCCCCACAAGGACACCTACATCTCCTTCAGCGCCGACTACTGGGGGGTCAGGCGCACCCCCATCTCCAACTCTAACGACAGCATCCAGTACGGCGTCCAGGTGGGGCAGAAACTCACCAAAGCGGTTGACATCTGGGCCGGCACCTCCTACAACCGCTACGACTACGACCAGAACCTCAACCTGAGCCTCAGCCCCGACTACAGCACCGGCTACAACTACTACGCCAAGAAAATGGACTGGTCGCGCAACTACTATATCGGCGCCCAGTACCGGCCCACGAAGATGATCAGCCTCTCCGCCGACGTCAACCTGGAGCACGGCAGCTTCTACAACGATCTGAACAACGGCCTGAACACGAACTACACCACGGAACTGTGGGCGAACATCATCTTCTAGGGAGAGGTACAACCATGAACATCAAGACAACGGCACTGAGCCTGGCGACGGCCGCACTACTGCTGTGCGTCGCCCTTGCCGCATATGCCGTGGAATCGAACAAACCTGCCAGCCACGACGCCACCTGGCTGCACAACCACGGCGCCGCGAGCAAGGTGAAGCTGGCCGAATGCCTGGAATGCCACACGGACCGGGTGTCGTGCATCCAATGTCACCAGGAGGTGCAGCCGCGCAACCACACGGGTGCCTGGGCGAGGAAGGGTCATGGCCTGGAGGCCCGCTGGGACCGGAGCAGTTGCCTTGCCTGCCACAAGGAGGACAGCTGCATCGAATGCCATCAGAACACGCCGCCGGCGAGCCATCGCAGCGGCTGGAGTTCCGGCCACTGCACCCAGTGCCACAAACCGGTTCAGGAGAGCACCTGCTTCGTCTGTCACAAGACCACGCCGCACAATTAGTTGCAGCGGCCGTTATTCTAACCTGAAAGGAAGGTCGGTTATGTTTGGTTTCGGTGTGCCCGAGCTGCTGATTATCGGGGCAATCCTGATGTTGATATTTGGTGTGGGAAAGCTGCCGGAACTGGGCAGTTCGTTCGGCAAGGCGATCAGCAATTTCCGAAAAGCCGCCGACGGCAGAGATCAGATCGAGATCAACCCCAAGGCGGAGAGCTGACAGCCGGGCAAGACATCGGTTTTCCGCATCCGCTGCCGTACGCAGGGGAGGGGCCGCGCCCCTCGTTCTGTGTGGTGAGAAGCCCGTGGAGTTCCCCTCCTTCCTCCATGGGCTTCTTTCTGTCATCGGGCGGCATCTGGCAGGGGAGCCCGCATGCCGCCAATCCGCTACGCACGACCATACAGAAGAGATTGCAACGTCTGTCGGCAGATCTATGGGACGATCCTGTAACCATGACAACTCATGATGAAATCAGAGGCCTGCGCCGACAGGATACATGCCGTTTCGTGGAAGCGCCCTTTCCGGAATGTTATTGCTACGCCATATCGAGCAAAACAATTTCCAACATAGTAACCTTCTGCGGCGATGATTTCGAGTCCTGCTCCATATATAGCCAAAGGATCGCCTGTGCCTGCTGTGCCGGAACATCGTCGGATACAACGGGATGATTATGTTTGGCATGGTACGCACGGCAGGGCGCCAGCCCACGAAACCATGCATCAGAACCTGCCAATCCGGCATTTATGGAACCGGAAGGAAAAGGCTTATGAATCGGGTTCCCTTTCCCGCCGCTGTCGAAAAAACACCCTCCGCACTAATTATGCCTTGTCGATAAGATTCGGTTGGCCGCCACAGATAACGCCCCTTGAGTCCCCTGAATTCAGGAAAGTTATGATGAATCCGTTACGGCAACGCTTCTCCTGCGGCAGTGGCCGAAAAGTATGCGTTCATTCCGGCCCCCGGTTTGGGGGAAGGCGGAGAGCATATATTCTGTGAGATATCTTTCGTATCTGCGGATGTGCTTAATGTCTTGTTGCGGCACTGGATGATATTTGCTACTCTATAGCATTTGTTGAAAGGGGACGGTGTACGATGAAATTCACCAAAATGCAGGGCGCCGGCAATGATTACGTCTATGTGAACTGCTTCGAGGAGACGGTTGCCGACCCCCGGCAGACGGCCATACAGGTTGCCAACCGCAACTTCGGCATCGGCTCGGACGGGCTCATCCTGATCATGCCCTCGGACAAGGCCGACGTGCGCATGCGGATGTTCAATTCCGACGGCTCCGAGTCCGAGATGTGCGGCAACGGCATCCGCTGCGTGGCAAAATACGCCTACGACCATGGCATCGTTGCGAAAACCGAGATCACCGCCGAAACCGGGGCCGGCATCCTGACCCTGCAACTGGTGCCGGGCGACGACGGCACGATAGCCAAGGTCCGCGTCAACATGGGTCCGCCGCGGCTGACCAGGGGCGAGATCCCCATGACCGGCGATGCCGCCGCCCGGGTGATCGCTGAGCCGCTCACGGTCCTCGACCGCACCTTTTCGATCACCTGCGCCTCCATGGGCAACCCCCACTGCGTGATCTTCGTGGACGATGTGGAGAACTTCCCGGTTTCCACCTATGGGCCGCTGATCGAGAACCACGAACTGTTCCCGCGCCGCACCAATGTGGAGTTCGTCCAGATTTTCTCGCGCACCGAGGTCCGCCAGCGGACCTGGGAGCGGGGCGCCGGCGAAACCCTGGCCTGCGGCACCGGCTCCAGCGCCGTGACCGCGGCATGCGTGTTGAACGGCCTGACCGAGAAAAAGATCCTCAACCACCTTTCGGGGGGCGACCTGGAGATGGAGTGGGCCGAGGACGGCACCATCTACATGACCGGCCCGGCGGTCGAGGTGTTCAGCGGCGAGATCAAACTGTAGAACGTCCCGCAAAGCCCCCGCTCCCCCGGCTTGACCGGAGGGGAAGGTGATATACACTTATGCCACGTGCTCTTACCATCATAAATGCCCTGCTTGGGGTCGTCATTATCGCCCTGTTGGCGGCCATCACCGCCGACAGCCTGGGGAGGCGGCTCACCTCCGCCTTTGTGCCCAGAGGCGCGGGGGGGGGCAAACCGGCCCCCGTGGCCGCACCGCTCCCCAGGATCGAGGATCTGGGGTTCTATGCCCCGATCCTGGGGAGCGGCCTGTTCGGCAAGGCGACCCAGGGGCAACTCACTCCCATCGTGAACGCCCCCGCTACGGCCCAGGCTGCTGCACCCGCCACCGCGCCGGCCGAGCTGATGCTGCTCGGCACGGCGGTCGGCTCGTTCCGCGAGACCTTTGCCCTGGTGCGCAACACCGCCAAACAGGAAGAGCGGGTCTTCCGCCTGGGAGACATGGTCTTCGACGCAGGGCGGCTGGCGGAGGTCCGCAAGGAGCGTGCCTTCATCGTGGTGGGCGGCAAGAAGGTGGAGCTTTTGACCCCCATGACCCCTCCCGCGGCGGCTCCGGCCTCGTCGGGCGCTCCCCAGGGAGGCGGCGCGGTCGCCAACATCGGCGGCGGCAACTTCGTCATCGACCAGCGGGCGCTCAACGCCGCCCTGGACAACCCGGCCCAGGCCATGAGCGACGCCCGCCTGCTGCCGAGCCAGAAGGACGGCAAGGTGGAGGGGTTCCGGGCCTCGGAGGTGAAACCCAACGGCCTGTTCGCCCTGGTGGGCGTGAAGAACGGGGACGTGCTCCTGCGGCTCAACGACTTCCCCATGGATTCGCCGGACAAGGCGCTGCAGTCGTTCATCGCCCTCAAGGGGCAGAGCAAGCTCAAGCTCGACCTGATCCGCGACGGCCAGCCGACGACATTCAACTACGACATACGGTGAACGGCCCCGCCCCGAACGGGAACGGGCTTTTGCCGATCCTCAACGACCGCTGTTACGAAACAACGTGGAGGCACGCTTGAAACAGTACCTGATGCGCACATTCTGCGCCCTGCTCCTGGCAGGGGTGTTATACGCCTCGCCGGCATTGGCGACCGCCCGGGGGGTGGTGTTGAACTTCAACGAGGTGGACATCTCCACCATGGTGAAGTTCATCAGCGACCTGACCGGGAAGAACTTCGTGATGGACGACCGGGTCAAGGGTAAGATTTCGGTCTACTCCCCCACGAAGCTCTCCATCGACGAGGCCTACAACGTCTTCACCTCGGTCCTGGAACTGAAGGGCTTCACCGTGGTGCAGAGCGGCAAGGTCTTGAAGATCGTCCCCTCGGCCAGCGTCAAGACCTCCGGCTTCCCCCTGCTGCCGTCGGGCAAACGGCCGCCGGTGAACGACAGCTACATCGCCCAGGTGATCAAGCTGGAGAACATCTCGGCCCAGGAGGCGCTTCCCTTCCTGCAGCCGCTGGTGTCCAAGGACGGCAGCATCTCGGCCTTCGGCTCCAGCAACCTGCTGGTGCTGGATGCGGCCATCAACCTGCGCAAGATCCAGGATATCCTGCAGATCATCGACACGGCCAAGACCCGTGAGGGGATCGAGATCATCTACCTGAAGAACGCTTCGGCCGAGAGCGCCGCCAAGACCATCCAGCAATGGCTGTCCGGCAGCGAGAGCAAGGCTGGCGGGCAGCCGGGCGCGGCCGCAGCCGCGGCCTCCGGCGGCCAGACGAGCGTGCTGGCCGACCAGCGGCTGAACGCGCTGTTGGTCTTCGGCAGCGACAGCATCAAGCAGGCGGTGCGGGAGATGGTGGCCAAGCTGGACGTGGCGTCCCCCGAGGCCAGCAACAAGGTCAACGTCTACTACCTGGAGAATACCGACGCCACGGAGATGGCCAAGGTGCTGGACGGAGTCATCAAGGGAATGAGCGCCACCGCCACGGCCGGCGCAGGCACCGGGCAGACCGGTGCGGCTGCGCCCCAGACGTCCCCCTTCGACAGCGGCAAGGTCACCATCACCGCGGACAAGGCCTCCAACTCCCTGGTGATCATGGCCTCGCCCACCGACTACAACAACCTGGTCCAGGTGATCAAGAAACTGGACCGCCGCAGCAAGCAGGTCTTCGTCCAGGTGCTGATCGCCGAGGTTTCGCTCTCCAAGTCGCGGGAAGTGGGCATGCAACTCGGCACCCTGGGGGTGAGCACCATCAGCAGGTATTTCGGCGTCGCCGGCTACTACGACCCCTTCGGCGTCCTCTCCACCATCGAAAGCGCCACGTCGTCGATTTCATCCACCAGCGGACTGTCCAACTTATCCACGCCGGCGAACATCGGAGCCGTGCTCAAGGCCCTGGACGGCAACGGCCTGGTGAACGTCCTCTCCACCCCGAACATCCTCACCTCGGACAACAAGGAGGCGGAGATCGTGGTGGGGCAGAACGTCCCGTTCCAGGGCTCGTCCACGGTTTCCTCCGGGGTCACGACCACCTCCGTGGAGCGCAAGGACGTGGGCATCACCCTCAAGATCAAACCCCAGATCAGCGAGGGTGACTACATCCGCATGGACCTCTCCCAAGAGATCTCGGCCATCGGCTCCACGGTCACGGTGGGGAGCGGCACCACGGACCGCATCACCACCAAGCGCTCGGCCAAGACCAACGTCGTGGTCAAGGACAACGAGATGATCGTGATCGGCGGCCTGATCCAGGATCAGGATGACATATCGGAGAGCAAGGTCCCGTTCCTGGGGGACATTCCGGGCTTGGGGTGGCTGTTCAAGACCAAGACCAAAAGCAAGACCAAGACCAACCTGATGATCCTGTTGACCCCCCATATCGTCAAGGACAACGCCGATCTGGCCGCGGTCTCCGACAGCCAGCGCAGCAAATTCGGCGATGCGGCGAAGAAGGTGGAGCCGGTGGACGTGCAGAAGGAGATCGGCGGCAAATGAGTCCGAGCCCGCTTGCGGAAGAGTTGTCGGCCACCGCCCAGCGCCTGGGCCTCGCCAGCCAGGCCGAGATCGCGGTGGCCGAGGTGGACCCGGTCCTGTTGGGGCGGGTGTCGCTCACCTTTGCCCGGGCCCACGCCATCCTCCCCCTGCGTGAGCAGGAAGGGCGGGTGCGGGTAGCCATCTCCGGCCCGGCGGCGCTTCTAGCCCTGGACGAACTCAGGCTGCTGTTCGGCAAACCGGTGGAAGCCATCCTGGTGCCGGAGACCACCCTGGGAGACGCCATCAACCACATCTACGGCAGCCTCTCCGGCACCGCCCAGGAAGTGCTCCAGGAGTTGGAGGGAGAAGACCTCTCCACGGTGGCCACCGCCCTCAACGACCCCCAGGACCTCCTGGACCTTGCCGACGAAGCCCCGGTCATCCGGCTTCTGAACTCCATCCTCTCGGAAGCGGTCAAGGAACGGGTCAGCGACATCCACATCGAACCCTATGAGCGCGACCTGGTGGTACGCTTCCGCATCGACGGCATCCTCTACGAGAAACTGACCCCGCCCAAGATCATCCAGGACGCCCTGGTCTCCCGGGTCAAGATCATGGCCGGGCTCAACATCGCCGAAAAGCGCCTGCCCCAGGACGGGCGCATCCGGGTCATCGTCGCCGGCCGGGACGTGGACATCCGCGTCTCCATCATCCCCACCTTCTACGGGGAACGGGCCGTCCTGCGTCTCCTGGACAAGAAAAAAGGGGTCCTCTCCCTGGAGGACATAGGTTTAGGCGACGCCGGGGTGCGCACCATGGAACGGGTCCTTGCCCGCACCAGCGGCATCGTCCTGGTCACCGGCCCCACCGGCAGCGGCAAATCCACCACCCTCTACGCCGCCCTGAACCGGCTCAACACCAGCGAAAAGAACATCATCACCATCGAAGACCCCATCGAATACCAGATCAAAGGCATCGGCCAGATCCAGGTCAACGCCAAGATCGACCTCACCTTTGCCGCCGGGCTGCGCTCCATCCTGCGCCAGGACCCGGACATCATCATGGTCGGCGAGATCCGCGACGCCGAAACCGCCGAGATCGCCATCCAGGCCAGCCTCACCGGCCACCTGGTGCTCTCCACCCTGCACACCAACGACGCCCCCACCGCCGTAACCCGCCTGGTGGACATGGGCATCGAACCCTTCATGATCGCCTCATCCCTCACCGCGGTCATGGCCCAGCGCCTGGTGCGGGTGATCTGCCCCCACTGCCGGGAGGAATACCGTCCCGCGGAACAGTACGCCGGCATCACCCTGCCGGAGAAGCTCTACCGTGGGCGCGGCTGCGACAAATGCTTCGGCCTGGGCACCATGGGGCGCAGCGCCATCTACGAAATCATGCCGGTGGACCAGGAGATCTGCTCCATGATCATCAAACGCGCCCATGCCGGCCAGATCAAGGAGTACGCCGTGGCCCACGGCATGAAGACCCTGCGGGACGACGGCCTGGCCCGTGCCGCCGCCGGCCTCACCACCATCGAAGAGGTCCTGCGCGTCACCCAGGAAGACTATGCCGACGTACCGGTATAAGGCATACACCGGCGCCGGGGCCACCGTCTCCGGCACCCTGGAGGCCGAATCCGAACGCCAGGCCCTGGCCCAGCTCAAAGGCAAAGGGCTCCTGCCCCGGGAGGTCGGCGAAGAAACGGCCGGGAACGGCGCACAGCGCGCCTTCTCCTTCAAACGGGGCATCACCACCGCCGAACTCTCCCTCTTCACCCGGCGCCTGGCCACCCTCACGGCCTCCTCGGTCCCCCTGTTCGAAGCCATGGGCTCGCTGTACGAACAGGAGGAGAACGGCCAGCTCAAACAGATCCTGGCGCGGGTGCGGGACCGGATCGCCGAAGGCGCCGCCCTGTCCCGCGCCCTGGCGGCCGAACCGAAGACCTTCAGCGAAAGCTTCGTCAGCATGGTGGCTGCCGGGGAGGCCAGCGGCGCCCTGGACGCCGTCCTGGACCGCCTGGCCGACTTCCTGGAAGAACAGGAACAGGTAAAGAGCCGGGTGGTATCCGCCCTGGCCTACCCGATCCTCATGGTCCTGGTGGGGGGCGGGGTCATGCTCTTCCTGTTGACCGTGGTCATCCCCAAGATCGTGGTCATCTTCGAGGAGAGCAAGGCCGCCCTGCCGCTCATCACGGTGATCCTCATCAAACTGTCCCACTTCCTGCGGGGATGGTGGTGGATCCCCGCCGGCCTGGCCATCGGCTCGGTGCCGCTCTACCGCTCGGCCATGCAGCGCGACAACCTGCGCCTGAAACGTGACCAACTGCTGCTCAGACTGCCAGTGGCCGGCGGCATGGTGCAGCAGCTGCTCCTGTCGCGCTTTGCGCGGGTGCTGGGGCTGTTGCTCTCCAGCGGGGTGCCGATCATCCGCGCCCTGGAGATCACCTCCGAGGTGCTGGTCAACCGGGTCTACCGCGGCTTCCTCCGGGAAGTGATGGAAGAGGTCTCCCAGGGGGGCAGCCTGTCGGGGAGCCTGAAGAAGAGCCGGCTCTTCCCCCCCATGCTGGTGCACCTGGCGGGAGTGGGGGAACGGGGCGGCACCCTGGAGGAGATGCTGCTCAAGGCGGGTACCGCCTACGAGCGGGAGTTCGGCACGCGTCTGACCCGGCTCATGGGTCTCATGGAACCGCTGTTGGTCCTGGGCATGGGCCTGGCGGTGGGCGTGGTGGTCATGGCCGTCCTTCTCCCCATCTTCGAGATGAACCAGTTGATCAAGTAAGGAGGGCCCCATGGACTTCACCAAGATGCTGCACAAATTCACGGTCGTCCCGTCGCTGACCGACGAGTTGGTGGCGCTCCAGCGGGTGGCCTACAACTTCTGGTGGTGCTGGGAGCCGGACGCCATCAACCTCTTCCGCCGCCTGGACACCGAACTGTGGGAAGCCACCCGCCACAACCCGGTGGAGATGCTGGGCATCCTCCAGCAGACCACCCTGGAGAGCCTGAAGAGCGACGAAGGGTTCATGGCCCACCTCACCATGGTGGACGAGAAACTTTCCGACTACCTGGCGGAGAAGACCTGGTTCCAGAAGACCGGCAACGGCAGCTCCCAGATGAAGGCCGCCTATTTTTCCATGGAGTTCGGCCTGCACGAATCGCTGCCGATTTATTCCGGCGGCCTGGGCATCCTGGCCGGCGACCACCTCAAATCGGCCTCGGACCTGGGGCTCCCCCTGGTGGGGGTGGGGCTGCTCTACCGCCAGGGGTATTTCCGGCAGTATCTCAACAACGAAGGGTGGCAGCAGGAGTACTACCCGGAGAACGATTTCTACAATCTCCCCCTGACCCTGGAGCGGGACGGAAAGGGCATCCCGCTCAGCGTGGAGCTGGAGTTCGGCCCCCGCCGGTTCAAGGTGCACGTCTGGCGGGTGCAGGTCGGCCGGGTGCCGCTCTACCTGCTGGACACCAACCTGGAGGAGAACAGCCCCGAAGACCGCCTGATCACCGCCCAACTCTACGGCGGCGACCAGGAGATGCGCATCCTGCAGGAGATCCTGCTGGGGATCGGCGGCATCCGCGCCCTGCGCGCCTTGGGGATCATCCCCAACGTGTGCCACATGAACGAGGGGCATGCCGCGTTCCTGGCCCTGGAGCGGATCCGTCTTCTGATGGAAAAGCGGGGCGTCGGCTTCAACGAGGCCCGGGAGATCGTCAGCGCCGGCAACGTCTTCACCACCCATACCCCGGTGGAGGCGGGCATCGACCATTTCCCCGCCGAACTGCTGGAGCGCTACTTCGGCAAATACTACCGCTCCCTCGGCCTGGGGCGCGACGAATTCCTCGGCCTGGGGCGCCAGAACCCGAAAAATTCCCAGGAAACCTTCTGCATGGCGGTGCTGGCCCTCAAGCTGGCCGGCCACGCCAACGGCGTCAGCGAACTGCACGGCGAGGTTTCGCGCAAGATGTGGAAGAACACCTGGCCGGAACTGCCCGAGGAGCAGCTGCCGCTCACCTCCATCACCAACGGCGTCCACACCCGCACCTGGATGTCCAACCACATGGCCAGCCTGCTGGTACGTTACCTGGGCACCCGCTGGCTGGACGACCCGACGGACCACAACGTGTGGCGCCGCATCTCCCGGATCCCGGACGCCGAACTGTGGCGCACCCGCCAGAGCTGCCGCGAGAAGCTGGTGGATTTTGCCCGCAAGCGGCTCAAGGAACAGTTGATCAAGGTGGGGGCCACGGTCAAGGAGATCGCCACGGCCGAGGAGGTCCTGGACCCGGAGGTGCTGACCATCGGGTTTGCCCGCCGTTTTGCCACCTACAAGCGCGGCACGCTCTTGATGCGCGATTTGGACCGCCTGGCGCGCATCCTCAACAATGCGGAGATGCCGGTGCAGATCATTTTTGCCGGCAAGGCCCATCCCCAGGACCAGGAGGGGAAGGAACTGATCCGCCAGATCAACCAGGTCTCGGACCTGGAGCGTTTCCGCCACCGGATCGTCTTCATCGAGGACTACGACATGGCGGTGGCCCGCCATCTGGTGCAGGGGGTGGACGTGTGGCTCAACACCCCGCGGCGCCCCCTGGAGGCCAGCGGCACCAGCGGCATGAAGGTGGCCTTCAACGGCGGCCTCAACATGAGCATCCTGGACGGCTGGTGGTGCGAGGGGTACCAGGGGAACAACGGCTGGGCCATCGGCAAGGGAGAGGTCTACGAGGATACGGAGTACCAGAATCAGGTGGAGAGCCGGGCCATCTACGATCTGCTGGAAAAGGAGATCGTACCCCATTTTTACGACCGGGGCAGCGACGGCATCCCCCGCTCCTGGGTCGCCACCATGAAGGCCTCCATGCAGAGCCTCTGCCCGGTATTTTCCACCGACCGCATGGTACAGGAGTACGCCAACCGCTCCTATACCCCTTCCTACCGCCAGTGGAAACAACTGGTGGACGACAACCTGGCCCTGGCCCTGGATCTGGCCCGCTGGAAGGAGCGCACCTTCAAGGGCTGGCCGCAGGTACGCATCGAAGAGGTCTCGGCCCAGATCGCCGACGCCGTGGCGGTGGGGAGCCTCGTGCCGGTCTCGGCCAGGGTCTTCCTGGGGGAGATCCCGGTGGAGGAGGTGGCCGTGGAGGGATACTTCGGCGTGCTGGACTCCACCGGAAACATCCAGGGGGGGAAACGGTTCCCCTGGAGAGCGTGACGCCGGCCGGCAACGGCCTTTACCAGTTCGACGGCACCATCGAATGCCGCTTTTGCGGCCGGCACGGCTTCATGTTGCGGGTCATGCCGCGGCACAAGGTGCTGGGAAATGTGTACGAACCGGGCTTTCTGCTCTGGGGATGACGGGCGGCCCCTGCCCGGCTTCTTGATCAACAACGTCATTTAGGAACGACATGGACTATCTGGTACTACAGGTTGAATCACAGCGCGTGTTGGCGGCCCGCTTCGGAGTAGGGGGCACGTCGCTCTCCTTTTCGGGAGCGGCCGAGTTCGAGCTAACCGAGGAACAACCGCTCTCCGCCGTTGCCGGCCGGATCGCCGCCGGCAGCAGCGGCGGGCCGCGCGTCGTGCTCTGCCTTTCGCCCTCCCTGTTCGCCCAGCGGACGGTGGAACTCCCCCTGGACAACCTGCGCAAGGTGCGGGAGGTCCTGCCGGGACAGCTGCAGGGTGAGATCGCCCTGCCGGTGGAAGAGGCGGTCTTCGACGCCCTGCCGCTGGGCGAGGGGCGCTACCTGGCCCTGTGGGCGCGCAAGAGCGACATCGGCCACGTCATCGCCACCTTCCGGGAGGCCGGCTGCGAACCGCAGGTGGTCACCGCCGCCCCCTTCGCCTGGAACTTCCTGCCGGAATGCCCCGCCGACGCCGCCATCAGCGACGGCAGCGCCCTCACGGTCGTGGGTCACGACCGGGTCACCTTCGCCCGGGCTCTGGCCGGCGAGCCGCGCCCCGGCATCACCGCCACCCTGGCGGCCCTGGAACTGGCGGGGAACCTCCCCCCCCGGCTCATCCTCTTCGGCGAACTGGCGGCCGGACTTGCCCCGGACGACTTTCCGCTCCCCACGCAGCGGCTGGCCATGCCCGACCCCCTGGCCCCCCTGTTCAAAACCGACCAGGCCTTCCAGCAACTGGCCGGACTGTTGGCCGTGGCCCGGGCCTGCCAGGCCGGCGTCCTGCCCGACTTCCGCCGGCAGGACCTGGCCTGGACCGCCGGCGACGCCGCCCTGCGGAAGAAACTGATCGTCACCGCCGCTCTGGCCGCCGTGGCAATCCTCCTCCTCTTCGTCTCCCAGGGGCTCCAGTACCGGGCGGCCAAGGCCGACCTGACCTCCCTGAACACCTCCATCGCCGCCATCTACCGGGAGATCTTCCCCACCCGTCCCAAGGCCGTGGACGAAGTGGCCGAAGTCAAGGCGGAGATCAAAAAGATGGTCGGCGGCCCGCAGGAGGGGGGCGCCGCCATCGACGTCCTCAAGAAACTGGCCGAGGCCAAAGGGGCCACCATCAACGGCCTCTACGAAGCCGAACTCGAAGCGGGCAACCTGCGGGTCAAGGGCGATGCCCGCTCGGCCCAGGCCGCCAACGACTTCAAAGCCGCCCTGGCGCCGCTCATGGCCACCGTGGAACTCGGCGAGGTCAAAAGCCGTCCCGACGGCTCGGTCACCTTCACCCTGGCCGGCACGCTCAAGGAGGCCAGGAAATGACGAACCTGCTGACGCAACTCCAGGACCTGTGGCGCGACCTGGACCGCCGCACCCGGCTCACGGTCGGCTACTGCCTGATCGCCCTGTTGGCACTCTTCCTCCTCTGGTCGGCCCTGGCCGGCCGCACCGCCGCCCTGGAACAGAAACGCCACGCCCGGGAGGCGGTGCTTAAGGAACTGCTGCCGCTCAAGGCGCTCTACCGCACGGCCAAACAGACCTCCGACCAACTGGCCGGGCGCATGGCCTCGGTACGTCCCGACGACACCGTCGCCAAGGTCATCGACGAGATCGGCATCAAGGGCAAAGGGGTCAAGATCGCCCCGGTCAAGGGAGAAGAGCGGGGCGGCCTGCTGGAGGACGCCGCCGACGTGAAGATCGACGGCCTGACGGCCAACGAAGCCATCAACCTCATCTACCGCCTGGAAAAGGGTGGGCGCCCGGTCCTGGTGAAAAAGGCCAACCTGCGGGTCCGCTTCGACGACCCCTCCCGGCTCGACCTGTCCCTGATCGTCGCCCTCCTGAAACCAGCCCCCGGACAGCGCAAATGATGCCCCGGCACCGCCTGCTGCGGGTGGGAAGCCTCGCGGCGGCGGGCGTTGCCCTCTTCCTGGCCTGCACCTACCTCTTCCTCCCCACGCAACGGGTGAACGAACTGCTCGGCCGCCTGCTGGCCGACCAGGGGCTGAGCCTTGCCCCCCAAGCGCACAAGAGCCTGCTCCCCGGCCTGGCATGGCGCCAGCCGGTCCTCTCCTCCGACCAGGGGCCGCTCCTGCGCTTCGATCGGCTCGGGGTCCGGCTCCGGCTGCTGCCGCTGGTGACGGGACAGGCCGTGGTCGGCGCCACCGGGACCGTGGGAAAGGGGCACCTGGACCTGGGATACGGCATCACCGGCACGGACGCCCTGGAGCTTGCCGCCGCCGGCATCCAGCTCTCGGACATCCCCTTCTTCAAGACCGCCCTGGGCGCCACGGCCGGGGGCACCCTGTGGAGCGAAGGGCGGCTTACCCGCACGAAGGGGCGGCTGTCCGGCGACCTGAAGCTGGAGTTGAAACAATTGTCCTTCACCGGGGTGAAGCTGGGGGCCTTCCCACTGCCCGACGCCGCCAACCTGCGCTGCCAGGGGATGGTGCGGGTCACGTCCGGCCGGGCGCGGCTGGAGAGCTTCACCCTGCAGGGTGAGGGCCTCTACATGCGGCTGTCGGGTGACCTGCCCGATGGCGCCAGTGCCGCGACGCAGCCGCTCAACCTGACGTTGGAGATCATGCCCAAGCCGGAGTTCCTGGACAAACAGAAACTGGTGTTCCTGCTTCTGGCCAAGTTCGCCGCCTCCCCCGGCGTGTACAAGGTGCCCATCAAGGGCACACTGCTCAAACCGGTGATTTTGTAGCACGAACAAAACGCTTCTGCCGCAGAGACACAGAGAACGTCAAAGGCGGAAAATGGATAACGCTCTTAAATCAGTGGTTGAATTTTTATGACGTTATTCTGTTTAGGGTTTTCTCCGTGTCTCTGTGTCTCCGTGGCAGATGTTGATTTTGGTTTCAATCGGACGGTGAAAGCGACATGCGAATCGGACTGATGGGGGGCACCTTCAACCCGGTGCACCTTGCCCATCTTCACATAGCCGAAGAGGCGCGGGAGGCCTGCGCCCTGGACCGGGTGATCTTTATCCCGGCCGGCGATCCCCCCCACAAGCCGCTGGCCGGAGAGGTCTCCTTTGCCCGGCGCAGCCGCATGGTCACGCTGGCCATCAGCGGCAATCCCCTTTTCGAACTGTCGCTGGTGGAGGGGGAACGGGCCGGGAAATCCTACTCCATCGACACGATCCGCGCTTTCCGGGAGCGCTTTCCCCGGGACGAACTCTACTTCATCATCGGCAGCGATTCGTTTCTGGAGATCGGGCAGTGGCACCGTTTCCGGGAGATCTTCGCCGCCTGCAACCTGATCGTGGTGGAACGGCCGGGCAAGCGCATCAGCAACCCGGCGGAAGCCCTTCCTGTTGCCATACGGGCAGAGTTCAGCTATACTTCCGCCGCACGCAGGCTGGACCACCATGCCGGCACCAGCGTCCAATTCCTTTCCGGCTGCCCGCTGGACATCTCGTCCAGCGAAATCCGCGAACTGGCCGCCGCGGGACGTTCCATCGCCGGCCTGGTGCCGCCGCAGGTGGCGGCCTACATTACAGAACAGGGGATCTACAACACATGCCGGTAAAGAAAACGACAGCAGCAGAGAAACCGGTGCTTTCCTCCCAGGAACGGGCATTGAAATGCGCCGAGCTGGCCTTTGACAAGAAGGCCTTCGACATCCGGGCCCTGGAAATCTCGAAGGTCTCCTCCATCGCCGACTACCTGGTGATCATCTCCGGCAACTCGGACAAGCAGAACCAGGCCATTGCCGACGGGATCCGCACCGGTTTGAAGAAATACGGCAAGGTGCTGGATATCGAGGGAGAGGCCGAAGGGAAGTGGATCGTCATAGATTACGGCGACGTGATCGTGCATATCTTCAGCGATCAACTCCGCCACCACTACAAGCTGGACGAGCTCTGGCACCTGGCGCCGGAAATGGACCTGCCGGAGCAGATCAGAAGCGCCCGCAAGGAAGACGATTTTTGACAGGTTGTTGAAAAACAGCCATCTCGCTGCCGTCCTTGCAGGCCCTTTCGTGCGGCGTAGCGCCCGGCCTTCGCAGCCAAAGCTGCTTCGGCGGAGTAGGCCTGCTGCGGTTACGACGATCTGACTATTTTTGAACAACCTGGGGTTTTAACAGTTTGTTAGGCTGACGGAACCCTGAATACGTGACACCTTCAGGGGAGCGGTAGAGGCAATGAAACTCCGTGTCGTATGGGTGGGAAAGAGCAAGGAAGAGTGGGTCAAGGAGGCGCTGGCCGACTATGCCGGGCGCATCCGCCGCTACTGCCCGCTGGAGTTGTGCGAGGTCCGTGACGAAAAGGGCGCCGGGGCCGAAGAGATGCGCCGCCGCGAGTGCGAGCGGCTGGAGAAGCAGATCCCGCCCGGCGCCACCCTGGTGCTTTTGGACGAGCGGGGCGGGCAGATGGATTCCCCCGGCTTGGCCGCCTTCGTCGGGGCGCAGCGGGACGGGGGGACCGGCGAGTTGGTCTTTGCCGTGGGCGGAGCCTACGGCTTTTCCGAAGAGTTCCGCAGCCGGGGGCGGCTGCTCTCGCTGTCGAAGATGACCTTTACGCACCAGATGGTGCGGGTGTTTTTGCTGGAACAGCTCTACCGGGCGTTCAGCATACTGAATAACGAACCATACCATCATTGAGGAGTGCCGGACAGCATTTAACCTAAATTCTGCCACAGAGACGCAGAGACACAGAGAAGATCAAGAGTAAGGCAAAAAAATAACAATAATTCCTGATAATGGTTTTACTACCGAAAAATGGTTTTAGCTTTTCTCTGTGGTCCTCTGTGTCTCCGTGTCTCTGTGGCAGGTTTTGATTTGCCGTTTTTAGATTCAAATGCCGAGTGTGCTGCTCCGCAACCTTCACCATGCCGCCGGTCCGTCATCCTGAATGCATCGTGGCATGATAAACGAGACTACCGTGGACGTTTCCCGAATCCGGGCATACCTGTACTTGGCGCTGTTTACCCCGCTGACCTTTCTCTTTGCCGCCAGTGCGCTTCTCGGCACGCTGCTGGACGGCAGCGGCCGGGTCTACGCCGTCCACGCCCGGCTCTGGGCGCGGCTGGCCCTGGCCATGGCCGGCGTCAGGGTCACGGTGAGCGGCAGCGAGCACCTTCCGGCCGGGCCGGTCATCTTCATGAGCAACCACCAGAGCAATTTCGACATCCTGGCGCTTCTGGCGGCCATGCCGCGCCAGATCTACTGGATCGCCAAGAAGGAGCTCTTCGATATCCCGGTATTCGGCCCCTCCATGCGGCGCGGCGGCTACATCCCCCTGGACCGGGGCGACGGCCGCAAGGCGCTGAAGAGCATGGACAATGCCGCGGCGATCATCAGGGCAGGCAAGAGCGTGGTCATGTTCCCCGAGGGGACCCGTTCCCTGACCCGGGAACTCCTGCCGTTTAAGCGCGGCGGCTTCATCCTGGCGCGCAAGGCCGGGGTGCCGGTGGTCCCGGTCACCATCAACGGCAGCGGCCGGATCAATCCCGCCGGCCTGATCAGGCTCTCGCGGGGGAATATCACCATCGTGCTGCACCCGCCGCTGGTGCTGCCGCCGGACATTTCAAAAAGTGACGCCGAGGCGGTGCTGCTGGAGCGGACCCGTTCCACCATCGTTTCGGCCCTGGAGCATTGAATGGACATCGGTTATCAGTATCTCGCGCTCGTCGTTGCCGGTCTCGCCGCCGTCATCTGGGGTTTGCCCGCGGCCCATCGCCTGCAAAAGCCGTACGACATCGCCGCTGCGCTGGCGGTCCTGGCCGGCGTCATCCTGACGGCGCTCGGCATCCTGCTGACCATAATCCCCACATTTTTCAGGTGAACAATGGACGAACGAATCAAGAAAACCGCCGTCAATGCCGTCATCATCGTGGTGCTTACCCTGCTGTTGTTCCTCGCCGGGACCTGGTGGCGGCTGGAGACCCAGTTCCGGGCGGGTGAGGCGGCCTTCGGCAAGGGCGATTTCACCGGGGCGCTGGCGGGATACGAATCGGCCATCCATATGTATATCCCCTCCCATCCGACCATCGCGAAAGCGGCCCAAAGGCTCTGGCAACTGGGGGAAATCGCGGAGCGGCAGGGGGACGTCAACCGCGCCCTGATCGCCTACCGCGCCCTGCGGAGCGCCTTCTACGCCGACCGCTGGCTGACGCAGCCCGGCGCGGACTGGATCGAACGCTGTGATCAAAAAATCGCCATGCTGGTGCCGTTGCAGCGGGAACGGTAGCTTCGCGCGCGGCCCATTCGCGGTGCGGGACCCACCGGCCCGTTGCGGCAGAAAGAAACGTTTATGGATACCACGGAATCAAATAGCGCACTTCACATCATCCCCCTGGGGGGCTGGGCGAGATCGGCCTGAACATGATGGCCTACCAGCATGGCGACGATATCATCATCGCCGACTGCGGCCTCATGTTCCCCGAGCCGGAGATGCTCGGCATCGACTACGTCATCCCCGACATCGCCTGGCTGCGGGAACGCAGCGAGTTTGTCCGCGCCATCTGCCTGACCCACGGCCACGAGGACCACATCGGCGCGCTCCCCTTCGTGTTGCAGGAGCTGAACGTGCCGGTGTACGGCACGGCCCTGACCCTCGGCTTCGTCAACGAAAAGCTCAAGGAGTACAAGCTGGACGGCGAGGTCCAACTGGTCACGGTCAAGCCCCGGGATACCGTGGAGCTGGGCTGCTTCCGGGTGGAATTCCTGCGGGTGGCCCACTCCGTCGTGGACGGCTGCGCCCTGGCCATCACGACGCCCGAAGGGGTGGTGATCCACACCGGCGACTTCAAGATCGACCAGACTCCGGTGGACGGTGAGCTGACCGACCTGGCCCGGCTCTCGTACTACGGAGACCGGGGGGTGCTGGCCCTGCTTGCCGATTCCACCAACGTGGAGCGCGAGGGGTACACCATCTCCGAGAAGTACGTGGGCGAGGCCTTTGCCGACATCTTCCCGAAATGCAAAGGGCGCATCATCGTGGCGGCCTTTTCCAGCAACATCCATCGGGTGCAGCAGGTGGCCGACGTGGCCATCGCCTGCGGCCGCAAGATCCTCCTGAACGGCCGCTCCATGATCGCCAACGTGCGCATCGCCCGCGAGCTGGGCTACCTGAACATCCCCGACGACATGCTCCTGGACCTGCGCGAGCTGGCCTACCTGCCGCCCGAACAGGTGTGCATGGTCACCACCGGCAGCCAGGGGGAGCCCATGTCGGCCTTGACCCGCATCGCCCTGGACGACCACAAGCAGATCAAGCTGGAGCGGGGCGACACGGTCATCCTCTCCTCGCGCTTCATCCCGGGCAACGAGCGGACCATCTCGGAGCTGATCAACCACCTGTACCGCCGTGGGGCCGAGGTCTACCACGAGAAGGTTTCCGAGGTCCACGTGTCGGGCCACGCCAGCCAGGAAGAGCTCAAGCTGATGATGAACGTGGTCCGGCCGCGTTTCTTCGTGCCGGTGCACGGCGAATACCGTCACCTGGTCAAGCATATCCAACTGGCCCAGAAGGTCGGCATCCCCGAGGAACGCTGCATCCTGGCCGTCAACGGCGACGTGGTCTCCTTTTACGCCGATACGGCGGCCATCACCGAAAAAGTGGAGTCGGGGCGGGTCTTTGTGGACGGCAAGGGGGTCGGCGACGTGGGGAGCGTGGTGCTCAAGGACCGCAAGCACCTCTCCGAGGACGGCATGGTGGTGGTGATCATCGGCCTGAACCAGTCCAGCGGCGCGCTGATCCACGGGCCGGATATCGTCTCCCGGGGGTTCGTGTTCGAGGACGAGAGCCAGGAGTACCTGGAGACCGCCCGCGGCATCGTGGTCGATGCCCTGGACGAGCTGAACGACGAGATGCGCCGCGATACGGAGGCGGTCAAGACCGCCGTGCGCCAGGCGTTGCGGCGGTTCTTCAAGAAGACCATTGAGCGCAGGCCGGTGATATTGCCGGTGATTATGGAGATGTAGCGCTCTCCACATATTCGCGACCAAGGTAAGGGCCTACGGAGATGATCCGTAGGCCCTTTTTGTTTTCGTTTGACACGTTGTAAGATATAACTTACAATATAAGCAATGCAAACGGAACCATACCGGATAGCCTACTACACCGACGAACACGGGAACAAGCCATTCCGGGAATGGCTGCAAGGCTTGCGTGACCAAGTAGCGGCAGTACGCATACGTGCCCGCTTGACGCGGGTGAAAGCAGGAAACTTTGGCACAGTCCGCAATGTGGGTGAAGGCGTTGTGGAGTTGAAAATCGATCATGGCCCCGGTTACAGAGTTTATTACGCGATAGATGCCGGAACGATTATTCTTCTTTTGTGCGGCGGCGACAAAGGGACTCAGCAGCGCGACATTGAAACCGCCCGGAAGTTTTGGAAAAACCATCAGGAGCAAAGAAAATGAAACAGATGACCGATTATGAATCCGATCTTCACGAGTGGCTGAAATCCCCGGAAAATGCGGCTGCGTATCTCAACGCAGTCCTGGAGGATGGCGACAAGTCAGCCATGTTGATTGCATTGCGGGAAGTGGCGCAGGCTAACGGCGGCATGGCGGCAATTGCCGAAAGATCGCATGTAAAGCGCGAAAGTCTTTACCAGATGCTTTCGAAGCGGGGCAACCCGGAACTTACCAGCCTGTTTAATGTGCTCCACGGTATGGGGCTGACTATTACCATCCAGCCAATGCAAGAGGTTCCGGCATAACCACCCCGCTCGATATGTTTTCCGGCTTAGGCCTTGGGGAGCATTCATGAAAATGTAGCGGAGAGCTCCGCATGGTTGTAATCAAGACAAAGGGCCTGCGGGGTCGATCTGCAGGCCCTTTGTCTTGCGGTCAGAACAACTTTTTTTGTATCAAAGTGATACAAACGGCGGCATCCGAACAGGTTTCGGGTGCCGTTTTTCGTGTGAAAACAGTGGGATAGATGATGGCGGCAGTTATGTTAAATTTATTAACATGCTGAAATTGCGTTGAAATGTGTGTTTGGCTGGAGTAGAAGGGGGATGGGCGGATTAAGAGCCAAGAATACCGTCCCCGTAATTCCCAAGCAGACTCGAACTACGCCATGGGGGGAAAATGTTCACAAAGCTGGTGCTGGCACTCGTCATCCTGTCGCTTGGCTTCTCGCTCGCCGGAGCCGAGATGTACAAATGGGTGGATGAAAACGGGGTGGTGACCTTCAAGGACACGCCTCCACCTGCCTCCAAGAAGCGCAGGAAGGTAAAGGTCTATAACGACAGCGACTTCGCTCCAGCCCCCCTCGCTCAACCACAACCCCAACCCGCGCCGCGCGGTACAACGAAGAAGATAGTGGCACCGGCCGAACCCGCCAGGAAAGAGGGCTTCTCCGGTATGGTGGAACTCTACGTCACGGACTGGTGCGGCTACTGCAAAAAGGCCCAGGCGTACCTGAAAGGCAGGGGCATACCCTACGTCGCCTACGACATCGAAAAGGACGGCGCCGCCCATAAACGTTACAAGGAACTGGGTGGCCGCGGCGTGCCGCTGATCATCATCGGTTCGAACAGGATGAACGGTTTTTCCCAGGAGTCACTGGAGTATTATCTGAATAGCGGCAGGTAATGATCGGCGGAGGATTTCGGGAGAGTATATTACATTGGAGAGTTACGTATGCTGTCCACAGAATTCTTAAAATTTGAGTTTTGGAGAGCTGCCCCCCTAGAACAACCCTTATTTAACATGCTTAAATTGCGTTGAAATGCGTGTTTGGGTGGTGTAGAAGGGGAAGGGTGAGGACAGTGTATTAAAAGGAGACCATGATGGCACGCGTAGCACCTCCTGGACTGCGTTCTTCTTTCAGTGATGTATCAACCGGTTTTGTGGTTACTATCCCTTCAAAGAAGAATATTTTTCTGATGTTATTTTTGGGTGCATGGCTCGTAGGCTGGTGTGCCGGCTTTTTCGGAGCAGGCTCCCAACTATTTGGCGGCCAAATGAAAGATGCTGGCGGCACAGCATTTCTCGCTGCCTGGCTTGTTGCTTGGACGGTCGGCGGCGGATTTGCAATTTTTATTTGGTTTTGGATGGCCTTTGGAAAAGAAGTTATTACTCTGAAATCAGATGTCCTTTGTATCAAAAAGGACATTAAAGGATTTGGAAAAGAGCATGAATATGATCTTTCACATTTAAAGAATCTTCGCGTAATGTCTGGAGAATTTAACCCGTTTGACTTCAACTCCGCTATGCGGTTTTGGGGCTATGGTGGTGGCCTCATAGCATTTGACTATGGGGCAAAAACTTTCCGTTTTGGAACGTCAATTGATGAGGCAGAGGCCGATATGATCATCTCCAAATTGAAGGAACGGGGTAATTTCAAATAGTACGAGTTCTGGGGGCAGGATACTAAATTATGAGTTAAGTATGCTATCCCCGGAATTCCCCCTCGCCCAAGACGTCGGGCAATCTCTCGCAAACTAAATTTCGCCAATCTTAAATGGCTAATGACATATCGACCTTTTTCGGTAAGATGAGTGTAGGACATGGTGGGATCCTTTCCGGTAGTGAGTTGGTCGTGCTTCTCACATTACCAGAAAATCCCATCATGTCCTGCTCTTACCTCATGTGGTGCACTTACGAATAGAATTCACCGGAATTCCTAGAACTATATTCAATCGGAGGATGAAGCATGAGAAGAGGCAGGGATAATTATCTTTTTGCAGAAGGCGACCTTGATGCAACGCTACGAGCACATTTCGCTAAGGCTCAAGACATAGTTGATACTATTCCCACTAAAAAATTCGTATCTTCAACCGACGAACAGTTGTTGAATGAATTAATGGAACAATTAGCAGTCAAACCACTAGAGCTTCTTGAAGCCGAGAAAACAATGCGGAAGGAAGAGGTGAAAATAGATGTCAGTGGTGACCCTATGCGTAATATATTCAATCGAGGTGGTGGCCCGCTTTACGTAGATGGCACACGCGTCAGAATATTGGTTCCTTTCAAAGGAGATCCTGGTCTTTGGAAACTTCGCCCGAACTCTTGGCGCACTACCTTTCCATGTGCAAACATCAATGAGTCCCACGGAAAGTCAGAAGGAACAGTTGAAATAATCATTGATACCCCAATCGATGAAGGCCCAGAGAAAATCAAGCAGCAATATGAAAGAACTCTTGACGATATAAAATTTTACTTAACCAGCCAAGCATCCCAACTCCAAAATATCACTGTTTCATTGTCGGGACAGATATATGCTGCAATAAGCAGACGTCGTCAACGAATGTCTGCTCATGACGATATTTCTGATCTCTTGGGTATACCGTTAGTTGTAACTTCAGAGGCCCTTCCGGCTGAGACTCCAAAGTCTTCACGGGTTGAAAAGACTGCATCAGCAGCCCCCAAACAACCACAAAAAGAATGGGACGTTTTCATCTCTCATGCATCTGAGGACAAAGAGGCTTTTGCACGCCCGCTTGCTAGCGCGTTGCAAGATGCTGGTCTTCATGTTTGGTTTGATGAATTTACCCTACGTGTTGGGGACAGTCTCCGCCGATCAATCGATAAAGGTTTGGCTCACTCAAAATATGGGGTAGTAGTGATAAGTGAATCATTTCTTCAAAAGGAATGGCCGCAAAAAGAATTAGATGGTTTAGTAGCTAGAGAATTTGAGGGGAATAAAGTTATTTTGCCAGTATGGCATAATGTTGCTTTGGAGACGGTCAGATCTAACTCGCCACTCCTTGCCGACCGATTAGCAACATCATCTCAAAAGGGACTTCAACAAGTTGTGAAGGACTTGCTTGATGCTATGGGGCGATAGCTCATTGTCCAACCCTCGGGTGGTGCGGCGAACCCGCACACCCTCAGCCCCGTTATAGTGAAATCTCCTCTTACCAGCGCCCAGATTTGTCCGCGCTGGGGAGCCAGTACGGACTCGAACAAGATGACACGCCTCCCTCTTGACACCCCACCCCCGCCGCGCTAAACTCAACTGTGTAAAATAGTTACTCAAGTCCAAGCGCCGGTACGCGCCAACCCGCAGAGCGCATCCCACCCCGGCTCAGGAGCACATATGCCCACCGATACCAGACTGGACGCCTTGCGCGCCAAGATCGCCACCTACGGCAAGGAGAACCAGGGGGAGCTGCTGTACGCCCTCTCCGAGGGCGCCCGCCTGCTGTCCGGGAGCGAACGGGTGCGCATCTACCTGGAGGACCTGACCCGGGGGGCGCTCTCCTGCGTCTATGCCACCGGCGACCAGGCGGCGGCCATCCGCGACGTGCATTTCCCCATCATCTCCACCGAGACCGTGGTTTCCAGTGTCTTCGTCAGCCAGTATCCCGTGGATTTCAAGAGCGCCGCAGCCCCGCCCCTGTCGGCCGACCGCCTCTTTGCCGAGACCTTCTCCTTCCGTTCTGCCTGGATCATGCCGGTGGTGAGCCTGGGCAAGTCCATCGGCGTGCTCTGCGTCGACAGCGAAACGGGCGGGGAGATCCTGAACGCCCAGGACAAGTCGCTTTTGGCCGATTTTACCGGTTTCGCGGCCGACCGGCTCGACCAGGCCCGCATCTATCACCAGCAGGTGCAGTTGGCCCGCCGCCTGGAGGAGTTCAAGGCCCGGGAGGCGGCGGGCATGATGGTGCAGTCGGCGGTGCGGCTGATCGAGAAGCTCTCCCTGGCGTCGGTGCTCGTGCCGGGACAGCAGCCGGGAGCGGCGGTGGGCGAACTGGAGATCCTGGCCAGCTATTCGGAGGACGCGGGGCTCAAGGCGCTCTACGACCAGCAGGGGGCCATCGATCTGCACCGGGGCCGGTCGCTGATCTCCCAGTATGTGGACGACCAGGCGGTGATCGACGACGAGCGCCTGCTCAAGCCGATCTTCATCGCCGACCTGACCCAGCACCGGCTGCAAAAGCGGGAACTGACCGAGTCCATGGCCCTGCGCTCACTCTACGTGGTGCCGCGCTTCGAGCCCAAGAGCCGCCGCGTCATCTGCCTGGTGAACTATTTTTCCCACGACCTGTACCGGTTCAGCGATTTCGAGATGGGGCTGTTGCAGACCCATGCCGAGATGGTGGAGCGGGTCATCAGCGAGGTGGGGGGCGAACATCTGGAGATCCGGGTGCTGTCCGAGATCACCGACCTGCTGAACGAGAGCACCGAGAGCCTCCAGCCGTTTTTGACCAAGGTGCTCTCCAAGGCCACCGAGCTGATCGGCGCGGATACCGGCAGCATCGCCGTGGTCAGCGAGCGGGACGGGGTCAAGTGGCTGGTGGTGGAGGACGAGGCCGGGACGATCATCGGCGCCAAGAACAAGGAGTGGCTCAAGAAGTACATCCCGCCGTTTCTCATCGGCGGCGAGGAATTGCCGCCCGAGGAGCGCAGCCTCACCGGCTACGTGGCTTTCACCAAGCAGCCCAAGATCATCGCCCGGGTGGAGGAGGAGCAGCAGGCCAGCGGCTTCCACCGCTCCATGAGCGACCTGTTGAAGAGCGAGATCGCCGTGCCGGTTATCTGCGACGACGAGGTGATCGCGGTGATCTGCCTCAACTCCCTGTACTACGACCATTTCCGCGAGGAGCACCGCCGCATCCTCCAGATCATCGGCTCCCTCACCGCCCGGCATATTTCGGACCTGCAGCGCATCGAGCGGCTCCAGGGGGAGGTGAACCGGCTGACCAGCGACGTGGCCTACAAGGACCCGCACGTCTCCTCCTACCGCCTGGGCAACATGATCGGCAACAGCTCCGCGTCCCAGGCCGTGGTGGAGTTCATCAGCACCGTTTCGCGGCCGCTGTTCAACCGGATCGTCTTCTGGAGCCGCAACATCCTCCAGGAGGCCACCATCGGGCTGCCGTCGATCCTGGTGACCGGCCCCACCGGTTCGGGCAAGGAGTTCTTTTTCAACAACCTGTACAACAACCTAAACGGCCTCTACCGCAGCCAGATCAACCCGGGGGGCGAGCTGCCGGTCAAGAAGAGCAACATCGCCGCCTATGCCGGGGAGTTGACCTATTCCGAACTGTTCGGCCACAAGAAGGGGGCCTTCACTGGCGCCTACACCGACCGGCGCGGCATCCTGGAGGAGACCATCGGCGGCATCGTCTTCCTGGACGAGATCGGCGATGCCGACCCCAAGACCCAGGTGCAGCTGCTCCGCTTCCTGGACAACGGCGGGTTCGTGCGCCTGGGAGAGAACACGGAACGCTACAGCCGCGTGCTGGTGGTGGCGGCCACCAACAAGAACCTGCAGGAGGAGATCGCCGCCGGCCGTTTCCGCGAGGACCTGTACCACCGCCTGGCCGAACTCTCCATCCGCCTGCCGTCCCTCAACGAGCGGCGCGAGGACATCCCCGACCTGTCGGTGCACTTCCTGGGGAAGCTGTACCGCACCTACCGGGGCGAAAACGAGCCCTCGGACAAGCCCCCCGTGCTCACCAGGGAGGCCAAGGAGATCCTCACGCGGCATACCTACAAGGGGAATATCCGCGAACTGCGCAGCATCCTGCTCCGGGCGCTCTTTTTCCGGCGCAAGAACGTCATCACGGGCGACGCCATCGCCCAGGCCGTTGCCGGCATGGGCGATGGCGGCAACAGTGCCCGGCAGCTCCCCCCGGCCCGGGACCTGGACGAGCGGCTGGCCGACGACATCCTGCACCGGATCGCCGGTGGTGGCGATTTCTGGGGCGAGGTGTACGAACCGTTTTCCCGCAGCGACATCCCCCGGGAGACGGTGCGGCTGGTGATCGAAAAGGCGCGCGCCGCGGCGGGCAAGACCCTGCCGGCCGTGGCGCGCTACCTCAAGGCGGTTGGGGGCGGAGATGCGGAGGAAGAACGGCTGCGGCTGTACAAGTTCAAGAATTTTTTGTACAAGACGGTGAAGATCGGCTGAGGAGAAATCTTCGGAACGGAACGAAGGCCGGGCGCATATGCTGCCCGGCCGTCGCTGTTGTGGGTGGCGTATCAGGCCGCTACCACGTCTGGGTGCCCGACCCGTTGTGGCAGTTGCCCGCGGTGATGCTGCCGTGGGTGCAGGTGGCGCCGGTGCCGCGCGGCGTCTTGGGCACGATGCCGGCGGCGGTGTTGACTACGTTCGTCTGGCTGGTGCCGCTGGTCATGGTCTTGTTGGGGCCGTGGTTCACCCCGGCACCGGAACCGGCGGCGACGGTGCCCGCAGCGATGGTGCCGGTGAACCTGCCGGTGGTGTCCACATTGGGGTGGCAGTAGCCGCAGCTCGACCCCTGGTGGCTCGGATGGCGGGCATTCGTGTTGGTACCGCGGATGTTGGGCCAAGTGGTGCCGGTCGGGGCGGCCAGCGTGCCGGTGCCGCCGGTACCGTGGCACGATTTGCAGTTGCCCAGGCCGTTGCCGGTGCCCAGGGGGTCGGCCAGGGTGTGGCACGACATGCAGTCCGGCGGTACGCCGGTGGCGGCCGGATAGGGTGAGGCGGCCGTGCCGGTGCTGTGGCAGCCGCCGTTGGCCGCCAGGCAGGAGGCCGCGGCCGAGGCGTTATGGGTCAGGTAGGGCACCGCGTGGCTGCCGGTGGCGTCGACAACGCCGTTGATGTGCTTGGTGGCGTCGGTGAAACCGGTGCCGCTGCTGTTGACGTGGGGGTGGCAGGTGATGCACTGGGTCGGCGTCATGCCGGCGGCGTGGGAGCTGGGCGGGTAGCCGTGGCACTTGATGCAGTCGCTGGCGGCGCTGCCGGTCAGGAAGGGCGTCGTCCACGAGGGGGAGAGGATGGCGGACGCCGGTTTGTCCAGGGTGTTGCCGTGGCAGTAGGTGGCGGTGCAGGTTTGGGTGGCGGCCGTGTAGGTGGGCGCCAGGCCGCCGGTGAAGGCCAGGCTGCCGAAGACGACCGGGTTGGCCTGGACCGCACTGGCGCGCGCCCGGGCCCGGTTGAGGTGGTCGAGGGTCCCCAGCCCCAGGCCGGTATGGCACTGGTCGCAGACGGCGGTTTGGGTGGCGTTCTCGGTGACGTTCAGAACGGCATGGGAGGCATGCACCCCGGCGATGTTGGGATAGGCCGTCCCGGCCGGCGGTTTGGCATGGCAGGAGGTGCAGCCGGTGGGCGTGGCCGTGGGATCGCTCAGGTGGCAGTTCTGGCATCCCGGCGGTTTCGAGCCGGCGGCATTGGCCGCGACCTGGTGGCACCCCAGGCAGTAGTTGAAGTTGCTGCGGGCCGTGGCGTTGTGGTTGGGATAGGGCACGCTGTGGGGCGCCGCCCCCGGGCCGTTGGCGTGGCAGGTCCCCGCCTGGGCCAGGCTGTTGGTGAAGGTGGTGCTGAAACAGCTTGGCGCCGTGGCCAGGGGCGGGGTGCGTCCCTGGGTGACATCATGGCAGAGGGAACAGGCATTGGCGATGTTGCCGGCCGTGCGGTGGGAGTAGATGACCGTTTCACCCGGGTTGACCGTGCTCCCCTGCCAGGCTGTCGGGTGGGCCTTGGCAAAGGTGTGGCAACCGGAGCAGGCGATGGTCGTGACGCCGCCGGCCAGGGCCAGGCCGTCGAAAGCGGTGGTCCCCTTGACGCCGTGGCAGGTCTGGCAGACGGTCAGGTCCTGTTTGGCCAGCCCCCCATGGACCGACGGGTCCACCGTGGGCGGGGCAAAGGGTATCTGGTGGAAGTGGCAGAGGGTGTTGTTGTAGCAGCCGGCGGTGCCGCTGGCCGGGTTGGGGGGAACGACGGTGGAGTTGGCGCCGGCCGTGTGGCATGCCGCGCAGATGGCCGCATTCCCCGGATCGGTGGTGGTGTGGGTGGAGGCGCCGGCCACCGTGGACGACCAGGGCTTGGCCGGGTGGGGCGACGACACGAACAGACCGTGGCAGCCGAGGGTGTTGGTGCAGGACGGCTCGGCCCCGTTGTTGAAGGTGGTGCCGTGGCAGGGCTGGCACGAGGAGAAGCCGGTGGTCGCGCCGGGCGCTCCCTTGGCTGCGGCGCCGTGCTGGGCAGCGGCGCTCCACCCGGTCGGGTGGCCTTCCGTGCCATGGCAGAGGGTGTTGTTGAAGCAGCCGGTGATGCCCACGGGGTCGCCGGCCCGGGGTGCCCGGGTGGAATTGGCGCCGTTCGTGTGGCAGATGGCGCACTGCCCCGCATTGCTGGTGTCGGTGGTGGTGTGGGTCGCCCCACCGGTGGTGGAGCGCCACGGGCGGGCCGGGTGGGGCGCGGCGACGTTGGCCCCGTGGCAGCCGGCCGTCTTCAGGCAGGTCTGCTGGGCGGTCCCGCCGCCATAGTCAGTCCCGTGGCACACGCTGCAACTGGCGAAGGAGCTGACCGGGCTGTACTGGCCGTTGACGGTGATGCCCCCTCCCGCGGCCTTGGCAGCCGCGCCGTGGAAGCTGCCGGAGGTCCAGCTGGCAAAGGCATGCCCCTCGACGCCGTGGCAGAGGGTGTTGTTGAAGCAGCCGGGCGCGGTCCCCGCCGGTGCGGGGGTGGCGGGGGTGCGTGACGAATTGGCGCCGGCCGTGTGGCAGACGGCGCAGGCCGCGGCGTTGGACGCATCGGCGGAGGTGTGGCTACGCCCGCCGATGCGCGACAGCCAGGGCTTGGGCGAATGGGCCGCCATGATGCCCGCGCCGTGGCAGCCGGCGGTATTCAGGCAGGATTTCTTGGCGATGCCGCCGGAGAAGTCGGCGCCGTGACATACCTGGCAGTGGGCCAGGCCGTTCATGCCGCTCAAGGCCGCCTTGGCCGCGGCGCCATGGACGTCGGGCGCGGCCCAGCCGGCCGGATGCCCCGACGGCCCATTGGCATGGCAGGTCATGCCGCTGCGCGAGGCGGTGAAGCAGCTCACGGCGCTGATGCCCCCCTTCAGGTCCTTGCCGTGGCATTCGTAGCAGGAACTGGGCACGCTGAGAAAGGCCGCCGGGTGGCTCCCGCCGGTATTGGCGACCGCCCAGCCGGCGGGATGCTTGCCGGTGCGCGGGTCGATGTTGGCTGCCTTGTCGTTGCCCTTGGAGCAGGCGAAGAGCGTCACGGCAACGAGTGCACACAGGGCTGGCTTGAACAGGCGTTTCATGGGTCGCACCTCCGTCAGCGGTGGCAGGCCACGCAGCGTTCGTTGTTGGCTCGCCCGTGGCAGCGGTAGCAACTGGCCGGGTCGAGCTTGCCTTCGATCTTGTGGAGCGTCAGGAAATCGCCGCGGTGGGGCATCTCCCGGTCGGGGCGGTAGCCGAATTTGTAGGACGGCTTCATCTCCACCTTGTTGGTATGGCAGTCGTTGCAGAAGGAACTCTTGTGGCAGACGGCGCAGAGGCGGTCGTCCGAGGCGGCGTAGAAGCGATGGTTTTTCACGAAGGCCGGGGTATGGCTGAACGCGGTGAGGGCCTTCAGGGTCCCCTTGGCCTGGTCGTCATGGCATTCCGAACAGTCCACCTGTTGCCCCGCGGCCAACGCCTCGGGGTGGGATGCGGGCAGGCTGTGGAGCCCCTGCATCTGGGCGCAGGCCGCCAGCAGCAGGATCAGCCCGGCCAGGAACGCCATGGGAAGCATCCAGTGCATGATTCTCATTTTTTCCCCCCCTTGCGGTCAAAGGTCGTGGTGTAGGTCAGGCGGACGAGCCCCTTGGTCTCTTCGGTAAACTGGGGGTTGCGGCCGTAACTCACGTCGCCGGAAAGGGCCAGGGCCGGCGTGATGTGATACCCCAGGGAGGCGGTTCCCTCCCAGGCGCTTTTCTCGTTGTAGACCTTGTCCTTGAAGATGTAGTCGATGCCGTCCAGGGCGGCGAAAATGCCGGCGGAGTCGTACAGGGCAAAGGCGTGCAGCTCGTGGTAGGAGGCGCTGGGGTTCGTGGCGATGGCGAAACCGGAGCCGGCGCGCAGGTAGTGGTAGCCTATGCCGGTTCGGACGGCGTTGTTCAGGAAGCTGAGGCGGCCGGTGACGCCGTAGCGGTCGGCATTGCCCAGCTCGCGGGTGTAGTGCTTGTAATCCGCGGACAGCCCCACGTTTTTGGCGACGTCATAGGAGACGCTCCCCCCCAGGGAGCGGGATTTGTCCGAGGGGTTGAGGGCGGCGCCGGAGAACATGGCCCAGGCGGAGAGGTAGCTGCGGTCCCGCTGTTCGTTGAACTCCACCGTGGCGACCAGGCTGCGCAGCGGCGTGAGGTTGATGAGGTAGCTGTGCTCGGCCAGGGTTCTGGTCTCGGTATTGTAGCTGCTGTGTCCCATGATCTCCACCATGCGGACGGGGCTCAGCCAGATGTCGCCCCCCACCAGGCGGTGGGTGGTGGTGGCGTAATTGACCAGCGTGGGGGCGTTGTCCTCGTAGACCACGGAGGCTCCCAGTTCCAGCACCCCCGGTAGCGGTAGCTGCCCCGGCCGCCGATGATGGAATCTCCTTTGCCGTCGCTCTTCTCCCCGTACAGGTGCCGGGTATGCACGGTGGCCCCGCCGAAGGCCGACAGGCCGAAGCCCAGGGGCAGGTCGGTACGGGCGCTGATGCCGTCCACCTGCTCGTTCACGATACCCTCATGCACGAAGAGGCGGCCGAGGCGGACAGTGGCGTTGGCCTCCTTGAAGCGGTACTGGAGGTACCCGTAGGTGAAGCTGCCGTCCACCCTGTCGTTGTTGTAGCTTTTGTCGGCCAGGTCGGCGCGCCCCCAGCCGGAAAAATGCAGGGAGAGGTTGCCGTCGGCCAGCTTTTCCACATCCAGGCCCAGGAACTGGGTGGCGGGCATGAGGTCCTGTTTGGACGCCCCCGCAATGTCGCGCTGTTCAAAGCGGAAGATGGTGGTGGCGTCGATGGCGGTTTCGGCCGCCGAAGCGGCAACGGGGAGGGGCAGGAGGGAAACGGCAGATAGCAGGCGGCAAAGGGCTCTTTTCATGGGCATGCTCCCGTGCTAAAAAATAAGAACGCCGTTAAATTAATAGTTTATACATATACCAGAGATTTTCAAAATAGCAAATAATGGGGATTTTTTGAGCCGCGTGTGCATCGTGACGGCACGAAAAAAGCCGGACCATGAAGTCCGGCTTTCGGCTGATAAAGGATGGAGGGTCGGGTCAGACGGTTACGGTTTCCTTGAGGCGCTTCTGTTTCATGTTCAGCCGGTTGAGGGCGTGGACGTAGGCCTCGATGATGTCGGGGGATTGGGGAGAAAGAGGCTAAAACAAAACCCCTCCGATCCAGAGGGGCTTTGCCGGGTAATCCGAAGCAATGCCGGGGCAGGGCAGTCAAGCCCTCAGGTATGCAACGGGGTGGTGCCTTGCCCGATACGATCGGCAATCCAGGCATTGAGGCTTTTACCCGCCTGCGTAGCCGCTATGAACGCCTTGCGGTGCAGGTCGGGCGTCAGGCGCAGCATAAGCTTGCCGGTAAACGGCTTCTCCGGGGCCTGGCCGAGTTGCTTGCAAAAGTCGAGGTAGTCTTCAACGGATTCCTGAAAGGCCCCGCGAATTTCATCGACGGTGGTGCCCTGGAAGGTTATGACGTCACGCGTGTTGATCACCTCGCCGTGGAAAATCCCGGCAGTGTCGTCGAACTCGACTTTGCCCACGTATCCTTTATATTCCATCATGGCCTGATACCTCCGGTTTCCAAAAATCGCCTCACCGACTGCACCGCGCCCTTGTCGGTTTCCTTCTGCGGGTGCGGCCTGTGAAAGGTGGCTCTGACCCCATTCAACAAAAAGCGGACGCGGGAGCCGGAACCTTCAAAACGTTCAGCCCCCAGGTGTATCAGGAGCGCTTCAATGTCGCTCCAGTCGATCCCGGCCTGGGCTGGGGTGGCAAATATCGCCTCAAGGATTTTGCGATGTTTGTTTTTCACAGATAGATAGTATCACTTTGCGATACTATCTTCAATAGGAATTGCGTTGAATGATCTGTCACGGTGGTGCTATGTTTTTCAAAATCATAGTACCACCGGCAGGACGTTTTTTGTTTGGGAAGGGGGGATCGACCACCCCCGGCCCCCTCCTTATCAAGGATGGGGAGCGTTTGGCGTTTTTCCACCGTTCCAGGTTTTGGCGGACTACTCGACGGTCAGATTCGACATTTAAACATCCCCAACCCCTCCACCACACAACCGGACCCTTAAACGACCGAAGGCCGGGCGTAACCGCCGCCCGGCCTTTTGGGTGAAAATAGGGTGATTACGGGTCAGACGGTTACGGTTTCCTTGAGGCGTTTCTGCTTCATGTTCAGCCGGTTGAGGGCGTGGACGTAGGCCTTGGCCGAGGCCTCGATGATGTCGGTGGAGGAGCCCTTGCCCACCACGATATTGTTCCCCTCGGCCACGCGCACGGTGACCTCCCCCTGGGCGTCGGTGCCGCTGGTGATGGCCCCCACGTTGTACTGCACCAGCTTGGCCTTGGTCTTGGTCAGCTTCTTGATGGCCTTGAGGGTGGCGTCCACCGGGCCGTCCCCCAGTTCGGCGGTGCGCACCGGCTGGCCGTCGATCTCCAGCTGCACCGTGGCGGTGGCCACGGCAAAGGAACCGCAGGTGACGGTGATGTGCCCCAGCTTGTACTTCACGTCCTCCCGGGACTCTTCCATGACGATGGCGTCCAGGTCCTCGTCGAAGACCTCCTTCTTCAGGTCGGCCAGGGCCTTGAAGCGCTCGAAGGCCCGGTTGAGCCGGTCGTCGTCCAGGTCGTGGCCCAACTCCTCCAGGCGCTGCTTGAAGGCGTGGCGGCCGGAGTGCTTGCCCAGCACCAGGGCGCTGGCGGAAAGCCCCACCGATTCCGGCGTCATGATCTCGTAGGTGGACTTGTCCATGAGCATGCCGTGCTGGTGGATGCCCGACTCGTGGGCAAAGGCGTTGGCCCCCACGATGGCCTTGTTGGGCTGGACCCCCACGCCGGTGATGTTGGACAGGAGCCGGCTGGCAGGGGTGAGCTGGTCGGTGGCCACGCCGGTGGTGAAGGGGAGGATGTCGTGGCGCGTGCGCAGGGCCATGGCGAACTCCTCCAGGGAGCAGTTGCCGGCCCGCTCGCCGATGCCGTTGATGGTGCATTCCACCTGGCGGGCGCCCGCCTGCACGGCGGCGATGGAGTTGGCCACGGCCAGGCCCAGGTCATTGTGGCAGTGGACCGAGATGATGGCCTTGTCGATGTTCCGCACATGCTCCTTCAGATAGGTGATGATGTTGAAGTACTCGAAGGGGATGGTGTAGCCCACCGTATCCGGGATGTTGACCGTGGTGGCCCCGGCGTCGATGACCGCCTCCACCACCTGGGCCAGAAACGGCAGGCGGGTGCGGGTGGCGTCCTCGCAGGAGAACTCCACGTTGGGGGTGTAGGAGGCGGCCCGCTTCACCGCCTTGATGGCCGTGGCCAGCACCCGGTCAGGCTCCATCCTCAGCTTGTACTTCATGTGGATGTCGGAGGTGGCGATGAAGGTGTGGATGCGCCCCTTGTCCCCGGCATACTTCAGGGCCTCCCAGGCCCGGTCGATGTCCTTGTCGCCCGCGCGGCACAGGCCGGCGATCTGGGGTCCCTTGATCTGCTGGGCCACCAGCTTGACCGCCTCGAAATCGCCTTCGGAAGCAATGGGAAAGCCGGCCTCGATCACGTCCACGTTCATCTTCAGGAGCTGTTTTGCCACCCGCAGTTTTTCTTCGATATTCATGCTGTTGCCGGGGGCCTGTTCGCCGTCCCGCAGCGTGGTGTCAAAAATCCTGATGAGTTGCCGGTCGTCCTGCTTCTGTTTTTTCGTCGGTGCCTTTGCCATGTCGCGCTACGCTCCTTTCCTGGTTGTACACAACGCCGTCCGCCCGTGAAAGCCCTGGGGCAAGTATATACCCGTTTTGGCACTTTCGCCCGGCCGGGGCTTACATGCCGGCGTCGTGGTATGGTGATGGAAAATAAAAAAAGCCTCCGCCCCACACAGGGGCGAAGGCTTTATCAGCACATTCGCGGTACCACCCTTTTCACCCGGCACAACCGACCTGCCGGGCCTCGATTCACCCTTGACGCGGGAGGACGGCTTCGGCTAGCCATAGGTTCACCGAAGCGGCTCTGAGGCGAGTTCATCGATCACGCTTACCGGTTCGCACCAACCACCGGCTCTCTGGGAAGCCTGAAACGACTACTACTCCTCTTCGTTGCCTTTCAAATATGGCCCATCATAAAAGCAAAAAATCGGCAAAGTCAAGCTGTTTTGTTTTTGGCCTCACGGGTTTGATAGGCTCAAACACGGCGGCTTGCCGGATAACCGGGGGCCCCGCAGTCGGGCGGTGGCGGCATGCGCCGGCCCGTTGGCCGCTGCCCGCCGCCGCTTGGGAACGCCGTGAAAATCGCCGTTTTCCCCTGGCGTGTCATGGATGTACCCGGAATTTCCGCGTTTTATGTCAAAAAAAGGCTTTCAGTCTACAATATATGCTGTTATACTTGCTAACAAGCATTGTTGTATGGTGGGCTGGCGGATGGCTCTGTCCGCAAAATGAGGCTTCGCATGGGATTTGCAGCTAGAAAATCAGACGACGATTTCAATGGTGGCGGAACGTATCCAGCCCACAGGACATCGGGTTTTGCTCGCAATGTGCAGCGGACCACGAAAAACCTGTTGGGCCAGGTTTTGTCCAGGATCGGCATCCTGAAGTCGCCGGATATCACCGTCCCGTCAACCTTGCAGGCAAAGTTGGCAAACATTACTGATGCGGGTGAAATCGCTGCGGGCGAACGCCAGATGTTGGGCGATCTGTTGCTCCAGTCCGGCTACATAACGCAGGATCAGTTGGATTTCGCCCTGGCGGAGCAGAAATGCTCCGGCGAGAAAATCGGCGATGTTTTTGTCCGTTTGGGGATGTTGACGGAACTGCCGTTGCAGTCGATCTTGAGCTTCCAGTCCAACCAGGGCAAGGCAACGGCTTCGCCGCTGCGCCTTGGCGACTTGCTGGTGGAAACGGGCCAGATCACCCGGGCAAACCTGGAATACGCCTTACACAAGCAGAAAACGTCCCACAAGAAATTAGGCGAGATCCTCATTGACGAGGGGTACGTCTCCGCATCCGGTGTCGCACATGGCATCAAGCTGCAGAAGATGCTCGTCACGGCATCGTTGGCGGCCATTATTTCGCTATCTTCCGTTGAATCGGGCGAAGCGGGGACGGCCGAAACGGATACCGGCCCCAAGAACATGATTCAAAGCGTGCTACACGAATCCCGGCAGTTTTCCCGTTTTTCCCAAAAAGAGCTGGAATTATGGGATCTCATCAACGAATACCGCCAGGAAAACGGTTTGCCGGCCATCGAGAGTTCGCGCTCCTTGACCAAGGTCGCCCGGGTCCACGCCATCGATCTTTATTCCAATGCCCCTGCGGAGGGGCGCGATGACCGCGGCTTGGGCTGTTCGCTCCATAGCTGGTCGGACAAGGGGAACTGGCGCCAGGTCTGTTACACAAAAGACAACAAATATGCCGAGTACATGTGGGATAAGCCACGGGAAATCACCAATTTTACCTACACGGGCGATGGGTATGAGAATGCGTACTCCACCTCCGAGAAGGAAATAAACCCGAAAAGAGTGCTGGAGGCCTGGAAAAAAAGCCCCAGCCACAATGCAATCCTGCTGGAAAAGGGTCAATGGGCCGGCAGCAAGCTCGCCGCATTGGGGGTAGGGGTCTACAAGAACTACGCAATAATCTGGCTTGGCACCGAATCCGACCCGGCAGGGCCCGTCCAGGCGACGATGAGCTTGGCAAGCAATTAAATTTACGGGGTGTTTCGCGTGTTGTTGAGTATTCATTGAGAGCCAAGCAACCCCAATGGCTAACGTAAGGCGGTGAACCGATACCATGCCAACGACAAAAAATCATAAGCCAACAAAGGCGGCTACGGGCTATATCCGCTGGGCTGTCATCATCGCGGTTTTGCTTGCATCCGGCATCTTCGTTCGTTCTTTTTTCAAAAATAACGACATTGTCGCCCGGAAAACACCGGTACAGGTCGTTCAGGAGCAACAAATACCGGAACCGGCCGTCGAGGAGCCGGCGAGCGCCACGAGCGAGATAGCGGGCAAATACTACGGGCTGTGCGCCAAAAACAGTATCCATTCGGTAAAGGATTTCCGAAACACGGTCGAGAAAGACCCCGTGCTGGCGAGTCACTTCGAGGGGTTCAACTGGCAGGCCGCCCACCTCGGCCAACAGGACAGCGCCGTCTGGACCTATGTGAGCTACCGGAAAGACGATGTCATCCGGATGACGTCCCGGCCGGTCAAGCTGCCGAAGGGCGATACGTACATAACCGACGGGACCCGCACGGTGCGGACGTTCTGCTGCAATGACTATGTCGCTGCTCCGCCCCCCAATAGTGCCAGTGCCGACCCCGTGGAGCGGGTTGACAGCCCCGCGCGCCGGGTGGCCCCTGCGAGAAATGTGGCAACACGGACGCCCCCGACCGTGGCCTTTCAGGATGAACCGCTGCCGCCGATCGATAAATCCTTGAGGTCTTTTCCCAGCAGCGGTCCGCAGCCTTTTGTGTCCGGTGGCGGTTCCGATAATTTCAAGAACTATAGTTCGGGCAAGCCACCCAACACGGTTACCGTGGTCCCCGAACCATCCACCTTGCTCCTTTTGCTGACGGGTGTTTCCGTCGTTGCCCTGCTGAGGCGTAACGCTACCAGGCTGGGTGCCCGTTCCAAGGGCAAAGGGGACGCCGGGCGTTGAGAGCGTTGTAAGGCGAACGCCGGTCGGGATCTGACATAATACTAATATCCGGAGCGGCCAGCCGCTTGCTTCGGATCACACAATAAAGCCCCTCTGCATCGGAGGGGCTTTGTTTGTTTAGGACTTTTTTTGCTGGGTCGAATCGCCAAATTTCAAATTTGAGTTTTGGAGACCTACCCTCAAGCCCTTACTTGCATCATTCAAGGCCATATGGTAAGACAACAGAAAAAGTGGTTAAATAGCCATAACTCTCGCAAGTAGTTTCCTGCTGAACTTTAATTTCTGTGCCCATACTTTTAGCAATTTCCTGGGCAATAAACAACCCATAACCAGAACCTTCTTCTTGCATCTTTTCGGCTTCTTTGCCACGAATAAACGGAAGAAAAATATCTTTCTTTTCACCATCCTTTATCAATGGACCAAAAGAAGAAATAGCAAAATAGATTCCTTCTCTATTGTTATTGACGTTTATTGTTATAGAAGAATTTGGTTTCGAATATTTTAAAGCATTATCTAAAAAAGTATGCGGTATAACACCAATTATCTCTGGATCTGTATATATGTTATCGTAACTTTCACCTAATGTTTTTATACTAATATTTTTTGCTTCAAACATATATTTGTAAAGCCTAATATACTTTGTGAGGCAGCCATGAAATCTAAAAAATGTCTTTTCAGACTCTCTATTAATCCACTCCGGGTGCAACAAATACTTTGCTACATTAAGTTTTTCTTGGAGGAATTTGCTACCAAAGTATATAGCTTTTTCAGCATGCGTAGATTTACTTAATTTATCATCAAAGGTATCGCCATCATATCTAGTTTCTATAATGACATTAATATTTTGTACAATTTGCGCGTTAATCTGCTTATAATCATGTACAAATGAAAGTCCCTTTTTAATTTCTAATTTCATTCTCTCAAAAAAATCATTTTTGTACTCTCCTGAAGCGAGATACTTTTCAACGGCTAGATTTTTTTCTGATTCAATAAGATCATTAAACGATATAATTGAAAGTCTCGTTTTCTCAATAATTGAATCATAATGGTCTCTGGAAATTATGTTATTTTTGAAACGAGAGAGATTTTTGGATCGAGATTTGTTTTGGGGGGTGTGCTCTTTTACAAGAAAACCTGCCAAAATCAAATCTTCCGATATTTTTAGATAATCAAAACCAAACGAGCAGGAAGAAATCAACATAATCCTGCCTGATTTGCAAATCTGTGTTTTGCATATTTTACATTTATCTGGCCAGTCAAAGAGGAAACCAGAAATCATCCTTTCTTTGTAGAAGCATGGTAAAGGGGAGTAAAAAACACTACTCATAATGCCGCCAATCCAATAGCAACTTGTGCGATACCTAAGATAATTTGAACGATATCCTTTTTTTCAGTGTTCGACTCAATATATTTTGAAAGTTTTTTTGTATTTTTACCTAAAATAGAATCAATAGCAACTTTTTTAAGTTTATCTGTATCTGGAATGGAATTACCTGCTGCTTTAATTATTCTATCAACGTAAAAACCAAGAGAAAACCTATCTTTTAAGAGCTTGTCAACAACCTGCTTAAATTCAATATAATCTTTTCTTTTATCTAGTTTTGAATCAGCCATATCAAAAAAATCTTGATATTTTAATGGCCAATCTGCATTTGAATATGCAATAATAATCTGGGATGGAGATGTCTTCCTAAGGTGCTTTAATATCCCTAATCCTTGCTCTTCAGACTCATTAAGTCCAACTCCGTTAATATCAAGTAGTATTATATCATAATATCCGCTTTCTAGTTTCGGGAGATTTTCAATATCATTCCACTTTTCAAATGTGTAACCATCTCTAGAGAAGAGTTTATCGTAGGGGAAATCGTTATCATCAACAACAAGTATTTTTGCTCTCTTTTTAATTTCATCAAATGGGTAATCAGGCCAAGAAGGTTTACTAAACCACGACATATCCCCTCCTAAAATTATGATAACAATTAATTTTGGCAATATGTGGACATAACACCATCATTTTACTCTTCGCTGGGCTTTAATCTCAGTATTTCCATTTGCGTAGTAATTCCAAACGCTCCTATCGGTAGAATGCCGGGACACCATACCTATTTTATGAATGAATACTTTAATTGGTATGGTGTCTCTCAATTTTTATGTCAGCTTTGAGTTTCGTCAAGGTACTCTTCAAATGTTTCATAGTTCTTATGTTGCCCTTTTGACCGCTTTACGTTTGCCAATACTGTTCTATCAATACGCTCTTGGATGTCGGCAGCAAGTTCATCAAATCTAGGCTCTGGCACATGATAAATTGTTCTAGTTTTACCAAGCTTGTACTTTTTCTTCAAGCCGGATTGGAAGATCGCGTAATTCATATTTTCCTTCCCGACTTCCCATTCCTTATATTCGTGGTACCTTGTAATTAAATAGCTAATGTAATTAGCTTTTACATTAGCTGCTCCAATGCAACCTTCAGGATATTTTGATTTTTTTACATCTTTTTTTATGTTAAGTGTCACTTTATTATTGTCACCAACTACTGCATTCCCGACCTTCGCATTAAAATTAATGATTTTACCCATTTCTTTATCCTTTTTATAAAACTTATTTAATAATCCTTGTTTTTTAGCTTCAACTGTAGCCAAGCTTATATCACCTTTAGTAATTTTTGAATGGCAAGTAGGGCACAACATTAGTATATTACCAATAGTATTATTCTCAGGATTTTCGTCAATATGGTGAAATTGAAAGTGATCAACATCATTACTATTACAAAATGGGCATATAGATTCAACCTCTTGTTGAAGAAGCATCTTCATTTTTTGTGATATTGTTTTTCTTCTCATATCCTTATTCCTGCAAGCGGCGATAAGCACAACTGCCAAATCTCCATTATTTATATTTCTAACTCTTTCCGCACCAAAGACACAACTTCCTATCCATTTTGCATTCCTCTATCTTCAAAACACCGATTCGATTCTGCAACGGCGGCTCACATGTCCCCTTCAGAGGGCATTGATTGCACAGTCTCCTTCTACTCTCCGCATCCACAAATTTCAATCGCAAAATCAACATGTTAAAATAATTAACACTCTCCTCGACATGTTAAAAAAATTAACATTCCACTCCTGTCCTCCCAACCACCCGTCATCACACAAAAAAAGGCCCCCAAACCGCCTCCGGGAGCCCCTTTTGTATCATTTCGTCCCGCACCCTCTCGCGCAAGCCTCGAACTCCAAACGGCACCTGTCCACGAAATGCACGAAAAACACGAACGAAAACGAGCAGCCAGTCTGAACGCGAAATTGAATCGTTCACCCGAAAGGCAAGAGGCTATTACCCATAATCAACCAGCTTTGTTCGTGCCGTTCGTGTTTTTCGTGGACCATCGCGGTTTTAAGGCCGAAACACGAACTTGTCATCATCAGGTCTCTATGCTAACGTAAAATCATCGAAAACAAGGAGGGTGATCATGCCACGTTCCGCAACCGATCTGCTTGATCTTTCCGGACTCCCTGCTCCCCAGCGCCGCGAGGTGCGGGATTTTGTCCAGTTTCTGCTTACCCGGCAGGCCGGCGCCAAAAAATCCGCGGCATCCTATCGTTTCAGCGATCTGTGCGGCACCGTGACCTGGAAGGGTGATGCGGTAGCTGCTCAACGGAGTTTGCGGGATGAGTGGTAAACTGCGCTATGTGCTCGACACCAATGCCGTTGTATCGCTTTTGAATGGCAACCGGGAGTTGGCTGTCCGGCTTGAGGCAGCGGCTTATGTCGGCATCTCGGTTGTTACCTACCTCGAATTCCTCGCCTTTGATGGCTTGACGCTCAATGACCGAAAAAGTTTCAAACGCTTTTGTTCGAGAATCGAGATCGTCTCGCTTGTCCATAATGACGAACTTGCAGATAGTGCCCTGACATTGCGTACGCAGCATCGGCTGAAGCTTCCTGATGCAATTATCGGCGCTACCGCACTGTGCCGCAAAGCCGTTATCATCACAAACGATTCTCATTTCTCCGGCATTCCATCCCTTACGGTTCAAAGCTGTTGATCCCCCAAACAAAAAACGCCCCGCCGGTATCCCGGCAGGGCGTCGCTGTACGTAGGGCAAGGGGCGGTTACTCCCCCAGGTAGGCCTTCCTCACCTCGGGGTTGCGGGCCAACTCCCCGGCGTCGCCGGACAGGACCACTTCGCCGGTTTCCAGCACATAGGCGCGGTTGGCGATGGAGAGGGCCATGGAGGCGTTCTGCTCCACCAGCATGATGGTGGTGCCCTGCTTGTTGATCTCCACCACGATCTCGAAGATCTTCTCCACCAGCATGGGGGCCAGCCCCATGGAGGGCTCGTCCAAGAGCAGCAGGCGCGGGTTGGACATAAGCGCCCGCCCCATGGCCAGCATCTGCTGCTCGCCGCCCGAGAGGGTGCGGGCCGGTTGCTTGCGGCGCTCGGCCAGGCGGGGGAACAGGGCGAAGGCGCGCTCGATCCCCTGGGCCACCTCGTGCTTGCCGGAGAGGATGAAGCCGCCCATCTCCAGGTTTTCCTGCACGCTCATGCGGGCAAAGACGCGGCGCCCCTCCGGGACCTGGCAGATCCCCTTGCGCACGATCAGGTGGGGGGCCATGCGGGTGATCTCCGTCCCTTCGAAGGCGATGACGCCGCCCATGGAGGGGACGATGCCGGAGATGGTGTTCAAGATGGTGGTCTTGCCGGCGCCGTTGGCACCGATGAGGGCCACGATCTCCCCCTGTTCCACGCGGCAGGAGACGCCGTGCAGGGCACGGATGGCGCCGTAGTTGACGGAAAGGTTCTCGACCGACAGCATCAGTGGGTGGCTCCTTTCCCCAGGTAGGCCTCGATGACGGCCGGGTTGGCCCGGACCTCCTCGGGACGGCCGTCGGCGATCTTGACGCCGTAGTCCAGCACCGCGATGCGGTCCGAGAGCCCCATGACGAACTTCATGTCGTGCTCCACGAGAAAGACGGTCACCCCGGAGGCGCGGATCTTGCGCACCATCTCCAGCAGGGTCTGTTTTTCCTGGGGGTTCATGCCGGCAGCCGGCTCGTCCAGCAGGATCAGGGCCGGTTCGATGGCCAGGGCCCGGGCGATCTCCAGGCGGCGCTGCTCGCCGTAGGGGAGGTTGCACGCCTGTTCGTAGGCCTTGTGGGCCAGGTCCACCTGGGACAGGCAGCGGATGGCCAGCTCCAGGAGCCGTCCCTCTTCCCGGCGCACCGGGGGGAGGAGCTTGAGCAGCGCGCCGGTCAGGTCCCACCGCCCACGGGTGTGGGCGCCGATGAGGACGTTTTCGAGCACGGTCAGTTCGTTGAAGAGGCGGATGTTCTGAAAGGTGCGGCCGATGCCGCCCCCGGCGATGACGTGGGGCTGGAGTCCGGCGATGCTTTTGCCCTTGAAGCTGATGCCCCCCTCCGTGGGGGGATAGATGCCGGTGATGAGGTTGAAGATGGTGCTTTTGCCGGCGCCGTTGGGGCCGATGAGCGCCATGATCTCCCCTTCCTCCACATCCAGGTTGACTCCGTTCACCGCCACCAGGCCCCCGAAGCGGATGGTGGCGTTATCGAGCTTGAGCAGCGCCATCAGTGTTTCCCCTCCTCGTTGCGCAGCGCGCCGTGGGGCTTCACCCCCAGCTTGCGCAGCACTAGGTCGGTGACGTTGACGCCCCCCAGGAGGCCGTTGGGGCGGAAGACCATCAAAAAGACCATCAGGGCGCCGTAGACCAGCATGCGGTACTGGGACATGAAGCGCAGGACCTCGGGCGCCGTGGAGAGGATCGAGGCGCCGATGACCGCGCCGGGGATGCTTCCCAGGCCGCCCAGGACGATCATGCTGAGCATGTCCACGGACTTGAGGAAGCCGAAGTCCGACGGGTTGATGTACCCCAGGAAGTGGGCGTAGAGGCAGCCGCCGACCCCGGCCATGAAGGTGCTGACCGCAAAGGCCTGGACCTTGTAGCGGGCGATGTTGATACCCATGGATTCCGCGGCGATCTCGTCGTCCCGGATCGCCTTGAGGGCCCGGCCGAAGCGGGAGTTCTGGATGAAGGTGGAGGCGACGATCATGATGATGGCGACGATGAGGACGATCACCGGCATGGGCAGCGCCGTCTGCGGCGTGGGGACGGTGAGGCCCAGGGCCTTGTTGGTGATCTCCAGGTTGAGGAAGACCACCTTGACGATCTCGGCGAAGCCCAGGGTGCAGATGGCCAGGTAGTCGCCGGTGAGCCGCAGGATCGGCCAGCCGATCAGGGCGCCCACGGCGGCGGTGAAGAGGCCGCTCAGGATCAGGTTGAGGTAGAAGGGGGTGCCGGTCTTGAGGGTCAACAGCGCGCCCGTGAAGGCGCCGACGCTCATGAAGGCGGCATGGCCGAGGGAGAGCTGGCCGGTCAGGCCGGTGATGACGTTGAGCCCGAGCGCCAGGGTGATGCCGATGCCGATGTTGACCAGGATCTGCAGGAAATAGGGGTCGATGGAGTTGACAAAGCCATGCAGCATAGTCAGACCTTCTTCAGGATCTTGCGGCCCAACAGGCCGGTGGGCCGGACCAGCAATACCAGTACGAGGATGGCGAAAGCGATGGCGTCGCGGTAGGAGGAGTAGCCGATGGCGACCCCGAAGACCTCGGTCACGCCCAGGAGCAGCCCCCCCAGCATGGCGCCCGGGATGGAGCCGATGCCCCCCAGGACGGCGGCGGCGAAGGCCTTCAGGCCGGCCATCAGTCCCATGTTGAAGGATACGGCGTTGAACAGCATCCCAACCAGGACGCCGCCGGCAGCGGCCAGGGCCGAGCCGAGGGCAAAGGTGAAGGAAATGACGAAGTTGACGTTGACCCCCATGAGGGCCGCGGTGTTGTAGTCTTCGGAGGTGGCCCGCATGGCCTTGCCGATCTTGGTCTTCTGGACGATGAACTCCAGGCCGAGCATCAGCACCGCCGAAACGCCGATGATGAGGAGCTGCAGGGTCGAGATGTCCGCGTCGCCGATGCTGATCTGGTGCGAGGGAAACGCCTGGTCCGGGAACCCCTTGGCGTTGGCGCCGAAGACCATCAGGGCCAGGGAGGAGAGGAAGGTGGAGACGCCGATGGCGGAGATGAGGGCCGAGAGCCGGGACGATTTGCGCAGGGGGCGGTAGGCGATGAATTCGATCACGACCCCCATGACCATGCAGAAGATCATGGAGCAGGCCATGGCCAGGAAGATGTTGAGCTTGAACACGCCCACCATGAGGAGGCCGACGAAGGCCCCGGCCATGAAGATCTCGCCGTGGGCGAAGTTGATCAGGGCGATGATGCCGTACACCATGGTGTAGCCCAGGGCGATCAGGGCGTAGGTGGAGCCCAGGGCGATGCCGTTGATGAGCTGTTGCAGGAACATGCCGGATATCCCGTGATTATGCGTAAAAGTGTATGAAAAAAGGTGCCTTTTATGAAGAAAAAAGCACTGTTTTTTATCACGGTAAACAGTATGCCTGCAAGCGAATTGTGCGAAGGATGACATTTTGTTTGATTTCAGGAAAAAAATCTGTGGTATACAGACGAACACCCGGCGCGGCGGAATCACCCACTCTCCAGCGGAAACGGACGGTATGCACACAAACGGACATCAGACGATGCGCGGCTACTGCGCCCTGGCTGCGGCGGCCTCCATCTGGGGCGGCATGTACGTGGTCAGCAAGTACACCCTCGATTTCATCCCCCCCTTCACCCTGCTCTGGCTGCGGTACGTCACCGCCTTTGCCACGCTCTACCCGCTGGCGGCGCGCCAGCAGACCGCCCCCCTGACCCGCAGCGACCACCGCGCCTTCATCGCCATCGGCTTTGTGGGCTACTTCGTGTCGGTGGGGCTCCAGTTCATCGGGACGCGCCTCTCCTCGGCCCACAACGGGGCGATCCTCACCTCCGCCAGCCCAGCCTTCATCCTGCTCTTTGCCTGGCTCATGCTGGGGGAGCGCCTGACCCCCCGCAAGCTCTCCTCGGTGCTTTTGGCGAGCATCGGGGTCATCATCGTCGTGGGGTGGGACGCCAGCGCCACCGGCGGCCGGGTGCTGGCCGGCAATCTGGCCCTGATCGGCGCCGCCGTCACCTGGGCGCTCCTGTCGGTCCTGGCCCGGAAGTTCTCGGCCAGCCTCTCCCCCTGGTCATCACCACCGGGGCCATCTTCTGGGCCACCCTGATGACGACCCCGGCCATGGTCATCGAATGGCGTTTCCTGCCGGTGAGCGGGCTGGCCAATCCGGTCCTCTGGGGGGCGATCCTCTACCTGGGGGTCGTTTCCACCGCAGGGGCCTTCTATCTCTGGAACAAGGGGATGAGCCTGGTGGAGGCGGGCACCGGGTCGGTCTTCTTCTTTCTCCAGCCGGTGGTGGGGGCGCTGCTGGGGTGGCTGGTGCTGGGGGAGCACCTGTCCCTGTCGTTCTTTGCCGGGGGCGGGGTGATTCTGCTGGCGGTGCTGATCGTCTCCTGGCGCCGGGCCTGACGCCCTTCGGCCACGCATCACGCAACGGGGGGGAAGCGGCGCGCCGTTTCCCCCCCGTTGCAAGCCATGGTCAGCAAGCTTATACCTGCACCACTTCCTTGATGCCGGGCACCTGCTCCTTCACGGCCCGCTCGATACCCATCTTGAGGGTCATGGTGGACATGGGGCAGCTACCGCAGGCGCCTTTCAGGCGAACCTTGACGACGCCGTCGTCGGTCACCTCCACCAGTTCCACATCGCCGCCGTCGGCCTGCAGGCCGGGCCGCACCATTTCAAGTACCTTTTCGACTTCTGCTTTCATCGCTGTTCTCCTTTTTGCTATGGGTAATGACACAAAGTCGTGAAAACCGAATCACCAGGGGCGGCGGGAGGGGATATGCCGGACCGGCCTCTCGCCCCATCGCCACCCTGCAAAACTTTTTTCAGCCCTGTGTTTCTTCGTTCCGTCCCTCTCAGCGCAGCGGCAGCCCCGGTTCGGTCAGGTGTTCCGGCTTCATGACCGCTTCCAGCTCCGCCTCCGGCATCAGGCCGCGTTCCAGCACGATCTGCCGGATGGACGTGCCGGTCGCCACCGATTCCTTGGCCACCTCCGCCGCCGCGTTGTAGCCGATGTAGGGCGCCAGCACCGTCACCAGCCCCAGCGACTCCTCCAGATAGCGGCGGCAGCGTTCCTCGTTGGCCTGTATCCCCAGTATGCACGATTCGGTGAATTTGCGCACGCCGTTTGTGAGCAGTTCCATGGCGAACAGCACATTGTAGGCGATGAGCGGCATCATCACGTTCAGCTCCAGTTGCCCGGCCTGGGCCGCCAGCATGACCGCCTGGTCGCAGCCGATCACCTGGAAGCAGACCATGTTGATCATCTCGGCCATGGAGGGGTTGATCTTCCCCGGCATGATCGAGGAGCCGGGCTGGACCGCCGGCAGGCGGATTTCGTCCAGCCCCGTGCGCGGCCCGGAGGCGAGCAGGCGCAGGTCGTTGGCGATGCGGCCGATGGCGACCGCCGCCCCCCGCAGGGCCGCGGAGAGGGCCAGGAAGGGCTCCATGTTCTGCATGGCCTCGAACAGGTTGCCGCTGGCGGTGACCGGGAAACCGGTTGCAGCGGCCAACTCCGCCACCATGCGTTTGCGGTAGTCCGGTTCGGCGTTCAGGCCGGTGCCCACGGCGGTGCCGCCGATGCCCAGTTCCAGGAGCGCCGGCAGGCATCCCTCCACCCCTTCGCGGCTCCGGCGTACGGCCGCTGCATAGGCGCCGAACTCCTGCCCCAGGCGGATCGGCACCGCATCCTGCAGGTGGGTGCGCCCCGATTTGAGGATCGGGTCGAACTCCCGGGCCTTGTCGGCCAGGGCCTGTTCCAGCCCCTCCAGAACCTCCAGCAGCGGATCGAGCATCCTGAGCGCCGCCAGGCGGATGGCGGTGGGGATCACGTCGTTGGTGGACTGGGCCATGTTGACGTGGTCGTTGGGGTGCAGGGTGGAAAAATCGCCGCGCTGCCGCCCCAGGATTTCCAGGGCCCGGTTGGCCAGGACCTCGTTGATGTTCATGTTGTGGGAGGTGCCGGCGCCCGCCTGGAAGGGATCGACCACGAACTGTTCGTCGAATCTGCCCGCCAGCGCCTCGTCGGCCGCCGCCACGATGGCGTTGCCGATGGGGGCGGGGAGCCTGCCGCCGGCCATGTTGACCCGGGCCGCCGCCCGCTTGATGGCCACCGTGGCCCACACAAAGGCGGGATGGGGCCGAAGGCCCGAGATGGGGAAGTTGCGCACCGCCCGCGCCGTCTGGGCGCCATAATACGCCTCGGCCGGGACTTCCATCTCGCCGAGGGTATCCTTTTCTCTGCGCGTGGTCATACGTGCACCCCCTTTCGCGATCTCACCATCTGTTGTTCATTGTACCACGACGGTGACGGCTGCGGCGGCAAACTTCCCTGAAGCCGCCGTGGCCGGGCCCGGAAAACGGCTCAGGAAACGACGATCCGGGCAAACCTGCGCTTGCCGATCTGGACGATGTACTCGCCGGGGGCGGCCAGTTCCAGGTTGGTATCGCTGACCTTTTCGTTGTTCAGCCTGACCCCCCCCTGGTCGATGGAGCGCCGCCCCTCGCCGTTGGACTTGGTCAGCCCGGCCTCGGTCATGGCCCTGGCCAGGAGCACCGGGCCGTCGGCCAGGGAGAAGCCGACCTGGGGCATCTCGTCCGGGATCTCGTTCTCCTTGAAGCGCTTGACGAATTGCTCCTCCGCCGCCTCGCCGGCCCCGGCGCCGTGGAAGCGGGAGACGATCTCGCGCCCCAGCGCCTTCTTGGCCGCCATGGGGTGGAGGGAGTGGTCCTTCAGGCCGGCCTTCAGTTGTTCCAGTTCGGTCAGGGACATGTCGGAGAGCAGCTCGTAGTAGCGCAGCATCAGGTCGTCGGAGATGGACATGACCTTGCCGAAGATCTCGTCGGGGGGCTCGCTGATGCCGATGTAGTTGCCCAGGGACTTGGACATCTTGTTGACCCCGTCCAGTCCCTCCAGGAGCGGCATGGTGAGGATGCACTGGGACGGCTGGCCCCACTCCCGCTGAAGTTCGCGCCCCATGAGCAGGTTGAACTTCTGGTCGGTGCCCCCCAACTCCACATCCGCCTGGAGCGCCACCGAATCGTACCCCTGGATCAGGGGGTAGAGAAACTCGTGGATGCTGATCGGCTGCTGGCTGGTGAAGCGCTTGTGGAAGTCGTCCCGCTCCAGCATGCGGGCCACGGTATACTTGGAGGCCAGGCCGATCATGCCGCCGGCGTCCAGCTTGTTGAGCCATTCGGAGTTGAAGACCACCTTGGTTTTGGCCGGGTCGAGGATCTTGAAGACCTGCTCCTTGTAGGTTTCGGCGTTCCTGAGCACGTCCTCGCGGGTCAGGACCTTGCGGGTCACGGATTTGCCGGTGGGGTCGCCGATCATGCCGGTGAAGTCGCCGATGAGGAAGTTGACCTCATGCCCCAGTTGCTGGAACTGGCGCAGTTTCTGGATCAGCACGGTATGGCCCAGGTGGAGGTCCGGGGCGGTGGGGTCGAAGCCGGCCTTGATCTTCAGGGGCACGCCGCTTTTGAGGGACTTCTCCAACTTGTCTTCCAGTTCCTTTTCGACCAGAATCTCCACGGCGCCGCGCTTGATGACGGCCATCTGCTCTGCTACGGACATATTTCTAACTCCTGGGAAAGATTAAATTCTGGAATCTCAAAATCTGCCACAGAGACACTGAGACACGGAGAAACACTGAGAAAGCCGAAACTTAAAACAGGGATTTTTGGGTAAGGGCCCTGAGTTAATACTCTCTCTGGTTTTCTCTGCGCCTCCGTGGCAGACATCACTATCTCAATACAACTCGGGCCGGCGGTCGTTGAAGCAGGGTATCCGGGCCCGCCAGTCGGCCATGGCCTGCAGGTCCAGGGAGGCAACGATTTCGCCCTCCCCGTCGCCCGCCTCGGCCAGCACCTCCCCCTGGGGATCGACGATCATGCTCATGCCGAAGAGGTTCAGTTTGCCGCTGGGGCCGCAGGCGTTGCAGGCCACCACGAAGAGCTGGTTCTCGATGGCCCGGGCGCGGACGAGGGTGCGCCAGTGCTCCTCCCGCGGTCGGGGCCACTGGGCCGGGATGCAGATCACCCGGGCGCCCTCCACGGCCAGCCGGCGGGAGAGTTCGGGGAAGCGCAGGTCGTAGCAGACGATCACGCCCACCGGGCCCAGGGAGGTCTCGGCCAGCAGCCAGCGATCGCCGCCGGAAAAGGCCCGGTCCTCCCCCAGCAGGGAGAAGAGGTGGATCTTGCGGTAGACCCCCGCCAGGGTGCCGTTGTCCACCAGGAACACGGTGTTGAATACCTTGTCCCCGCCCGGTTCGGGCATGCTGCCGACGATCACCAGGTTCAGCTCCCGCGACAGGGCGAGAAGTTCGTCCACGATCCCGGCGGTGCGCTGGGCCAGTTCGTTGAGGTTCTTGTAGGCGAAGCCCGTGGACCACATCTCCGGCAGCACAGCCAGGTTGGCGCCTTGGGCGGCGCCGCGCCGCAGGGCCTCCCGGACCTGGGCCAGGTTGGCGTCCACTGCACCCTGTGTGACGTGGAACTGAATGGCGGCTGCCCGTATGGAGTCCATGTTCACCTCACCGCGTCAACTGGGAATTCAGATAGGCCTGGATGATATCCGTGTAGATCTCCCGGGGTTTGCTGGTGCCATCGCTGGGGGCGACCATCCCTTCCCGCTCCATCATCTCGATGATGCGCGCGGCCCGGTTGTAGCCGATGCGCAGCCGGCGCTGGACCATGGAGATGCTGGCCTGCTTGGTTTCGGCCACCAGGCGCAGGGCGTCCTCCCAGCGTTCGTCCAGTTCCTCGTCCTCCCCGTCGCCCCCCTTTTCGTCCGTATCCTTCATCTCCAGGATCGATTTTTCGTAGACCGGCTTGCCCTGTTTCTTGAGGAAGTCCACCACCCGCTGGACCTCGGCGTCGGAGACGAAGGCGCCGTGGATGCGTTGCAGCTTGGAGGTGCCGGGGGGCATGTAGAGCATGTCGCCGGCCCCCAAGAGGCTCTCGGCCCCGTTGCAGTCCAAGATGGTGCGCGAATCGACCTTGGACGACACCTGGAAGGAGATGCGCGACGGCAGGTTGGCCTTGATCAGGCCGGTGATGACGTCCACCGACGGGCGCTGGGTCGCCAGGATCAGGTGAATGCCCGAGGCGCGGGCCTTCTGTGCCAGGCGGGCGATGTGTTCCTCCACCTCGCGGCCGGCCACCATCATCAGGTCGGCCAACTCGTCCACGATGACCACGATGTAGGGGAGGTGGCTGTGCTCCAACTCCTCCTCGGCGTCCACGGCAAAGGGGAGCGGATCGACCACCGCCTCCCCCTCTTCGACGATCTCCTCCAACTCCTCGATGATCTCGGCCTCGGGGATGGCGCCCAATTCTTCCAACTCCTGGGCCTCGCCGGCCAGTTTCTTGTTGTAGGACTCGATGTTGCGCACGCCCTTGTTGGCCATCAGCTTGTAGCGGCGCTCCATCTCGTTGACCGCCCACTTCAGGGCCAGGGAGGCCTTCTTGGGCTCGGTCACCACCGGCAGCAGCAGGTGGGGAATCCCCTCGTACATGGAGAATTCCAGCATCTTGGGATCGACCATGATCATGCGCACGTCGTGGGGCGTGGCGGTGTAGAGCAGGGAGAGGATCATGGTGTTGATGGAGACCGACTTGCCCGACCCGGTGGAGCCGGCCACCAGGAGGTGCGGAGCCTTGCCCAGGTCGGTGACCACCGGGAGGCCGGCGATGTCCTTGCCCAGGGCCAGGGGGAGCTTCATCTTGTTGTGGTGGAACTCCTCGCAGTTGAAGATCTCCCGCAGGAAGACCATGTCCCGGTCGCGGTTGGGGACCTCGATCCCCACCACCCCCTTGCCCGGAATGGGGGCCACGATACGGATCGACATGGCCTGCAGCGCCATGGTAAGGTCATCGGCCAGTCCGGCGATCCGGCTGATCTTGATGCCGGGGGCCGGGGAAAATTCGTACATGGTGATGACCGGGCCGGGGCAGATCTCCACCACCTCGCCGTCGATGCCGTAGTCCTTGAGCTTTTTTTCCAGAAGCCGGGCGTTCATGGTCAGGGCGTCCCGGTCCAGCTTTTTCTCGGTGGGCGGCGGGTTGTCCAGCAGGGAGAAGGGAGGGGTGAGGAAATCGCCGTCGCTCTTGATGAACTCGAAGGATTCCTGGACCGAGGCGCTCTTTTCGGCTTCCTTTTTCCTGGCCTTCTCCTTTTTGAAAACATTGGCCGGGGCCGGCGGCGGTGTGGCCGGCTTGATGACCGGCCCGGCCGCTGCCGCGGCAACCGGCATCCCCTCCTGCTTGGCCTTTTCCCGCTGGCGTTCCTTGAGTCCGTGGGCGCGGCGTTCCTGCCAGGCGAGCCATTTATGCCTGAGGGTTTCCAGCCACCAGCCGGCGAAGAGGACGAAGGAGAAGCGCGACAGGATCATGACCGAGGCCGCCAAAAGCGGCAGCAGCACGAGCATGGAGCCGGTGACGCCGACCGTTCCCCGGAGCAGGCGGGCGGCGACCACTCCCACGGCGCCGCCGGTGGGGACCTGCTGCCCCAGGAACATGGTCCTGTCCCGGAAGAAGGCGAACAGGACGGCCAGGGTGAACATCAGCCCGAAAAACGCCAAGAGCTTGTAGGAGCGCAGACGGATCTCCTTGAAGCGGAACAGGGTGTAGGACATGTAGAGGAGGGCCAGGGGGACCAGGTAGGAGGCCAGGCCGAAGCAGATGAAGAACAGGTCGGCCACCTGGGCGCCCAGGCGTCCCCCCAGGTTGTGGACGGCCCCCTCGTTGGAGTAGCTGTTGAAGGAGACATCGGTGGCGTTGAAGGTCGTAAACGCCAGCAGGATGAAGACGCCAACCGTGGCGAGCGCCATCCCCTGCAATTCTTTGGTGAGTTTTTCTTTCTTTTGCTCTGCCATGGGGTCTATAGGCTCAAATCCGCAATCCGGGGAGTGATGAAATCGGGTCATATTACCCGTAATCCGGGGGGAGAGGCAAAGGAAAAAACGAGCCTCTTGCAAAACTGTTGCGGGGCCGATCTGCTGTGGTGCCGCTCGCCCGGAAACTCAACGTACCGACAGTACGCCTCGTTCCCTCCCTCGTTTGCGCCGTGCATATCGGTCTCCTTCATGGCGTTTTGCATAAGGCTCGCTTGGCCGGACCCGCAAAAGGGATTTATTTGATCTTTGTCATATAAGATTTCGGGAGAATGGGGCATGATGGCAACCATGGAAACGCTTACGAAGCATCAAAAAAAGGATATCAGGCTGATCGGCACGTTCGTCGAGGTCTACTGCGCAGGCCGACATGGGACCGGCGAAAGTTCGTTGTTTTCCCTTCCGGCGGGGCTGGGCGAGCGTCGTCTGTGCGCCGAATGCGCCGCATTCATGGCCTATGCCGTGGCCCGGCGGGTAAAATGCCCTCTGGAGGCGGAGAAGCCGACCTGCAAACGGTGCCGGATCCATTGCTACAGCGAGGCGAACCGGGCGAAGGTGAAGGAGGTCATGGCGTACTCCGGAAAGAGGCTGATGCTGCGGGGGCGGCTGGATTACATCTGGCACTATTTTTTCTGAAAATCGTAAGATTCAAAACCTGCCACAGAGACACGGAGACACTGAGGAACACAGAGATAAAGGCTGAATCAAAAAGCAGAGGAAAACTTTTAAAAAAGGAGAAAAACATGCTGAGAAAGATCGTGAAGATAGACCAGGACAAATGCGACGGCTGCGGATTGTGCGTCCCCTCCTGCGCCGAAGGGGCCATAAGGATCGTTGACGGCAAGGCGCAGCTTTCGGCGGACAACCTGTGCGACGGCCTGGGGGCCTGTCTGGGCGAGTGCCCGCGTGACGCCATCACGGTGGAGGAGCGCGAGGCCGACGCCTTCGATGAGGCCGCCGTCGAGCAGCACCTGGCAAGCCAGGGGAAACCGGCGCCGCATCATCACGCCCCATCGGTACCTGCCGCGTCCACCCCGCACCATCACGGCGGCGGCTGCCCCGGTTCCCGCACCATGAGCTTTGCCCGTCCGCAGGAGGCGGCCGCTTCGGAACCGACCGGCAGCCGCCAGAGCCAGCTGGCCCAGTGGCCGGTGCAACTGCACCTCGTCTCCACCAGCGCCCCCTATTTCCAGGGTGCCGACCTGCTGATCACCGCCGACTGCGTGCCGGTGGCCTATGCCGGTTACCATGAGGATTTCCTCAAGGGGCGGGCCGTTGTCATGGGCTGCCCCAAGCTGGACGACAATCAGTTCTATCAGCAGAAGCTGACGGAGCTGTTCATCCGTTCCGACATCAAGAGCGTCACGGTGTTGAAGATGGAAGTGCCCTGCTGCGGCGGGATCGCCGTGGCTGCCCGGCAGGCCATCGCCGCCAGCGGCAAGCAGATACCCTACAACGAGGTTACCATCGGCATCCAGGGGCAGATCAAAAAATAGGATCCCGTTCCGGGGGTGTTCCGACAAGGCTTTTATTGCTGGCAGCCGATGCGAGTTTGCGTTAGTATACAAAATTTGCATTATTGGAATTAGGTAATAATACGACCTGGAGCACCCCCGTGAGGCAGTTGAGGCAGCGACCCGCGCTTACCACCACCCAGTTCAAAACACGCGTCAGGCTTGTCGTCGGGCTGCTGTTGCTGGTTGTCATCGGCATTTCGGCCTGGCACATGGTTTCCGAACGCCACGCCATCATCGGTGCTGCCGAAAAGCAGTCCGAGGGGTACGCCCGCGCCCTCGGCGAGCACGCCGGCAGCGCCTTTGCCGAGGCGGATCGCGCCCTGCAGGATATCGTCGGCGAGATCGAGCAGCGTGGCGGGGTGGACAGGGTCGATCGGCTGACCCTGTTCCGCATCATCAGGCGGCAGGGAAGCGACACCCCCCAGCTCGGGGCGCTCTTCATCGTCGACCGCAACGGAACGATGACGGTCAATTCCCTGGAATTCCCTTCCCGGCAGATCAACGTCGCCGACCGGGAGTATTATCTCTTCAACAGGGACGCCACCCACGCCGGCCTCTTCTTCAGCCGCCCCCTCGTGAGCCGGCTGAGCAACCGCTGGCGGTTCACCATGACCCGGCCGCTCGTTGCGGCGGACGGCAGCTTTTCGGGGTTGGTGGCGGCAGCCTTCGAGATCGACTATTTCCACCGCTTCTATACCTCGACGAGCCTCGGCCCGCGGGGCAAGGTGCTCCTGGTCCGGACCGACGGGGCGCCGCTGGTGAATGAGCCCTTTGCTCAAAACGCATATACGACCGACTTTCGGCAATCCGACCTCTTCCGGCGGTACCTCCCCCATGCCCCGGCCGGAACCTTCCGCGGCTATCAGAGCCCGCGGGATACGTCCCCGCGCATCATTTCATACCACAGAATCTCCCGCTTTCCCGTTGTGGCGGTGGTCTCCCTGCACCAGAACGACTTCCTGGACTCCTGGCGGCAGAAAGCCGTTTTGCAGACAACCGTCCTGGCCGGCCTCAGCCTCGCCATCCTCTTGCTGATGCACCTGCTGCTGAACCACCTGGACCGCCTGCAGGCGGCGCAGAAGTCCCTGCGGGAGGAGCAGGAGCAGGTCCGGCTCAAGGCGGCGCAGGTCGATGCCGCCAACGACGCCATCCTGTTGACGGATCGCGAGGGGCGCCTGCTGCACGTCAATACGACCCTGTGCCACATGACCGGCTATACCCAGGGCGAATTGCTGGGCAAGAATCTCCGCGACCTGCAGACGCCCGAATGCGTAGCCTCTGCGGCTGCCGGCGCCGCCACGGTCCTGGAACGGGGAGAAGCGGTCTTCGAGTCGGTTTACCGTGCCAAGGGGGGGACGGTCCTGCCGGTGGAAATCCATGCGCGGACCATGACGGACGCAGGGCGGAGCCTGGTCCTCAGCATCGTCAGGGATATCAGCGAGCGCAAACGCAACGACCTGCGCGAGCATGCCAGGCTGCGCATCCTGGAGGAGATGGCGACCGGTGTCGGCCTGGCGGAACTCCTCCTCCACATCGTCGGGTTTGTGGAACAGGAGTGCCGGGGGATACCCTGTTCCATACTCCTTTTGGACGAAGACGGCCAGCAGGTGCACCAGGGCGTCGCCCCGAGCCTCCCCGAATTCTACAACCGGGCGGTCGAGGGGCGGCGGGCCGGCCAGTGGCTGCTGCCCGGCGGGACGGATGGCCGGCGGTACCGGCGGATGATCGTGGAGGATGTGGGTGTGCATCCCTCGTGGCGGGATTTCCAGCCTGCCCGGGAGGCGGGTCTGCGCGCCTGCTGGGCCGAGCCGGTCCTTTCGTCGGAGGACGAACTGCTCGGTGCCGTCGCCCTCTACTGCCGTGAGCCCCGGACACCGGACCGGTTCGAGATCCAGATGATCGAGACCGCCGCACATCTCGCCAGCATTGCCATCGGACGCTTCAGGGTCGAGGAGCGGAGGAACCATCTCGAGGTGCAGTTGCGCCATGTGCAGAAGATCGAGGCCATCGGGCAATTGGCCGGCGGGATCGCCCATGATTTCAACAACCTCCTGACCCCCATACTGGTCTATGCCGAGATGATGCGGAACAAGCTGGCCAGTGACGATCCCCTGAGGAGCAAGGTCCAGGGGATCATCTCGGCGGCGTGCAAGGCGCGGGATCTGACCCAGCAGCTTCTCAGCTTCGGGCGCAAGCAGATGCTCACGATCCAGCCGGTGGACCTGAACGGGATTATCGGCACGTTCCAGGACATCCTGCGCCGCACCATCCGGGAGAGCATCGCCATCAAGATCCGCCTGGCACCGGGCACGGTCGCCATCCTGGCGGACCGTGGGCAGATAGAGCAGGTCCTGCTCAATCTGGCGGTCAATGCCCAGGACGCCATCACGGGGAACGGCACGATTACCGTGGAAACCGGCCATGTGGTGCTTGACAACGAGTATGCCCGCCTGCACCCCGGCATGCGGCCCGGCCCTTACGCCCTGCTGGCCTTCAGCGACAATGGCTGCGGCATGGATGACGAAACCCTGGTACACATCTTCGAGCCCTTCTTCACCACCAAGCAGGTGGGGCATGGAACCGGGCTCGGCCTGGCCACGGTCTACGGCATCATCAAGCAGCACGAGGGATACATCACCGTGCGAAGCGGCCGCGGGGAGGGGACGACCTTTTGCCTCTACCTCCCCCTCAGCCGCCATGAGCCGGCCATAACGGAACCGGAACCGGACGTTGCGGCGGCCGGCGGCGCGCCGGGGGGCGGGAACATCATGGTTGTGGAGGACAACGACATGGTCCGGGAGATGGCGGTGGAACTGCTGGAATCGGCGGGCTACCGCGTGCTCGTGGCGGGCCATCCCGCCGCGGCCCGGGAGCTTGCCCGGCGGAACGGCGCGGCCATCGACCTGCTGGTAACCGATGTGGTCATGCCGGAGATGAACGGCAAGGACCTGTACGGTTATCTGCACGAATCCCTGCCCGAGCTCAGGGTGCTGTATATCTCCGGCTACGCCAACGAGCCCTTCGTGCACGACGGGACGCTCGAGGAAGGGATCGATTTTCTCCAGAAGCCGTTCACGGCGGAGCGCTTTCTCGAACGGGTCAGGCAGGCACTGCGGTGACGGCGCCCTGTTGCGGCTTCCGCACCGATGAACCATCGTTTTTCATGGGGTGAGGTTGCGGTATCTATTGCCGCGCCACTTCACTGAAGATATTCGAGAGCATCGCCACCCATCGCGGGGCGGGTGTGGTATATTTGAACCGGCAGCCATATCCCGCCTTCCGGAGGCAAGGCCATGAACCCACGAATCGAGATCATACGGGAAGATATCACGCGCATGGCCGTGGACGCCATCGTCAACGCCGCCAACAACACCCTGCTGGGAGGCGGCGGGGTGGATGGCGCCATCCATCGGGCGGCGGGGCCGGAACTGGTGGCGGAATGCGCCGGCCTGGGGGGATGCGAGACCGGCGACGCCAAGATTACGGGAGGCTACCGGTTGGCTGCGCGCCACGTCATTCATACCGTTGGCCCGGTCTGGCACGGCGGCACCCGGGGAGAGCCGGAACTTCTGCGGAGCGCCTATCGGAGCTGTTTTGCGCTGGCCGCGAAGAACGGCCTGGCGAGCATCGCGTTTCCGGCCATCAGCTGCGGGGTGTACGGCTATCCCATGGGGGCTGCGGCCCTGATCGCGCTGGCCGCGGCACAAGAAGCCGCGGCATGTTATCCCGCGCTGGAGCGGGTCGTCTTCGTCGTGTATAACGACGAGGCGCTTCAGGTCTACCGGCAGGCGGCCGCTGCCCTGAAACGGGAGGCGGGGTGAGAGGGGAGGCTAGTGGGACGTTTCCTTGTTGTCTTCCGAGATGCTGGTCCGCCAGTTGAAGGCGTCCAACTGGGCGGTCAACAGGGTGGCGATGGGGATGTCGCAGGTTTCGGTCAGGTTGGTGACTTCGCCGAAATTGGTCTGCTCAAGGGTCTCCGCCAGGGCCAGGAGTGCCCCCAGCCTTCCCTCGCGGTGGATGAGCGCCGCGGCGATTTCGTCGTTCAGCTGCAACTCGCGCACCACCCCCTCCACGGAGGTTTCGAAGAGCACATCCACCAGTGACAGGATGCCGAGCATGAAGGCCGCCTCCACCTGCTCGTCGTCCCGTGGGAGGTTGTAACGCTCCATGACCAGATACTCCAGCAGACGTCCCCGAACGGCGGCCATCTCCAGCAGGGGGTTGTCGATCCCCCGGCTGTCGGCACTGGCAAAGATTGCCAGTTGAACCCAGCGCCGCAGCTTGCCGAGCCCGAGCAGCATAATGGCGTGCCGCAGGCTCTTGATCTTCTCCCGAAGCCCCATGTGCACCGAGTTGACCAGCTTCAGCAGGTTGTACGACAATTCCGGGTGGTCCCTGAACACCTCCTCGATCTTGCCGAAATCCGTTTCGCCCTTGAGGTGGCCAAGCAGCCGCAGCATCGCCATTTTGGATGGTTCGAGCCCTTTGCGCTTGAGTACCACCGGCCGTTCGAAGAAGTACCCCTGGAAGAGCTCAAAGCCCAGTTCGAGGCAGTCCTGGAACTGCTCCTGGGTTTCTATCCGCTCCGCCAGGAGCGCGAGGGGGAACTGGCGGAGCGCGGCGACGGTCTCCGCCAGGATGGCGGGATCGGTCTCCAGGAGGTCGATCTTCACGATGTCCACGAAGCGATACAGGTCGTGGTGCTCCGGGGAATAGACATGGTCGTCCAGGGCGATGCGGAAGTTCTTGGCCTTGAGTTCGACGCAGCGCTCCTTGACCGCGCCGGTCAGTTCCACCGACTCGAGCAGTTCCAGGATGGTCTGCCTGGGGGGGAGGACTTCGACCATATCCGAGAAGAGCACATCGTGGGTGACGTTGATGAAGCCGTCCTTGTCCCCCAGCACGTTGCGGAAGCCGAAGTTGGCCATGGCGCTGGAGATGACGCTCATGCTGGCCTGGTCCTGGCTTTCGTATTCGCTGTAATTTTTCTCGGTGGAACGGAAGAGGAGCTCGTATCCCACAATCTCCTGGCGGATGTCCAGGACCGGCTGGCGCCCCAGAAAGAATTTTGTCAGTGTCGGTGCGTTCATGGCTGGCTCTGCGTCTGAAGCGCAATGTATTGAATGGTTGCCGATTGTTCCGCCCGCACACGGACGAAAGGATGTTACACTCTATCATCCTGCGGTCAAGAATGCGAATGTAAAATTCAGCCCGGCAACGGCTGCCGGGCCACGGCGCCACGGGGACAGGGAGATAATGCCGGGGTTTGTGCAGTCCCGGTCCATTCGCCAAACGGCGGATCGTCGCCAAGCCCCCTCTGTGGCGCATATTTTGCCGGAGCGAAGGACCGTTCCCGGGAATATGTCCGCGGACCATGCGGGTCGCTTGCCGACGGTACCCCTGTTGTGTTACAACAGGGGCATGCTTCAGCTCATGAATATCTCCAAGGACTTTGCCGGCAACCCGCTCTTCACCGCCATCTCCTGGCACCTGAAGAAGGGGGAGCGGGTCGCCCTGGTCGGCGAGAACGGCGCCGGCAAATCCACCCTGATGAAGATCATCGCAGGACTCAGCGAGCCCACCTCGGGCGAGATCCAGCTTGCCCGGGGCGCCAAGGCGGCCTATCTGCCCCAGGACGGCATCGCCACCAGCGGGCGCACCCTGTTCCATGAAGCGCGGACGGCACTTTCCGAACTTTTGGCCATGGAGGAGGAGTTGCACCGCCTGGGACGGGAACTGGAGCGGCTCCCCCATGATTCCGCCGACCACCCCGCGGCCCTTCAGCGTTATGGGGATCTCCAGGAACAGTTCCGCCATCGGGGTGGCTACACCATGGAGGCCGAGATCGGGACAGTGCTGAAGGGGCTGGGGTTTTCCCAGGAGGACTGGCAGCGGGACTGCGGCGAGTTTTCCGGCGGCTGGCAGATGCGCATCGCGCTGGCCCGCCTGCTCTTGCAGAAACCGGACGTGCTGCTTTTGGACGAACCGACCAACCACCTGGACATCGAGGCGCGCAACTGGCTGGAGGAGTACCTCTGTTCCTACCCCGGCTCGGTGATCCTGGTGTCCCACGACCGGTTCTTCATGGACCGGGTCTGCAGCCGGATCAGCGAGGTCTGGAACCACACCATCACCGATTATCATTGCAGCTACTCCAATTACCTCGTCCAGCGGGAGGAACGGGTCACGGCCCTGCGGGAGGCCAAACGCCGTCAGGACGAGGAGATCGAGAAGTCCGAGGACTTTATCCGCCGCTTCCGCTATCAGGCCAACAAGGCCTCGCTGGTGCAGTCGCGCATCAAGCAGTTGGAGAGGGTCGAACGGATCGTGCTGCCGCCGGAGCGGAAAAGGATACGTTTTCACTTCCCCCCCGCCCCCAAAAGCGGCAAGACCGTCATGGAGCTGCGGGGACTCACCAAGGCCTACGGCGACCATGCGGTCCTCGACCGGGTGGACCTGGTCATCGAAAAGGGGGAGCGGATCGCGCTGGTGGGTCATAACGGCGCCGGCAAATCCACCCTCATGTCGGTCCTGGCCGGTGCCGAATTCCAGGGGGGCGAGCGGATCGAGGGACACAACCTTGTCATGGATTACTTCGCCCAGGACCAGGCCAGCGTTCTGGATGCCGCACGTAGCGCCTACGACGAACTCTATGCCGACGCCCCCTACGACATGGTCCCCCGGTTGCGTGACATCCTGGGGGCCTTTCTCTTTTCGGGGGACGACATCCACAAGAAGGTCGGCGTCCTCTCCGGCGGCGAGCGCAACCGCCTGGCCCTGGCCAAGATGCTGCTGCGCCCGTCCAACCTGCTGCTGATGGACGAACCCACCAACCATCTGGACCTGTTCAGCAAGGAGGTGCTGCTGGACGCCCTCCGCTCCTTCGACGGCACGGTGGTATTTGTCTCCCACGACCGCTATTTCGTCAACGGCCTGGCAACCCGCATCGTGGAGGTGGATGGCGGGGCGCTGGTCAACTATTTCGGCGATTACGAGTATTATCGGGAAAAGAAGGAGCGGTCCGATCCGATGCCCACCCCGGCATCCGGTGCCACCGGGGCGTCCCCTGCGGCGTCCCGGCCGGCCGCCCCTGCCGAAGCTGCACCGCTGCCGCTGCCGGAGGTATCCAAGGAAGAACGCAAGAGGGGTCGCGAGGAGGAAAAACAGCGCAAGCGGGAGGAACAGGGGCGCCAGAAACAGTTGGCCGCCGTGGAGTCGGAGATTGCCCGCGCCGAGGCCGAAATCGCCCGCCTGGAGGTGGAGATGAACGGCCCCGGCTTCTTCGACGACCCGCAGCGGGGCGCCGAGGCGGGCGAACGCCACGCCGCACTGAATATCCGGCTGGAGGAGTTGTACGGGGAATGGGAGGGGCTGTCGGGGTAAGGCGCCGGCCGGTACGGTCGCGGCTGGGCCCCTTTATTCTGCCTAAAACCGGTTGGGACCCCTCTTCGCGTCCTGGTGGACCATGGAAAGGGACTTCCGGCAGTTTCGTCCGGCGGAACCGTATTTGCCCCCAGGGACGTTTATTTAGTAAAACGCTTTTGCATTTTGATAATCCCTGTGGTATTTACTACAGATAAATTTTTTATGTTGTTGCATGGGGAAGCAGGACAGCAAAATTCAACGGTGTTTACCTGTCGTCACGGGTCGAAAGCAGGCCCGAAAAAGGTTCTCATCACATCCGGCCAGTTGCTCCAACCAGCCCGGCAGGGCTGGTTTTGCCCGCCCTTCTTCCTGGTGCCGTTCCCGCCGCATAAGCATCGCCAGCATAGTCATAGTGCCTATCGTGACCAGGATTCTTTTCGGTTTTAGGTATGAAACTTAACGACATGAGGAGGAAGTGGTATGAGTTATGAGGTCCCCAAAAATGAGAAGCTGCTGAAATGGGTCGAAGAGGCCGCCGCCCTGTGCGAGCCCGAAAGGATACATTGGTGTGACGGCTCCCAGGAGGAGTACGACGAACTCTGCAACCTGCTGGTCAAATCAGGCACCTTCCGCAAGCTGAATGAGCAGAAGCGCCCCAACAGCTATCTCGCCTGGTCGGACCCGATCGACGTGGCCCGGGTCGAGGACCGCACCTTTATCTGCAGCCTTTCCAAACAGGATGCAGGCCCCACCAACAACTGGATGCCCCCCAAGGAGATGAAGGAAACCCTGCAGAAGCTCTTCAAGGGGTGCATGAAGGGGCGCACCATGTATATCATCCCCTTCAGCATGGGTCCGCTCGGCTCCCCCATCTCCAAGATCGGGATCGAGATCTCCGACTCTCCCTACGTTGCCGTCAGCATGCGCATCATGACCCGCATGGGCAAGGCCGTCCTGGACGTACTCGGCAACGGCGAGTTCGTCCCCTGCCTCCATTCCGTGGGCGCACCGCTTCAGCCGGGCCAGCAGGATGTCCCCTGGCCGTGCAACAAGGAAAAGTACATCGTCCACTTCCCGGAAGAACGGTCCATCTGGTCCTTCGGCAGCGGCTACGGCGGCAACGCCCTTCTGGGCAAGAAGTGCCTCGCCCTGCGCATCGCTTCCAAACAGGGCAAGGATGAGGGGTGGCTGGCCGAGCACATGCTGATCCTCGGCGTGGAATCGCCGAAAGGTGACAAAACCTACGTGGGCGCCGCCTTCCCCAGCGCCTGCGGCAAGACCAACTTCGCCATGCTCATCCCTCCCAAGCCGTTCCAGGAGAAGGGGTGGAAAATAACCACCATCGGCGACGACATCGCCTGGATCAAGCCGGCCGCCGACGGGCAGGTCTACGCCATCAACCCGGAATTCGGCTATTTCGGCGTGGCCCCCGGCACCAACTACAAGACCAACCCCAACGCCATGATCTCCTGCGAGAAGAATTCCATCTTCACCAACGTAGCCCTGACCGAGGACGGCGACGTGTGGTGGGAGGGGATGAGCGACGAGCCGCCGGCAAAGCTCACCGACTGGCAGGGTAAGGAATGGACGCCCGGCTGCGGCCGTCCGGCGGCCCATCCCAACGCCCGTTTCACCGCCCCGGCCTCCCAGTGCCCCTGCATCGACCCGGAGTGGGAAAACCCCAAAGGGGTGCCCATGAGCGCCTTCATTTTCGGCGGCCGCCGCAAGGATACCGTGCCGCTGGTCTACCAGGCGTTCAACTGGAACTACGGCGTCTATCTCGCCGCCACCCTCGGCTCTGAAACCACGGCGGCAGCGGTCGGCGCCACGGGCAACGTGCGCCGCGATCCCTTTGCCATGCTTCCGTTCTGCGGCTACCACATGGCCGACTACTTCGCCCACTGGCTGCAGTTCGGCCGCAGCATTCCCCGTCCGCCGCGCATCTTCAGCGTCAACTGGTTCCGCAAGGATGCCAACGGCAAGTTCATCTGGCCCGGCTACGGCGACAACATGCGGGTGTTGAAGTGGATCGTCGAGCGGGTTCAGGGCAAGGGCGGCGCCGTCGAGTCTCCCCTGGGCTGGATGCCCCGCTACGAGGACATGGACTGGGAAGGGCTGGACATGACCCGCGAGAAGTTCAACGAGCTCATGTCGGTTGACCGGGGGGTCTGGCAGAACGAGGTCCTCTCCCACGAGGAGCTGTTCGTCAAGATGTACGACCGTCTGCCCAAGGAGTTCCTCCATATCCGCGAGCTGATCCTCTCCAGCCTGTGGCGTTCTCCCGAGCACTGGGAGCAGATCGGCGAAGCCCACTCCGAAGGGTGGAACGAATAGGGACGGGATGTACCCTGGTCTTATAGGTGACAATGGGCCAGGGGGATTAACAAAAGGCCGGGCCGAAATCGTGGCGACACTGATTTCGGCCCGGCCTTTTCTGCTTTTGCGGGACGTGGCCGCCGTCGTGCAATCCGGTTGGCCGCTATGGCTGATGCCGCAAAAAGGGGCGCTCCGTCCGGCAGCGCCCCCCCTTCATTCATCCACCTCGATTTCCCGGACCCGCATCTCTTCTCCTGTTTCGACGGTGACCCGATAGCCGCCGCAGCGACTGCACGAGCCGAAGGCCGCGGTGAGCGGCGTGTCCGTTCCGCAATCCAGGCAATGTCCCCGGCCCGGGATGCGCAGGATGTTCAGGCGCGCCCCCTCCAGCAGGGTGCCGCGGCTGCATGCCTCAAAACAGAACTCCACCGCTTCGGGGACCACGCTGCTCAACTCCCCGATCTCCACGTCCAATGAGAGTACGCGCCGGCCGCCGGCGTGCCGTTCGCAGATATCGATGATTCCCTGGGTTATGGACATCTCGTGCATGGCGGTTTGTCTCCTCCGGGAAGCGCGTGCGCCAGGTGCGCCGCATTTGGTGATGCTCGAACTTTGGTTGTGGACATAAAAAAAGCCTGCGGGTTACCCCGCAGGCTTGTGCAATCCACAACAGGGAAAGCGGAATTACTTCTTGGGAGCTTCAGGAGCCTTGGGGGCTTCAGCAGCCGGAGCAGCTTTAGCGGAAGACATCGGCTTCTGCTCGGGAGCCGGGGCAGGAGCAGCGGCCGGAGCCGGAGCCGGAGCCGGAGCTTCTTCCGTTTTTTTCTTGCAGCCGGCAGCAAAAACGGTAGCAAGGGCCAGTACCAGCGTCAGGGAGATCAGTTTTTTCATTGTGTGTCACCTCTTTCTCTTAGAATTCACCATTTGAACGCAATGCGCATGGTTTTGAAAATCAAACACGAAATATACTCGCAAAAAAATCTATGTCAATATTTTTTTGTGTAACTTGAGCTATTTTTTTAGAAAAAATAATTAGAGCACAAACAAAGCCGCTTGCGGGAAGCCGTGCCCGTGGGCGGCGGGAATCAATGGTGAAAGCGTCCCTTGCGCCCCTGATGCGCCGGGGTCGGCGATTTGTGGCAATCGAAACATGCCATCTCCTCGACCTTCTTCGTGTCGAGGGGTGATTGCTGTTTGCCCTGTTGGGGGAGGTTGTATTCCGGCGTCTGGAAATATGGCCGGCCCCGCTCATCAGACACCACGGCCGGTCGGTAGGTGACCTGCCAATTGGCGGAGATGGCCAGCGTGTGGCACTGGTCGCAGCCGCCGGGCGGCGGGATGCTCTTCCAGGAGGTGAACATGGCGCAACCGCTGAGGGCCAGACCAAGGGTCGCCGCAACAAAGACACCGAAATATTTCATGACGAAGCTCCTCGCAAGGGTTGACGGTAAAGCTTACCCTCTGATCGGCGCCTGTGCAAGTCATTTCGGCGCAAAAAACATAAAAGCGGACACGATGCACCATGACATGGGGGGCCTGCCCATCGGCACGATCGGCATGGACCTGCGGGGTGCGCCGTTTGTCGTCCGGGAGTTGGCTTTGGTTGTAATTCGACGGCGCTATGGTAAGATACATCGTCGTTGCCGCCCGGAAGGGCGGACGCCGCATCGTTTCCCCAGTTCCACACCAGCGACGGGAGCCCGAGCCATGGCCGTCACCACAAAGCGGATAGTGCTTTTCGTCGTACTGCTGTCGCTTGTCGCCGCCTCACTCCTTCTCCTTCGGCGCGGCCATCAGGCACCGCCTGCAACGGCGGCGGCAAGGCAAGCGCACGAGTATACCTGCCCCATGCACCCTTTCGTCGTCAAGGACCGTCCGGGAACCTGCCCCATCTGCAATATGGAACTGGTGCCCAAGGTCGCGGGGAAGGGGGACGTGCGGGACCTGAACCTCAAGGAGCACGTCTATCTCTCGCCGGCGCAACAGGTGATGGCGAACCTCGAGGTGGCGAAGGTCCTGTACAAGCCGCTCTTCAAAGCCATCGAAGCGGCGGGGATCATCAATTACGACCAGACCCGCCAGGCGAAGGTCTCGGCATGGAGCGCGGGGCGGATCGAGAAGCTCCATGCCTCCATGGTCGGCATGCGCGTGGCCAGGGGGCAGCCCGTTGCCGAACTGTTTTCTCCCGAACTCGCCGGCGCCGAGGAAGAGTACCTCACGCTGCTTTTGGCGAAGGGCCGGGAGGAGCGGGCGCCCCTGCTCCGGGACGGAGCATCGCCGCTGTACCGGGCCCGGCTCCGCCTTGTCCAGCTGGGCTTTGGGGACGCCCAATTCAGGGAGCTCGAGAAGACCTCCCGGCCGGCGGTGCGTATTCCGGTCTATCCCCCCATGGATGGGGTCGTCACGGAGAAGAATGTGCAGGAGGGGCAGTACGTCAAGGCGGGCGACCCCCTGTTCAGCGTCGCCGACCTCTCCCGGGTCTGGGGCGAGCTGGACGTGTACGAAGACGAGTTTCCTTTTCTCAAGCCGGGCCAGCAGGTAGCGCTCTCCAGCCGCTCCTACCCCTCCCGAGAGTTCATTGGCCGCATCACCTACATCTATCCTTTCCTCAACCCGAAGAGCAGGACAAACCGGGTGCGGGTGGCGGTGGACAACCGGCAGCTCCTGCTCAAGCCGGAGATGGTGGTCAACGCAACGGTCCAGGTTCCCCTGGGCACCGGCCTGGCGGTGCCTGCCGAAGCGGTGGTGAACACCGGCGACCGGAACCTGGTCTGGGTGCAGGTGAAGCAGGGGGTCTTCGTTCCCCGCGAGGTCGGCGTCGGCGTACGCTATCGCAGCGATGTCCAGATTCTGGCCGGTTTGCAGAAGGACGATGCCGTGGCCGTCAACGGGGCCTTTCTGATCGATTCGGAGGCCCAGCTCAAGCCGGGCGGCCGGCAGATCCCCGCCGGGCCGGCCGTTTCCTCCCCGCAGCGCGGCGCCCCGCCGGCGAGCGGGAAACATCCGGCCGGCCCAGGGGGCGACATGGACATGGGGGATATGGATATGGCGCCATCGTCCCCTGCCGGAACATCGCAGGACATGACGCAGCCCAAACGGCGCTGACGGAGCACGAGACGGTATGATCGAACGAATTATAGCGTTTTCGGCACAAAACCGCATCATCGTCCTGCTCGGCTTTGCCGCTCTCATCGGCTGGGGCCTCTGGTCGTTCCGCACCACCCCGATCGACGCCATCCCCGACCTGTCGGACAATCAGGTGATCGTCTTCACCGATTTCCCCGGCCGCTCCCCCCAGGTGGTGGAAGACCAGGTTACCTACCCGCTGGCGACCAACCTTCAGGGCCTTTCCCGGGTCAAGGCGGTACGGGCCTCCTCCGCCTTCGGGTTTTCCATGATCTACGTCATCTTCGACGACCAGGCCGATATCTATTGGGCCAGGGCACGGGTCATGGAACGCCTCGCCTACGCCTCTTCCTTCCTCCCCCCCGGCGTCGCCCCCCGGATCGGTCCCGAGGGCACGGGCGTCGGCCATGTGTTCTGGTACACCCTGCGCGCCAGCGGGTACACCCTGGAACAGTTGCGCACCCTGCAGGACTGGTTCGTGCGCTATCAGCTCGGCACGGTCCAGGGCGTTGCGGAGGTCGCCTCCATCGGCGGTTTCGTGCGGGAATACCAGGTGGAGTTGGACCCCAAAAGGCTCTTCACCTATGGTGTCACCACGGCTGATGTGATCAGGGCGCTCAAACGGTCCAACGGGGAGGCCGGCGGCCGGGTCGTGGAGCAGGCCAACGCCGAATTCATCATCCAGGGGAAAGGTGCCGCCGCATCGGTCGGGGACATCGGGGATACCCCGGTTACGACCGATCACAACGGCATCCCGGTCCTGGTCAGGAATCTGGGGACCGTCCAGACGGGAGGGGCGTTCCGCCGCGGACTGCTCGACCTGAACGGCGAGGGCGAGGCGGTGGGCGGCATTATCGTCATGCGCTACGGCGAGAACGCCGCCCAGGTCATCCAGCGGGTCAAGGAAAAGATCGCCTCCCTGCACAAGGGACTCCCCCAGGGGGTCGAGATCGTCACGGCCTATGACCGCTCGGAATTGATCGACAGGGCCGTTGCCACCCTGAAGAGGGCCTTGGGGGAAGAATCGCTGGTCGTGGCGCTGGTCGTGCTGCTCTTCCTCCTGCACCTGCGGAGCGCACTGGTCATCATCCTGACCCTGCCGGTGGCGGTCATCTGCGCCTTTATCCCCATGAAGCTCATGGGCGTCAGTTCCAACATCATGTCCCTGGGGGGGATCGCCATCGCCATCGGGGTCCTGGTGGACGCCGGGGTCATCATGGTGGAGAACGGCTACCGCCGCCTGGCGGAACTGCCGCCCGAGGAGCGAAAACAACGCCGGCTGGAGGTCGTCGTCTCTTCATCGTGCCAGGTGGGCAGGGCGATCTGCTTCTCCCTGGCGATCATCATCCTCTCGTTCGTGCCGGTCTTTCTCCTGGAGGGGCAGGAGGGAAAGCTCTTCCACCCGCTCGCGTTCACCAAGACCTTCACCATGCTGGCATCGGGCATCTGCGCCATAACCCTGGTGCCGGTCCTCATGTGTCTGCTGCTGCGGGGCAGGATGTCCCCTGAAAGCGCCAATCCGGTCTCGTCGTTCTTCATCCGGCTGTATGGCCCGGTCATCCGCTGGGCGCTTCACCGCAAGAAGACGGTCATCGCCCTCAATGCCGCCGCGCTTCTGGCGGCCATCCCGCTGTTCTTCTCCCTCGGCAGCGAGTTCATGCCCAACCTGGACGAGGGATCGCTGCTCTATATGCCGGTCACGCTTCCCACGATCTCCATCACCGAAGCGAAGCGCCTGATCCAGGTGCAGGACGCCGTCATCAAGGGGCAGCCGGAGGTCGCCTCGGTCCTGGGCAAGGTGGGGCGGGCGGAGACCGCCACCGACCCGGCGCCGGTTTCTATGTTCGAATCCATCATCATCCTCAAGCCGCGGGAGTTGTGGCGCCCCGGCGTCACGAAAGACGACATCGTGGCCGAACTGGACGGCAAGCTGCAGCAGACCGGCGTGCGCAACGGCTGGACCCAGCCGATCATCAACCGCATCAACATGCTCTCCACCGGGGTCCGCACCGATCTGGGGGTAAAGATCTACGGCAGCGACCTGAACGTGCTGAGGGACCTGGCCATACAGGCCGAGGCGGTCCTCAAGCGGATTCCCGGCGCGGCCGATGTGGTGGCCGAGCGGACCACCGGGGGGGGCTACCTGGACATAACCGTGGATCGCCTGGCTGCGGCCCGCTACGGGGTCCAGGTACAGGATGTGCAGGACGTGATCGAAACGGCGCTCGGCGGCGGGATGATCTCGGAGGCCATGGGGATGGGGGGCGGCAGGGGACGTTTCCCCATCAGGGTCCGTTACAACCGCGACCAGCGGGATGCCCTGGAGGCTATCCCCCGTATCCTGGTGGCGGGAGCGGACGGCACCCCGGTGCCGCTCTCCCTGGTGAGCCGGATCACTACCCGCTCCGGTCCGCCCGAGATCGGCAGCGAAGGGGGCATGCTCCGTTCGCTGGTCTTCCTCAACGTGCGGGGCAGGGACATGGGGGGCTTTGTCCAGGAGGCCAAACAGGCCCTGAACCGGCAGATCAACCTCCCCCCCGGGTATTCCATCGCCTGGTCGGGCCAATGGGAAAACCAGCTCCGCGCCCGGGAGCGGCTGCAGATCATGGTCCCCCTGGGTCTTCTGATCATCTTCGTGCTGCTCTATTTCACCTTTTCATCGGCCCTGGAGGCGGGCATGGTCATGCTCTCGGTGCCGTTCGCGCTGGTGGGGGGCGTATACCTGCTGTACCTGCTGCACTATCACCTCTCGGTGGCGGTGTGGGTCGGCTTCATTGCGCTGTACGGCATCGCGGTGGAGACCGGCGTGGTCATGGTCCTCTACCTGCACGAGGCCCTGGACCGCAAGCTCCGCCAGGGGGCGGTTACCGCCCAGGATATCGTTGACGCCACCTGCGAGGGGGCGGTCCTGCGGCTGCGTCCCAAGTTGATGACCGTGGCGGTGGCGCTGCTCGGCCTGGCGCCGCTCATGTGGTCCGCCGGCGCCGGCGCCGACGTGATGCGTCCCATCGCCGCGCCCATGATCGGCGGCATGATCACCTCGGCCATTCATGTGCTGATCATGACCCCGGTCATCTTCGTCATCATGAAACAGCGCGACCTTCGGCGCGGCAGGCTCCGGCCGAGCCGCTCCGGGGCGGAGCGCCGGACATGAAAAGGCACGAACGCCCGGGCATGTGGCACCGGGCGCTCGTGATCGCTTGTGTGGGCTTCCCGACTATTTCTTTGTCAGCTCCAGGGTGACGGCATCCTGCTTGACCGGCACCTTCGGGTCGGAATAGGCAAGGATGGCGCTGCCGTTGACCCGGGAACCGCTTTTCACGGTCCCGGTAAAGCCGATCGTAAGGCCCCGTTTGTGTTCCGTGGTAAATTTCAGTTCGTCGCCGTTCCGGGTGCCCTTCAGCTTGACCTTGCCGCCGTCCACCTTGGTAAAGTTCATGGTGCCGTGGATCTCTCCCCCCTTCTGGGTAAGGTCGAATTCCAGGTCGCTCAGGGATTTGCCGGTTTCCGGCAGCGTCATCTTCCCTCCCCACTTCCCGGTAAGGTCGGCCTTGCCCGAGCAGCCGCACACTCCGGCCATCAGGCAGCCTGCCACGAAGAGCCCTGCTTTGCGATAGATACGCCCGCTTATGGTCATGGTGTCACCTGTCAAATCCCTGATACGATTATGGTGGCGAGATGACGGCGGGCCGATGGCCCGCCGTCATCATCTGCAGCAGCCCCGCAGCTACTTTACCGTGAAGGGGCGCATCATCTCCTCGTCCTCGTGGGAAATGATGTGGCAGTGGTACATGTAGGTGGCCGGGGCCTGGGCGCCGGCCGGCAGGTCGAACCTGGCCCTGATGCGCACGTAGCCCGGGTTCACCACCTCGCCCCCGGCGTTCGGGTCATAGGAGACCATGGCCGGCGGCACCTTCACCATGTCCTTGTAGCCTATCTCGTTGCCCGAGCGGGCAAAGAGCGAGTTGCCGGGGGTGTCCGGCACCAGGGTCCCGGTGGGGGTGCCCGACGGGTCGTCCCGCGGATCGGTGTTGGGCATGTAGGCCGTGTAGGACGTGATCGGGGCCGGCAGGGCGCCGGCGCCGTCCGCCCGGATATAGTTCGGCGGGGAGAAGGGGGGCTCGGGGGGAGCGGGCTGGGGCGGCAACCCCAGGAGGGCGCGTTCGGTATCTGTGAGCGGCGTACCTCCCGGCCCCGCCTTGATATGTCCCTTCTCGATGATCTGGAACTTGACCAGGTGCAGGTGGAGCGGATGCATGTCGGGGGTGGTGTTGATGATCACCCACTCCTCCACCGCATCGTGGGGGACGTTCTCCGTGATCGGGTCGGAAAAGCGGAGACCGTTGATGAGCAGTTCGGTGCGGTAGACCGTGGTATTGGCGATGGGATCGAAAAAGGCGTAGGCCGCGTCTTTGCGCTCCTGCAGGTCGATATACCTCACCGTGCCCGGGGTTGCGGCGTTGAGGTCCCCCCCCTGCTGGGCAAAGGGACGCAGCGAGGCGGTCCACGCCTTGATCTGGGCGTCGTAGGAGGTCGCCGTGGTGGCGGCATCCACCACGAACCGCATTACCTTGCCGGTGGTGTTGGGGTCGAGGGTGGACATGTCCTCATTGGCCGGACCGAACAGGCCGCCAAAGGGGGCCGGGGCGTCATTGCGCAGGATCAGCTTCCGCCCCGCCCCGTTCTTCCTGAATACGGGGTGGGAGAAGTCGATGACGATGTCGGCACGCTCGGCGTTGGCCAGGGTCAGCCCCAGATCGCGGGCACCGGTCATGACCGGGACGGCCGTGGGGAAGAGCCCCTGCTCCGCCGCGATCTGGATGACCGGCCAGGCGAGGCCGGGCTGGCCGGCGCCCGTCGCCGCCTGTGCCGCCAGGGCCGGTGTGATCACGGTGCCGTCGTCCGCATCCTCCAGCCAGAGGTTGTAGACCCGCGAATCGGCAGCGTTCAGAACGCGGAAGCGGTAGGCGGTCTGTTCCACCGTCTTGGAGGGCCAGGCCATACCGTTGACGACGTTGACGTTGCCGAACATCTCCGGTCGTATGGTATTGGTTGCATTGCCGTTCTTGTCCCGCAGGGCGTTGAAGGTGTACAGCCCCAGGTTGGTGAACGTCGGGAAGACCAGGGCGCCGTCGGCGGTGAAGGCCTTGTCCTGGATGACGAGCGGCAGGTCGTACTTGTAGGACGTAAGCGTCGGCACCACCGGATTGGGGCCGAGCGGCCCCCTGGGGAGGCCGAGGGCGTCCTCGAAGCTGTCGCGGATCAGGTAGAAGGCCGCTATGCCGGCGTAGGCCTGGAGCCGGGTGATGCCGTAGGAGTGGTCGTGGAACCAGAGGGTCGCGGCGTTCTGGTCATTGGCGTAGGTGTAGATGGCCTTGTTGTCCGAAGGTCTCCCCGGAAAGCCCCGGGAGGGGTCGGCGGCCAGGCCGTATTTGACGGCGGTTTGCTGGCTGGCCGGGATATTGGTGAACCATGCCTCGGGATGGCCGTCGAAACGCCAGTCCACATGCCCGCCGTGGAGGTGGGGCACGGTCCTGACCTCCGGTTCGCCCAGGTTCATGCCGTCCACCGTCGTATCGACGGCCAGAAGGTGTTTGGTCAGGAGCGTCCCGGTTCCCTTGATCCCCTTGACGAGCCCGGTCGCGTTGGGATCGGGCAGCTCGTCCCGCAGGTCGTTCACATAGGTTATGGTCACCGGGTTGTTGGATGTGGTCTCGACCGTGGCGCCGTAAATTCCCAGAGGGGCGTCGTTGACGTCATAGTACCACGTCGGGGTCTTGATGGTCTGGCCGGTGACCGGATCTTTGGGGCGTATGGTCTGGCCGGTCACGCCATCGACGATGCGCAGGCCGAAGTCCCAGTCATCGTTCTTGCGCGCCGTTGCCGTATAGCTATTGGCCGTGGGAGCCGGCGCGATGGGGATTTCGACAAAGGGATTCTTGAACTGGACGAGTGTCTTCGGGTTGAGGGGGTTCTGGGAGGCGCTTGCCGGGCTGCTCCCCGAACCGTAATTGTTGGTCGTGTTGCCGCTGCATCCCCCCACCATGAGTACCGCACATGCAAGCGGCAGGAATATCCACGATGTGCATTTCCCCTTTGTCATACGAGCACCTCCCCACTGTGTACTTGGATCGTAGAGGTAAGCCGGGGGGTGGCCGCTTTTCCGGCGGCCGAACCGGCGTATTCTATTATGTATGATTGTAAATGTGCAGGTATCGAGCCCAAAAAAATATAGTAAAGATATCGAAATGTTGGCGCATGTTGACTCCAACGGCTCATTTTCAGGCTGCAATAGATATTGCAGCCTGAAGGCGGGAGTGCATGGCGCAGGCCTGCGGGAGATTGGAACAGGGAATCTGTCAATATTTGTGGATTGTGCAATAAATGTGGATAGGTGGTCGGTGCTGTCCGGTCAAATCGCAGAATAAATGCACTGGCGGCCATGGGGGGTGCAAGCGCCTGCAATAGCCGCGTTCGCGATAGTGTGCCGCATGGTGCGCTCAAGCTGCTACGGGATAAGGCGAGTCAAGAAACGTTGCGCTCCCTGGCGAGGCCGAGCACCCTGACGCTGTTTTCCCGCGTGGCGGTGGCAACGGCCTCCGGTGTACTGTTTTTTGCCGCTGCCAGGGCGAGCAGGGTCTCCACCAGCCAGGCCGGCTGGTTGGGGCTCCCCCGGTGGCCCTGGGGGGGCATGTCGGGTGCGTCGGTTTCCAGAACGAGCCGGTCCAGCGGTACCTCCCGGGCGAGGTGCAGGGGGCGCACCGCTTCGTGCCAGGTCAGGGTGCCGGACAGGGAGATGCAGAAGCCGAGACGGATGAACTCCCGCGCCATCTCCAGGGACCCGGAAAAGGCGTGCATGATGCCCCCGACCCGGTCGGCCCGTTCCTCCCGCATGATCTGCAGGGTGCGGTGGAAGGCCCGGCGGCAATGCACCAGCACCGGCAAGCCGTGGGAGATGGCCAGCCCGAGTTGCTCGCGGAACGCGGCCTCCTGGATTTCGAGGGGGACGGGATACGCCGGGTCCAGGCCGATCTCGCCGATGGCAACGCTGTCGGCGGCCATGCCGGCTAGGGCGGCGAGGGTGTCGTCGTTTGCCACGTCGGCGTGCATGGGGTGGATGCCGGCGGCGGGCAGGATCTCGTGGTGCGCCGTCGCCAATGCCCTGATCCGCTGCCAGCCGTCGGGATGCACTCCCGGCACCACGAACCGGGTGACGCCGGCCCGGCGGGCCGCCGCAAGCACCCGGGGCAGGTGCGGTGCCAGCGGCTCCAGGTCCAGGTGGCAGTGGGTGTCGATCAACTCCAGGTCAGCTTGGGATTGCAAATGTGGCTGATTCGGATACACTGGTCTGCATTCTCCCGGAGCGCCACGACATAATGACATGTGATCATCCCCCTGAACTCTCCATCATCGTGCCGGTCCTCAACGAGGCCGCCCACCTGCCATCCCTGTTCGCCACCCTTGCCGCCCAACAGGGCCTCTGCTTCGAACTGGTCCTCTGCGACGGCGGTTCGGAGGACGGCACCCCCCAGCGGGCCGCCCGCCTGGCCCGGCAGGCGCCGTTCCCGGCAGAGGTCGTCTCCGCGTCCCGCGGCCGCGGCCGCCAGATGAATGCCGGCGCCGCCGTTGCCCAAGCCGATACGCTGCTGTTTCTCCATGCCGATTCCACGTTCGTTGCGGCCGATGCCCTGGCACGCGGACTGTCGGCATTGCGGGCCCGGCAGGCGGCCGTCGGGTGCCATGAGGCCGCCGGGCGCTTTGCCCTCCGTTTCTGCCGGAGCAACGGCGCGCCCTCCCCGGCCTACTTCTTTTACGAGGCCAAGGCGCGCCTCGCCCGCCCCGAATGCATCCGGGGCGACCAGGGGTTCATGCTGCCCCGCCCGTTTTTCCGCTCCTTGGGCGGCTTTGACGAACGGATGCCCTTTCTGGAGGACCTGCACTTCGTGGCTGCGGCGGCGCAACGGTGCGACTGGCTGCTCCTCCCGGCCGAAGTCGGCACCTCGGCCCGCCGTTTTGAAGCGGAGGGGCTGTGGGAGCGGCAGGTGTTGAACGCCATCATCGTCAACTGCCTGGTGGCGGGGTGGACGGAATTCTTTACCGCCCTTCCCGGGCTGTACCGCCTCGACGCCGATACCGGGCGGCTCTCGCTCCACCCGCTCCTGGCTGGCATCCGCGCCCTGCTTGCCCGCCGGCCGGGGGGATGGCGCCGCGCCTTCTGGCGCACCACCGGCCGTCATGTGGCCGCCAATGCCTGGCAGCCGTTCTTCTGGCTGGACACCCGCCGCGCCTTTTTCCGGGGGCAGGGGCCGGGAGAGGTCGAGCCTCGCTGGCTGGGGCTGTACGAGCGCCGCCTGAAGCGGTTTTTCGGCACCCTCCCCGCAGCCATGGCGGCGGCGGGGTTGGTCCGGCTCTGGTTTCGCCTCATGCTTGCGGGGCGCCCCCGGAACGCCCCTACAGGAACCAGGCAAACAGGTTGACCAGCTTCTCCAGGATCTGGGGCAGCTTGCCGCGGCGCTCGTGGTCCGCGAGGGTGACGACCCGGGAATCCCGGAAGTCCTGTTCCAGCATCAGGGCGATCTGCCTGCCGAAGGAGGTGTTGTCGATGATGCCGTTGATCTCGAAATTGCGGTGGAAGCTGCGCTGGTCCAGGTTGGCGGAGCCGATCACCGTCCGTTCCCCGTCGATCAGCATGACCTTGGCGTGCAGCACCTCCCGCTCCAGTTCGCAGATCTCGATGCCTCCCTTGAGCAGGGCCGTATAATAGCTGCGCCCCACCAGCCGCATCAGCGGCACGTCGCTTTTGGCCGAGAGCAGGATGCGCACCCGCACGCCCCGGCGGACCGCCCGCAGCAGGGAGCGGATGATGCGCGGGCCGGGAACGAAGTAGGGGGTGACGACGAGGACGCTCTCCGAGGCGGAGGTGATGGCGGCCAGAAAGGCGCTGCGGATGTAGGAACTGCGGTGGTGCGGCCCGCCGCTGACGATGATGACGTTGGCCCGTCCGGGGCGGCGCGTGCCGGCCCCCCCGCCGTCGGCGGGTATGGGGGGCGGCGCGTCCCGTTCCATCTGCCAGGTCTCGGCAAAGATGCGCTCCAGTTCATGCACGGCGTTGCCGACGATGCTGAAACCCACGTCGCGGAAACGGAGCGGGCTCGACACCAGGCCGGCGTATTCGTCGCCGATGTTGAACCCCCCGAGGAAGGCCTGGCGGCCGTCGATGATGGCCATTTTGCGGTGGTCGCGTTTGTCGAACCAGTGGATGCCCCGTTTGAATGACGGCACGTTGAAGGAAACGAGCCTGACGCCGTGCCGGGCCAGGTCCCTGAAGTAGGCGGAGGGGGTTTCGACGCAGCCGATGTAATCGTAGATCAGGAACACCTGCACCCCCCGCCGGTGGGCGTCGAGGAGTTCGGCGGCAAAGGCGGCGCCGGTGGCATCGCTGCGGATCAGGTAGTATTCCAGGAGGATGTAGCGCTCCGCCGAGCGGATGGCGCTGAACAGGGCCTGGAAGAAATCGGGCCCGTCCGGGTGGAGTACTACCCGGTTGCGCCGGTAGGTAACCGGCTGCCCCACGAAACGGATGTGCCGGAACAGGCGCAGCATCCGCACCAGGCGCTTGTTATGCCGAATTGGCTGACCCTGTGCCATGAGACCCCGCACTTCCGGAGGGGAAGATCACTCCACGGAAACGGTAAGCCGCCCCACCCCCGCAATTTCGGCGACCATGCCGTCGCCCGGCTGGACCCGGCCCACGCCGGCCGGGGTGCCGGTGAGGATCACGTCCCCCTCTTCAAGCGTGAAGATGGTGGAGAGGTAGCTGATGATCGTGGCCACCGGGTTGATCATCAGGCCGGTGGAACCGTTCTGGCGTTCTGTCCCGTTGAGCAGCAGCCTGATGGTCAGGTCCTGGGGGTCGGGAACCTGGGCCGCCGGGGTAAATGCCGACAGGGGGCAGGAGGTGTCGAACGCCTTGGCGATCTCCCAGGGCAGTCCTTTCTTCTTGAGGCTGTCCTGCACATCCCGCAGGGTCATGTCGATGGCGACCCCATAACCGGCCACGTGGGAGAGGGCGCGGGCCTCGGGGATGTCCTTGCCGTCCGTGCCGATCAGGACCGCCAGTTCCGCCTCGTAATGGCATTGTGTGCCGTGGGGGGGATGACCACGGTGCCGCCGTCGTCCACGACTGCGGTGGCCGGCTTCATGAACACCACCGGCGCCGCCGGGGTCTCGTTGCCCAACTCCTTGATGTGGTCCACATAGTTGCGGCCGATGCAGAGGATCTTGCCGATCAGGTATTCGTTGTCCGTGGCCGGTATTTTTGCGGTTTTCATATGATTCCCTTTATAAACAGAGTTTAGAGACTTCCCCTGTTGGGGAGTCTGATGTCAGCGGAATAAGACAAGGTTAACCCACAGATGAGTCAAATTAAGTTCGCTGCCGGTCCGATGTACAAGCGACGAAGACTTCGTTACTTTTCCATCACTCATCTGATATGTCAGATGTTCCTCCTCGGACCATGCTGGTTCAAAGGGTTGATTGCATAAATCAGAAATCCAAGTGTTGATGCTTTTGCGCCAGTTTTCCTGAGTTTCTTCCTGGATATAGCCGATCATGCCGGCATGAGTGAAGTCGCCACCGTGAATAGCGCATTTGAAACGTTCGATACCTCCACAGGGTATATGCTTCCCATCTTTTTCATGTCCAATAACATATTCTTGACGACGCTCTTTGCCCAGAGTTGATGTCAGACGCTTTCCTTCAAAAACGGTAATTTTAGGTGGAGGTTCTGCATCGTCATCTACATAAAGATGGATGCCGATATCCGGTGCGGGGCTATCCCCGCGTGTCAAGTCCTCCATGCTTTGATGTTGGGCAATGAATGGCAGATCTTTCTGACGTGCTACCTTCGATATAAAGAGAGTGAGGTGGCTATTGAGGCCATTTTCGTTGCTGATATTCTTCTGTAGCGCAGATTCTGCGAATGTGGGTAGGGAAATCTCAATGAGCTCAACAACACTGTTGAATTGAGTGTTGAGAGATGGGCCGAGCAAGGTTCCGGTGCCGCCGAGCATGCGTTTTGCAGAGAAGTTGGTCACGGCGGTCAGTATCCTTGCCCCAAAAGATCAATCAAGGTTTCGTCCGCATCGCGAAGGGCAATGGAACGAAGCCAGTACCGCTTCTGATTCGGCTTGATCATGAAGATGACATTCTGTTCGTACAGACGTAGGATGCGATTTACAAATAGGCGGCTGCTATGTTGGTGCTGTAGCAGCTCCTCAAGGTAAGGAACTACCGTATCCTCTTTCGGCAATTCTATCCGAGGAGCATCACCGTAGCAAAATGGATAACAGATGAATGAGTCCATAAGGATTGGTGGTAACGGGCTGAATTTTTTGTACACGGGGTTGAGAATGTTACAGTACATATCTCCGAAGCTGTGCAAATCTGATTCATTCGTTTTGGTGAGGACAGAGGCCTTTTCGCCCTTACGTCGAAAATCGACGAGGTAATTACCGATATCCTCAACAAGGGCTTGCTCCCAGAAATTCAGATCAATATCCTGCATGTCATCGGGATATGGTAATGACATTATGTCGCTTGCATACAAAGAATTTGACCTCCCGACCAGTATCCTCCCACTGACCAGAGCGGCCAAAACTCCATAAAGCTTTGACTCATTAAGTCTTTTAGCAAGAACCCGCAATTGCCCTCTTTCGTTTTCCGGCGCATGAACTCCAACTATTTGATTTGTAAAAACCAGATAGTTGTCAGAATACGCCGCTGGAATGGCTAAGCCATCAACTTTTTCTCTTATCAGGACATGAGGAGGGGAAAATACGAGGCGTTTACTATTGCGCGTTCTCTCAAAGAAAATATCTTCACATGGTTTGACGGCTTTCCAATTAATGCCTTTTTGCAACAATGCTTCCGGAGGTACGTTGAGTTTTCCCGTAATCCAAGAAGCTATCTCGGGAATTTTTTCCACATCAAACATTGCTTTAAGCTCATCGGGTTTCAGCTCTGCCAGTTCTTTTACGTTGGGTAGGCTATTAAAATCACTTCCATTTCCTACACTATAACCTTCACCAAATTGCCAACCGTCATTTATTTTTTTTTCTTTCAGATACTCTCCCAATGTAGGGGCATCAGAAAACAAACGATCAAGCATCCGGTGAAGACGACCGCCACCGAGCAGATTGGTTTTCCAGGCATACGGACGCTTTGTAATCGAGCCGCGGGCTATCCAGTGAAAATCGTATGGATCCAGTTCAAACAACAGTTTTTCTTTGATAGCCCTGGTTCTACGGAAGGTTACGTGCAGAATTTTATCGGAGGTTGCAGGGGCGTTGCAGCCGATTATCGCCGCCGCCGCGACCTGCGCCTTTGAAAAAAGCACTCCTTCCAGCGGAGTAAAATCAAAAACCTGATTAATGTCATATTCCCCAAACAGATGACTACGGAATGGCAGCGCATTACCGTTGTAAAGCAGTGGTCCGGCTGGTTGAATCAGGCAAATCGCCGCATTTTTACGGGCAAGCCGGAATGATTGCTCAAGAAAGAGCAGAGCAAGCTGTGTGTCCGGGAGTTTGGGACGTTTATTGGTGATGCTCGCGGCTTCAACCCTCTTGGCGGCAACTGTTGTCAACTTGCTTTCAAAAGGAGGGTTGCCTATTATCAGATCAAAATGATTATTGAATTCTCCCGACTCAACCACCTCGAAGAAATCTCTAGCTGAAAGATTGCGTTTTTGTAGATTGTCAAACTTGAGTTTGTTCCAAATAACTAAAGGCTCCAATTCATCACAGAGTGCCACGCAGAGGCTGAATGCCGTGATCAAAACGGCCTCGGGTTTTTCGTCGAAACCAAAGATATTGTTTTTCAGAATTCCTTTCAGATCGAGATGAGTCGGTTGTCTCCAATCGTTGGCAATGCGCCAACATTGGATCAGACGTTTGAAGGCACCCACCAAAAAAATACCAGAGCCGCAAGCAGGGTCGAGGATTTTCCAGAAAAGGGTCTCGGTCGAAAGGGGTAGACACTGGTCCAGCAGGAAATCGACCAGCATGGGCGGAGTGTAGACAATACCCTTATCGCCAGTGTTACTCTCTTTGTCAGCGCCCTTAGCACCTAATCCCTTCTTCTCTGTCTTTGAATGATTTTTTGCAAGAAACTCTTCGTAGATATTGCTGATCAACTCCACTGGGAGGTCTTGAAACGAGTAGAGCGGCCAGAACAGCATCTGCCCCGTCGGGTCCTGATCTCCTTTCAGAAAGTCAGCAATAGGGGAAAGATCGGCTTGTTCCAGCTCCGATTTTTCATGGTTGGTCAACTCGAAAATGCCGCCGTTGAAATGTGCACTCAAATGGTCAAACAGCCTGATACAACTCCCCATTTCACGGAAAAGCGATTCAAGGTCATCATTGCTCGCATGGGAAAAGCGACGCAGAAAACCTTGTACAAAAACCCGGTTCCCGGCTGAATCCTTACGATCATTCAGGTATTTGACTAAAATCGCCATAACCAATATGCGATTTACGGTTTGTTCAGACAATATTTCAAGTTTGAGTAACTTTTGTCTGAATTCTTTAAGGTGGCTTAGCAGCTTGAAGTAGGCAGTATTCTCCAGCACGAAATCGTTCTTGAATATTGGGTTTTCCCAAAGTGTTCCAGCAGCGACTTCGCGAGCCACAAACGCTTGGTTGGCGGCCACTATATCTTCAAGTTTGTGGAATGGTGTGTAGACAGGCTCTTGCCGTTCCTTGTTAAAATCTGGTTCCTGGCGGCAATTGAGAATTTTAACCTGGGTTGAGGTTATGACAAAAACCAGGGGTACAACTCCGGCATTCCAGAGGCGGAGGTGGATATTGGCATAGAACTTTTCATTCAGAGTAAGTGCTATGTCGCGATATACATAAATCTGGGGAATTGGAGAGCGTTTGTCGCCTTCGGGGAATATACGGAAGAAAACAGCATCGGCCTCATAGGATTCTGCCTGTTCCAGCGCAATTCTGATATGTGGTTCGGCGGCTTTCTTGTCCACGACAAAAAAAAGACTCGTCGGCTCTCCGTCGGCTGGGAGCATCTCCATACGGCTCAATTCGTCTCTGAAATTATCGTCGATCAAAGCACTCATACTTCTTCAGTCCATAAGTGAATAAATTGGTTGCGCCCAGTGTTTCAATATACATCCTTACTGAATTTATAATAATATTCGAAGCATATGACAAGATAAGTCATTCTGTCCACAATAAAGCATTTATTTACTTTAGCTCTGCACGTTAATAAGCTGGCTCGTCAATATACATGCACATTCATAGCAGGCTCTCTCCTGTCATCTCCGTGGGTTGGGCCAGGCCCAGGAGCTTCAGCATGGTCGGCGCGATGTCGGCCAGCCGGCCCCCTTCGCGCAACACGGCATCTTTGCGGTTGTCATCCACCAAGAGCAGCCACACCGGGTTGGTGGTGTGGGCCGTGAACGGCTCGCCGTTGTCGTCCGCCATCTGCTCGGCGTTGCCGTGGTCGGCCGTGATCAGCGCCGTGCCCCCCTTTTCCCGCACCTTGGCCACGATCCTCCCCACGCAGTCGTCCACCACCGCCACCGCCCTGACGGCCGCGTCCAGGATGCCGGTGTGCCCCACCATGTCGCAGTTGGCGAAGTTGAGGACGATCACGTCGTAGAGGTCCCGGTCCAGGCGCTTCAGCAGCTCCTCCGTCACCGGGTAGGCGCTCATCTCCGGCTTCTGGTCGTAGGTGGCCACCTCCTTGGGGGAGGGGATCAGGCAGCGTTCCTCGCCGGGGAAGGGTGTTTCCACGCCGCCGTTGAAGAAAAAGGTCACATGGGCGTATTTCTCGGTCTCCGCGATGCGCAGCTGCTTCAGCCCGGCTTTGGCCAGCACGTCGCCCAGGATGCTGGTCAACTGCTCGGGGCCGTAGGCGATGGGCAGGCCGAAGGTGGCGTCGTACTCGGTCATGCACACGTATTCGGCAAGCTTCGGGCGGCAGCGGCGCGGGAAGCCGTCAAAGCCGTCCAGCGCCAGGGCGCGGGTGATCTCCCGGGCCCGGTCGGAACGGAAGTTGAAGAAGATGAAGCCGTCGCCGTCCCTGATCGTGCCCACCGGCGTACCGTTTTCGGCGATCACGGCCGGGACGACGAATTCGTCGTACACCCCGGCGCCATAGCTGGCCTCGATGGCCTCCCGGGCCGAGGCGCGCCGTTCCCCTTCGCCGCACACCATGGCGTCATAGGCCTTCTCGACCCGTTCCCAGCGGTTGTCCCGGTCCATGGCATAGTAGCGCCCCATGACCGTGGCGATGCGGCCGACGCCGATCCGCCCGATTTCCTCCTCCAGGTGGGTCAGGTAGTCGCTGCCGCTCTGGGGGGGGTATCGCGGCCGTCCAGGAGGCAATGCACGAAGACCTCCTTCACCCCTTCCCGTTTGGCCAACTCCAGCAGGGCATACAGGTGGCTGTTGTGGGAATGCACCCCGCCGTCGGAGAGGAGGCCCGCCAGGTGGAGCCGGCCGCCGCCGGCCCTGGTCTTGGCAAGGCACTCCAGCAGCACCGGGTTGGCGAAGAAGTCATCGTCACGGATCGATTTGGTGATGCGGGTCAGGTCCTGATACACGATGCGGCCGGCGCCGATATTGAGGTGGCCGACCTCCGAGTTGCCCATCTGGCCGTCGGGCAGCCCCACCGCCATGCCGGAGGTGTGAATCCGGACATGGGGATATTCCTCCAAAAGCTTGGTGAGGTTGGGGGGGTGGGCCAGAGCCACGGCGTTATTTCCGGGATTGGCGTTGATCCCCCAGCCGTCGAGGATCATCAGGAGAAGCGGTTTTTTCATGAATGGACTCCGTATGCGATGGAATCGCGGATACCGTAAACGCGTGGCACAACTGTAAGTCAAAACAGCCGGGGCTTCAAGCGCTATGTCGAACATGCCCGCAGCGCATATAAAAAAAAGAGCCCCGATTCCGGAGCTCTTTTTTGTGATGATGCCTTGATTGCTGGTTTTTTACCGCCGGCCGCCCTCAACGCGGCAGGCTGTCTCTACCAGTTCCTGGTCCCGTGGCAGGCGGGAGAGCAGGACGTCCCGTTCCAATTGAGGGACGTGACGACATTGACGGTGCCGTTTGCGTGAGTCGCCGCGTTCACCGTGGTGCTGCTGTAGCCGGTCCCGTGGCAGGTAAGACAGGTGTAGCCCAGGCCGATATGGAACGAATGCTGGCCGGTTGCAGGAGGTATTGCGTGGCAGCTCCCACAGGTCGCCGCCGCCGTGGTGGCCGCCGATGCCTGGGCCGAAGCGGCGCTTTCGCCGGCGCTGTTCACTGCGGTGACAATGTAGTAGTAGGTGGTGCCGGCGGTAAGTCCGGTCTGGACATAGGGGCTGGTGGCGCCGGTGATCTTGGTGCCGCTCGTTTTGGAGACCCCGCTGGTGGTGGCGTAGTAGATGTTGTACGAGGTTGCGCCGCTGACCGCCGACCAGGAGACGGTCACCTGGTTGGTCCCGCCGGTGGCGCCCACGCCGGTCGGCGCGGCCGGGACGACCGGGGCCGGTGCGCTGGTGCTTGCCGATGCCTGAGCCGAAGCGGGGCTTTCGCCGGAGCTGTTCACCGCGGTGACGATGTAGTAGTAGGCGGTTCCGGCGGCGAGCCCGGTCTGGACATAGGGGCTGGTGGCGCCGGCGATTTTGGTGCCGGAGGCGATGGTGACGCCCGTGGCGGTTGACCAGTAGATGTTATAGGAGGTGGCGCCGGAAACCGCGGACCAGGAGACGGTCATCTGGTTGGTGCCGCCGGTGGCGGTCACGCCGGTCGGCGCGGTTGGAACGGCCGGGGGCGCCGCATTGGTGGTGGCCGATGCCTGGGCCGAAGCGGTGCTCTCGCCGACGCTGTTGACGGCGGTGACGATGTAGTAATAGGTGGTGCCGGCGGACAGGGCGGTCTGGACATAGGGGCTGGTGGCGCCGGCGATCTTGGTGCCGTTCGTTTTGGAGACTCCGCTGGTGGTGGCGTAGTAGATGTTATAGGAGGTGGCGCCGGAAACCGCGGACCAGGAGATGGTCGCCTGTTTGGCGCCGCCGGTGGCGGTCACGCCGGTCGGTGCCGCCGGGGCGGTCGGGGCCGGGACGGCAGCCAGGGTCGTCGCGGCAACCTGTACGGAGGCGGCGCTCTCGCCGGTGCTGTTGACGGCGGTCACCACGTAGTAGTAGGTGGTGGCGTCGGCGAGCCCGGTCTGGACGGCGGGGCTGGTGGCGCCGGTGATCTTGGTGCCGTTCGTTTTGGAAACCCCGCTGGTGGTGGCGTAGTAGATGTTATAGGAGGTGGCGCCGGTAACCGCCGGCCAGGAGATGGTCACCTGTTTGGTGCCGCCGGTGGCGGTCACGCCGGTCGGTGCCGCCGGGGCGGTCGGGGTCGGCACGGCGGCGTTGGTGGTGGCCGATGCCTGGGCCGAGGCGACGCTTTCGCCGGTGCTGTTGACGGCGGTCACCACATAGTAGTAGGTGGTGCTGGCGGAGAGACCGGTCTGGACGTACGGGGTGGTGGCATTGGCGATCTTGGTGCCGGTGGCGGTGGTGACGCCGGAGGTGGTGGCGTAATAGATGTTATAGGAGGTCGCATTGCTGACGGCGGTCCAGGAAATGGTCGCCTGGCCGGCGCCGCCCACTGCGGCTACCCCTGTCGGAGCTACGGGAGCCGCCGGGGTCGAGGGGACGTTGTCGGGGTAGAAGTTGCCGTTGGCGATGTCGGTCACCTTGCCGCTGTAGATGACGGCGCCGGTTTTGGCGTTGACGATCGACAGGACCCCATTGGCGACGGTGATTTTCACGTTGTCGAACATATCGTCGAGGTCGAGGTGGTTGGCGATGTAGCGCGAGGTGATCGGGTTGGTGTTCTGGGCGTTATACTGCTGGAGCAGGGGCTGCAGTTTTTTCAGCAGGGCGTCCACGGTCGCCGCCAGGTTCCCCTTGATCTTGCCCAGTTTGTCGTGATCGGCGCTGTCGTAGGACTTGGACGCGTCGGTATCGCCGGCGGCGCTGGCTACGATGGCGTCGGAAAGCGGGTTGATGTTGGCGGTGCCGGTGCTTTCGGCGAAGGAGTGGAGTTTGTAGCTGGTGCCGGCGGCGCTGCCCGTCGCCTCGAGGATGAAGGGCGCCTGCATGCCCGTCACGTCGATGGCAAACGAGCCGTCGCTGCCGATGACGGTTGTCCTCGTCTGTGGCGTGGCGGAGGAATCCTTGAGGCTTACCTGGCCGGACAAGGGCGCCCCGACGGCGGCCGTGCCGCTTACGACCTGGGAGGAAAGCCCCCCTCCACCGCCGCCGCAGCCGGCAATAAGACCCGCCGTTGCCAGAGAGAATACCGTGATTGCCGCCAGAGTCCTTTGTATCAGATTTGTCATTAATGCTCCTTTCCTTGAACCGTGTGGTGCGTTACCTGCCATGTCTATCCGTGTCTTCATTCCTTCTCCTTGCTTCCTGCTGCGGTTGGTGGAGGATGGGCAGCATTTTGTTTCGTTTTTGAGTTGGTTTTGCCTGGATACCGGGCACAAAAAAACCGGGGCCCAATATCGAAGTGATATTTCGGCGACCCGGCTGTCTCCATGAGACCCTGTAGGCTTTCCGTCCCACCCTCGCGGATGGTTTAGTATTATCGTGTACCACGGGTACTGCGCACCGGTTGAGTACGAGGTTCCGGCCGGTGCGGGTGTCCGCCTTCGAGGCGCTGCAACGCTGCTGTTCTCTTCACCTCCCCGTTGTCGGTTCCGGGTACGAAAAAAGCCGGGACCGAATATCTGGTACGATATTTCGGCGACCCGGCTGTCTCGATGAGACCCTGTAGGCTTTCCGCCCCACCCTCGCGGATGGTTTAGTATTGTCGTCTATCTTGATTGCTGCTGTTTTAATCAGCAATGTTTACACGGTATGAAAATAAACCGTTAAAGTCAAGAATAAATTTGCACATTCCGTGTCATTTTCGCTTCAGGGCAAGGGGAGAGCCGACCGCCGGGCGAAAAACGGGCCGGCGCGGGGGGCGGACGGGAATTCTTGCCCTGGCGTCCCAGATGATGTATTCTGCATCCGCCTGACAGGGGTGCGACGGGTTGCAGCGTTGTTGCCCTGTGATACTATTGCAGTAAAAGGAGCACGAACATGGCAAGCCTGAACAAGGTCATGCTGATAGGAAATCTGGGCAAGGATCCGGAAGTGCGCTATACCCCGTCCGGGGCTGCCGTCGCCAGCTTCAATCTGGCCACCAGCGAACGCTTCAAGAACAAGAGCGGCGAATGGGAAGAGCGTACCGAATGGCACCGGGTCACCCTCTGGTCGAAGCTGGCCGAGATCGCCGGCGAATACCTCTCCAAGGGGAAGACCGTTTACATCGAGGGGCGCCTGCAGACCCGCAAGTGGCAGGACAACAGCGGCAATGAACGCTACACCACCGAGATCGTCGGCGAAAAGATGCAGATGCTCTCCCCCAAGGGTGAAGGACGCCGGGGCGGCGACGTGACCTCGGAGCCGGTACATGGCGGGGGGGGATTCGAAGAGCCGCCGTTCCAGGATGACGATATCCCGTTCTAGAATCTGCCGTAACGATATTTGTAGACTAAAGCCTGTCGGAACCAGTTCTGATGGGCTTTTTTGTTGCTGCGTGCGGCATGGTCCATTCGGTGGCGGCCATCCGGCGCACACGCCCGGTTCGTACATGCCGGTGATCGGCTCGGTCCGTTCCCCCCGCCGGAAAAGCGACAAGCCCGGGACTGGGGTTGTGTGTTGTCTGCCATTTTCGGTCCATCGGGCAATGCTTGCCTCCAAAGCTGCACGCGCCCCTTCCCTGTCGTTGTCCTCGACACCCGGCATAACTACCTTGTTTCGAATGTATTTATCCATGTGAAACAGTGCCCGCCCCCCTGCGGCGTTACGACCATTATCCCGCGTTTCGGATTATCGGGCAATAATTGAACAGGATTGGTCTATACCTTTTTGCTCTCCTTGGGGTACGGTATAATCATCACGGGGGCAGTCCCGGGCAGGCGAAAGGAGAGCACGATGCAAAAACGGATATTGGGAAAAAGCGGTCTCGAGGTTTCGGCCCTCGGGCTGGGCTGCATGGGCATGAGCATGGCCTACGGGGCCCCCGCGGACAAGAAGGAGATGATCGCCCTGATGGCTAAAGCCGTTGACCGCGGCATCACCTTCTTCGACACCGCCGAGATTTACGGCCCGTACGCCAACGAAGAGCTGGTGGGGGAGGCGCTCGCTCCCTTCCGCGGGCGCGTGGCGATAGCCACCAAGTTCGGGATCAGGTACGACGCCGGCGGCCAACAAGTTCAGGACAGCCGGCCCGAACGCATCAGGGAGAGCGTCGAGGGCTCGCTCACGCGGCTCAGGATCGAAGCCATCGACCTCTACTATCAACACCGCGTGGACCCGGAGGTGCCGATCGAAGAGGTGGCCGGAACGGTGCAGGAGCTGATCCGGGAGGGGAAGGTCAAGCACTTCGGCCTTTCCGAGGCGGGGGTGCAGACGATCCGCCGCGCTCACGCCGTCCAGCCCGTGACGGCCGTGGAGAGCGAATACTCGCTCTGGTGGCGGCGCCCCGAAGAAGAGCTGCTGCCGACCCTTGAGGAACTCGGCATCGGTTTCGTCCCCTTCAGCCCGCTGGGCAAGGGGTTTCTTACGGGGACGATCGACGAGCATACCACGTTCGCACAGAACGACTTCCGCACCATCGTCCCCCGTTTCACCGCCGAGGCCCGCAGGGCGAACCAGGCTTTGGTCGATCTGCTCGGCGCCATCGCGAAGCAGAAGGGTGCAACCCCGGCCCAGATCGCGCTCGCCTGGCTGCTGACCCAGAAGCCGTGGATCGTGCCGATCCCGGGCACCACGAAGCTGCACCGCCTGGACGAGAACAACGGCGCGGTCGCTGTGGAGCTGACGCCCGAGAATCTGGGGGACATGGAGCGCGCCGCTGCACAGATCACGATCCAGGGAGCGCGGTACCCGGAAGCCCTGGAGAAAAGGACCGGGCTCTGAGCAGGGCCGTGTCACGGCAAAAACAACCGGAGGAAGAGAGGATGACGACGTTATGAACGTAAACGACCTGAGCGAGAGCGTGATTTTCCCCGTTGGGGAAAAACTCGAAAGCAGCAATTTCAACGGGACGGTATGGCTCAACATGCTGACCCCTTTCGGCTCGGCCCTTCCCATCGGGAACGTGACCTTTGAGCCGGGATGCCGCAACAGTTGGCACACGCACGCGGGGGGGCAGATCCTGCTGGTGACGGGCGGCAGGGGCTATTACCAGGAATGGGGCAAGCCGGCCCGGGAGCTTCACGCGGGAGATGTGGTCAATATCCCCGCCGATGTGAAGCACTGGCATGGCGCCGCCCGGGATAGCTGGTTTGTCCACCTCGCCATCGAGATCCATCCCGAGAAAGGCCCGGCAACCTGGCTGGAGCCGGTCGCGGATGACGATTACGACACACTGAAATAGGGGGCATGTCGGCTACCCAAGATCGTTGAATGCCCTGCGATGCCTCGATGAAGCCGGGTGCCCCCCGGCCTTTGCTGCCTGACCTCGGCCTATCGGGCAATGCTTCCGCCCGAAGCCCCGGGCGTATCCCCTTCACCCCTGGCCAGCCACGGTTCCCGTGAGTTGGCCAGGCGGGCCTGCTCCAGCCTTTTCCTGGCAGAGGCCTCTCTTTCGGCGGTTCGTACGATCAGGCAATAATTTGACAGGATCGGTCTACCGCCCTTTGCCGTTTCAGGTGTACGCTGCAATCATCAGAAGGACCTGTCCAACTGCCGGGGCCGCCGGCACAAAGAAAAGCCGTGTAGATAACCGGGTACAACAAAGGAGAAAAACCATGTTCAAGGCAAAGGCATATTCCGCTGCCAGCGCAACAGCGCCGCTGGCTTCCAGCACCATCCCGCGACGAGACACGACGGAACGCGACGTGCAGATCGAAATCCTCTTCTGCGGCGTCTGCCACTCCGATCTTCACCATGCCCGCGACGAGTGGCACAGCATCATGCCCACGGTCTACCCCTGCGTGCCGGGGCACGAGATCGTCGGCCGGGTCACCAAGGTCGGTTCCGCGGTCACGAAGTTCAAGCCGGGCGACCTGGCCGGCGTCGGTTGTCTGGTGGATTCGGACCATACCTGCCCCAATTGCCAGGACGGCCTGGAACAGCTCTGCCCGAACCAGACCCTCACCTACGGTTCCCCGGACAAACACCTGGGCGGGGTTACCTATGGCGGCTACTCGGACAGCATCGTCGTCGATGAGCGCTTCGTGCTGCACGTTCCCGCCAACCTCGACCTTGCCGGGGTCGCGCCGCTGCTCTGCGCCGGGATCACGACGTACTCGCCCATGCGCCGCTGGGGCGACATCAGGGGCAAAAAGGTCGGCGTGGTCGGCCTCGGCGGGCTGGGCCACATGGGGGTCAAGTTCGCCCGCGCCTTCGGGGCCCACGTCGTGGTCTTCACCACCTCGCCCGGCAAGAAAGAGGATGCGCTCCGCCTGGGCGCCCATGAGGTCATCATCTCCACCAACGCCGAAGAGATGAAGAAACACGCGGGTACGTTCAATTTCATCCTCGACACCATTGCCGCCGATCACGACATCAACGCCTACATCACCATGCTGGGCCGCGACGGCAACATCACCCTCGTCGGCGCGCCGGAAAAACCGCTCGCCGTCTCCGCCTTTGCCCTGCTGTTCGGGCGCCGCAGCCTCTCCGGGTCCATCATCGGCGGCATCGCCGAGACCCAGGAGATGCTCGATTTCTGCGGTGAGCACAACATCACCTCGGATGTGGAAGTCATCGCCATCCAGAGGATCAACGAGGCGTATGAAAGGCTGCTCAAGTCCGATGTGAAGTACCGTTTCTCCATCGATATGGCGTCTTTGAAATCGGAATGACCGCCGGACGATGTCCGGCTGGCGCCGCAGCCGGGTCACGGCAGAAGGGAACGTGGGAGCATATGACGAAGAAACTGGGTTTCGGCTGCATGAGGCTGCCGCTTCTGAACAGGGATGACCAGGCGTCCGTGGACAGGGAGGCATTCAACACGCTCGTGGATGCCTTTCTGGAAAAAGGCTTCAATTATTTCGACACGGCCCTGTCCTATCACGGCTTCAAGAGCGAAGAATTCGTTCGGGAGGCGCTGGTCAAGCGGCATCGGAGGGATGACTTCCTGCTGGCCACGAAGCTGCCGCCCAGGATGCTGACGGACGAGGGGGATCACGAGCGGATCTTCAGCGAACAACTGGAAAAATGCGGCGTCGAATTCTTCGACTACTACCTGCTGCACAACCTCGGCGTCAGCGCCTACCAGCAGGCCTGCCGCTACGGCTCCTTCGACTTCGTCCAGAGGAAAAAGCAGGAGGGGCGCATCGGGAAGGTGGGCATTTCCTTCCACGACACGCCGGAGCTGCTTGATGAAATACTGACGGCACACCCGGAACTGGATTTCGTCCAGCTGCAGATCAACTACATCGACTGGGAGAACCCCGGCATCCAGTCCCGCAGGTGCTACGAGGTCGCCCGCAGGCACGGTATGCCGATCATCGTCATGGAGCCCTGCAAGGGGGGCAACCTCGCCGTGGTCCCCGCCCAGGCGGAAGAGCTGATGAAGTCCTACGCTCCGGGCGCGTCCGTCCCGTCATGGGCCATGCGGTTTGCGGCCAGCCTGGAAGGGGTGATCATGGTGCTCAGCGGCATGGGCACCATGGAGCAGGTGCTCGACAATACGTCGTACATGACGGACTTCAAGCCGCTTTGCGCAGACGAGTACCGGATCATCGACCGGGTGGCCGGCATCATCAACGCGGACACGGCCGTCCCCTGCACGACCTGCCAGTACTGTGTGGACAAATGTCCGCAGAATATACCGATCCCGAGCTACTTCGCGCTGTACAACAGCTCGAAACGCGCCGTGACCGACAACATTTCAAGCCAGTTCGTCTATTACCTGAACCTGGCCTCGGACCACGGCAGGGCCGGCGACTGCATCGGCTGCAGAAAATGCGAAGAAGCCTGTCCGCAGCATATCCGGATCTCAGAACTCATGACGGCCGTGTCGGCTACCTTCGACGACGGCCCGGGACTGCCGGCCAAGTAGTCGCTCCGGCGAGCCCGGATATAAATACACCTCAACAAGGATTGCGCATGCCAGAGAACCAGAAATACCAGAACCTTCTCCAGGATCTGCGGCAGATGGGAAAGGCCGTTGTGGCTTTCTCGGGGGGTGTTGACAGCACCTTCCTGCTGTATGCCGCCCGCGAGTCTCTGGGGGCGCATGTCGTGGCCGTGACCCTGGCGACTCCGTACATCCCCCGCAGCGAGGTTGCAGAGGCCAAGGCCCTGGCGGACTCCCTCGGCGTCCGCCACCGGGTGGTCATCGAACCGTTCCCGGAGGCGATCCGGGACAACCCGCCGGATCACTGCTACCTGTGCAAGCACCACCTTTTTTCGGCTTTGCTGGCCATGGCGGCCGGAGAGGGGATCGGCCATGTCCTGGAGGGGACCAATGCCGACGACCTGCAGGATTTCCGCCCCGGTCTCCGGGCGCTCCGGGAACTGGGGGTCGAGAGTCCGCTCCTGGGGGCCGGTCTGGCCAAGGACGATATCCGCCGGCTGTCCAGGGAACTCGGGCTTTCGGTATGGGACAAACCGGCCAAGGCCTGCCTTCTGTCGAGGATTCCCGTGGGCACACGGGTGGAAGAGGCGGAACTGCGCCGCATCGAAGAGGGGGAAGAGTTCCTGGCCCGGATCGGATTCCCTGCGGTTCGGCTTCGGAGCCATGGCGAGATCGCCCGGATCGAAGTCCCCGGGGAGGAGATCCCCGCCCTGATTGCCGCCGCCGGGCGGCACGGCATCGACGACAGGCTGAAAGGCCTGGGATACCGCCATGTGGCCGTGGATCTGGCCGGCTATCGCCGGGGCAGCCTGAACCGGCACCCGGATGCGGCAAGCCCCGGCGAGGTACCTGCATAGCGTGGAGACATGCCGCGCCGCCCTGTCCGCACGGTGACGGGGCCATGTCCGCCTGTTTTTTCGAATCCGGACAATCGGGCAAGAAATCAACCGGTTTAGGCTATCGCCTCCGCTCTCACCATAGTAATATCCCAGAGCCCGGGGCCTTGCCCCGGCGTATGCGGGCAGCACAAATTGCAAATCGGCTACATTGCAGGTAACGGGACTGGATCACAGCATTTTTCGCAAAAAAATGTACGCAATTTCCAAGGAGGTGTTACATGGCAAACGATATTTCACGTCGAAATTTTCTACAGACAGGTGCTATTGCACTGGGAACCGTCGCCGTAAGCAGATTTGGCGGCATAAGTGATGTTTTTGCCGCCCAGCAGGAAAAATCCCGCGTCTTCTTCACGAACGACATCAGCGCCGCCGGACTGCTGCGGGTCTATTCCCACATCAACCAGGGCATAACCGGCAAAGTCGGGATCAAGGTGCACACCGGCGAGCCGCACGGCCCCAACATACTGCCGCGGGACATGGTGAAGGCCCTGCAGCAGCGTATTGCCAACAGCAACCTGGTGGAAACCAACACCCTCTACAAGGGCAAGCGATACACGACGGCGGACCATCGCGAAACCATCAGGATCAATGGCTGGGATTTCTGCCCGGTGGACATCATGGACGAGGAGGGGGCGGTGATGATCCCCGTCAAGGGGGGGAAGCGCTTCAAGGAGATGTCCGTAGGCAAGCACATGCTCAATTATGATTCGATGGTCGTGCTGACCCATTTCAAAGGGCACGCCATGGGCGGCTTCGGAGGTTCGCTGAAGAATATCGCCATAGGCTGCGCGGACGGGCCCATCGGCAAGAAAATGGTCCACGCCGCCCCGGATAACGAGCATTACGAGAGCTGGCTCAAGGGTGAACCGTTTCAGGAGAACATGGTGGAGTCGGCCAAAGCCACCATAGATCATTTCGGCAAGCGGATCGTCTATATAAACGTGCTGCGCAATATGTCCGTGGACTGCGACTGCGCCGGCACCAATGCGGCTCCGGTCAAGGCGCGCGATCTGGGCATCCTGGCTTCCACCGATCTTTTGGCCGTAGACCAGGCTTCCATCGACATGGTATATAAGCTGCCCGAAGCGGAACTTCACGACCTCAAGGAACGGATAGAATCCCGGAAGGGGCTGCGCCAGCTGTCGTACATGAAAGAGCTGAACATGGGCAATGACCGGTATTCGTTGATTACGCTCTAAGGACAAGAGGCGATATGGACCACGGTATTCTTTTCGACCATTCCCGCACCGCGCGAATCGGTCTGCCGGAAACGGTTTTCTGCGAAGGAAAGCCGTTTCCGGCGTTGGCAGAACTGCTTTCCCGCTTCGGCAGGGGGGCCGGCGCCCCTGTCCTGTTCACGCGGCTTGCCCCGGATGTTTTCGCCCAAGCCCCCGAAGCGGTGCGCAACGGCTATGACTACCACCCGTTATCCCGCACGGCGTTCGGGGATACGCTCTCCCCCAAGGCCAGGGGAAGGGTTGCCGTGGTCTCCGCAGGGACGTCGGACAGCTTCGTGGCGTGGGAAGCGGCACGCACCTTGACCTATTTGGGAATTCAGCATAAGATTTTCGAGGATTGCGGCGTGGCCGGACTATGGCGGCTTGCGGAGCGCCTGGAAGAAATCAACGCCTTTGACGCGGTAATCGTGGTGGCCGGGTTGGACGCCGCCCTGGCGAGCGTGATGGGCGGCCTCACGCCCAAGCCGATTTACGGCGTGCCGACCTCCGTGGGATACGGCGTGGCCCGGGGCGGCAAGGCCGCGCTGGCCAGCATGCTCTCCAGTTGCGCTCCCGGCGTCGCGATCATGAACATCGACAATGGCTACGGTGCCGCCTGCGCCGCAGCGAGGGTGGTCAACGGATTATGAGTGCCGCCGGGGAGGGGCACACGCCGGAAGGGCACGGCCATCACCATGGGCACACCCATCACCACGGGCATGACCGGAGCGAAAGCGGGAAACGGCATGGCCGGGTCCTGACCATACGGGCCAATTCGGGCCTCTCCGGGGACATCTTGCTCGCCGGGCTGCTGCGTATGACGGATACGGGAGAGGCGGAAACGGACCGGCTGCTCTCCGCCATCCTTCCCGAACTGTCCGGAACCGTGCGCCTGGCCAAACGGCAGGTGAACCACATCGGCGGCTGGCACGCGGAAGTCGCGCTGCCGCATCAGCATGAACACCGGACGCTTGCGGACATCACCACGCTCATTGCCGTAAGCGGTATGGACGACGCGGCGAAGCGCCTCGCCACGGCCGCTTTCACCCTGCTGGCAACGGCTGAGGCTGCGGTGCACGGGAAAAAAACTGAAGATGTCCATTTCCACGAAGTCGGTGCCTTGGACAGCATTCTTGACATTTGTCTCTCCTGCGAACTCTTCACCCGGCTTGCCCCTGCACGTTTCGTGGTCAGCCCGCTGCCGCTGGCGGATGGCGGCGTCGCCTGCGCCCACGGCATCATCCCGGTTCCGGCCCCCGCCGTACTGGAACTCCTTGAGGGCATCCCGGTCCGCCCCTTCCCGGATGAGGGTGAAACCATAACGCCGACGGCAGTGGCACTGCTGCGCAGCCTCGGTGCGACCTTCGGGCCATGGCCAGCCATGCGGGTGGAGCGGCAGGCTCTTGTCTATGGCTCGCGGGTCTTCGTCAACGCCCCCAATGGGGCGATCTTTGCCTGGGGGCCGGGGGACGGTTGACCCCCGCCACCCGGGCTTCCCAGAGAGAGGAGCAGCATGCAGTACGGCGGTATCTCCAGCAGGATTCTTGTGGCCTATTTTTCTCACCGTGGCAACACTCGCGAAATTGCCAATCACATTCACAAAAACATGGGCGGCGATATTTTCGAAATTCAGGTCGTAAAGCCGTATCCCCACGATTGCCAGGCGCTTGTCCTGCAAGCGCGGCAGGAACTGGATTCCGGCCATAAACCGGCACTGAAGGCAAAAATCGGGAACATCGAGCCGTATGATCTGGTTTTCATAGGCTACCCCAACTGGTGGAATACCGTTCCCGCTCCGGTCAGGATTTTTCTGTCGGCATCAGATTTCTCGGGGAAGGCCATTGCACCGTTTTGCACGCACGATGGCAGGGGGTTGGGGCGGAGCGTTATGGACATCGCGAAGCTTTGTCCGAAATCGACCGTGCTGGACGGCGTTGCCATCATTAAGGGCGGGGATGTGAAAACCGCGCGCAGCGATGTCTCCGCGTGGTTGGGAAAATTAAGGAAAGGTGACCTCTTGCAATGAATAAAAGAGTTCTCGTGCTGTCTTCCAGTCCACGGAGGGGCGGAAATTCCGACCTTTTGTGCGACCAGTTCGCCAGGGGAGTGCAGGAAGCTGGGCACCCCGCCGAAAAAATTTTTATAAAAGATAAAAAAATCAATTACTGCACGGGATGCGGTACCTGCCTCAATGGCAGGAAGAGTTGCCCCCAGAAAGACGACATGGCCGAAATCCTGGAGAAAATGATTGCCGCCGATGTGATCGTCATGGCGACCCCGGTCTACTTCTATACGATGTGCGCACAAATGAAAGCGCTGATCGACAGGACCTGTTCCCGGTATACCGAAATCAGCAACAAGGAATTCTACTTCATCGTTGCGGCTGCGGACACCGGCATACCGGCAATGGAAAGGACCCTGGAAGGGTTCAGGGGATTTACCTCGTGCCTTGCCGGCGCTCAGGAAAAAGGCATCATCTACGGCGTCGGCGCCTGGAACATGGGGGACATTACGGAAACCCAGGCCATGGGACAGGCATATGAAATGGGCTCACGCGTCTAAATCGGCGCCCGGGGCAGCCCCGTGAAGGGGGCGGCCTGCGCTGTCGCCGCGGTTCTCGTGCACAGGGGGGGCGTGGCCGAAAAATCACGAGCACAGACATGCCGCACCATGGTATGATTTCTCCATGAGCGGGTGCCGCATGCTGCCGGATGGGCCGGTGGGCCGTCTGGCGGGCGCGGGCCAAAGCGGGGGAGGACACCATGGAACGGTATTGCATGATCCGGACGCCCTTGGGGGAGATGGTCGGGCTGGTTGAACAGGAACACCTCTGCGGGCTCTGGTTCGTCGGCCAGAAATATGCCCCGGAATTCTTCAGCGAGTGGCGGCAGGACCCGGACCACCCGGTTTTTGCGGCGCTGCGGGGGCAACTGGAGGCCTATTTCGCCGGCCGGCCCACCCGGTTCGATCTGCCCCTGGCTCCCCGGGGCACCGAATTCCAGAAGGCGGTCTGGGCGCTGTTGCGCACCATCCCTCCGGGGACGGTCACCACGTACGGCGCCCTGGCCCGGCACCTGGGGGAAAAACGCGAAGGGAGCGGCACCTCGGCCCGGGCGGTGGGCAGCGCTGTGGGGCATAATCCGATCAGCATCGTCATCCCCTGCCATCGTGTGGTGGGCGCGGACGGTTCCCTGACCGGTTATGCCGGCGGCCTGGAACGCAAGGCCGCCCTGTTGGACCTGGAAAATGCCGAATTCACGCCGCCGCGCCCCCCAAGGGGGCTGTAATGGGATGGTGGGGCTACTACCCCCTGCTGATGCCCAGCTTTTTCATGCGGGCGAATAATGTGGACGGTTTGAGCCCGAGGACGACTGCCGCGCCCTTCGGCCCCTTGACCCGCCAGCGCGTGGCGTTCAGGACGTTTTCGATATGCTCCCGCTCGGCGTCCGCCATCGGCGCCAGAAAGGGAGCCCTCCCCGCCAGCGGCCCGGGCGGGTTCTGCTCAAGCCCCGAAAAACGCATCTTGCCGTCGGCGCACAGGATCACCGCCCGCTCCACCGAATGCTTCAACTCCCGCACGTTGCCGGGCCAGGTGTAATTCATCAGCTTGCGCAGCTCGTCGGCGGGGATATGCCCCGGTTTTTTGCGCATCTTGCGGCTGGACAGGACGAGAAAATGCTGGGCCAGGGGGCGGATGTCCTCCAGCCTCTCGCGCAGCGGCGGCACCTGGATCGGGAAGACGTTCAGCCGGTAGTACAGGTCCTGGCGGAACGTCCCCTTTTCCACTTCCCGCGCCAGGTCCTTGTTGGTGGCCGCCACCACCCGGAAGTCGGAACGGATCGCTTTCGAGCTCCCGAGCCGCTCGAAGCTCCCCTCCTGGAGGACGCGCAGCAGCCTCACCTGGACGTGCAGCGGCAGGTCGCCGATCTCGTCCAGGAAGATGGTCCCGCCGTGGGCCAGTTCGAAGCGCCCCTTGTACAGGTCCCCGGCCCCGGTGAAGGCCCCCTTCTCGTGGCCGAAAAGTTCGCTGACGAAGAGCTCGGACGGGATGGCCGCCAGGTTGACCGGGATGAAGGGGCCGTCCTTGCGGTTGCTCAGGTTGTGGATGGCCTTGGCCACCAACTCCTTGCCCACGCCGGTTTCCCCCATGACCAGCACCGAGCTGTCCGTGGGCGCCACCTGGCGGATCGCCTCCTTGACCGTGGTGATCCCCGTGGAGGTGCCGACGATGGTCTCGATGGGGTTGTCGATCCCCATCTCCCGCTTGTAGAAGACCGCCTCGTCCTGATAGCGGTCCTTCAGCTCCCGAATGGCCTCGTAGGCCTCGATGTTGGACAGCCCCACCGCCATCTGGCTGCACAGAAGGCGCAGATAGTACACCTGGATTCCGGTAAAGGAACTCCCGTCGAAGCGGTTGTCGATGTACAGATACCCCTGGACCGCGCCATACAGTTTCGCCGGCATGCAGATGAGGGACGTGATGCCGCCCCGGGCCAGTTCCTCATCTGTGACGGCGTCCTCTTCGCCCGGCCCCGGCGCGACCCGCTCCGCCATGTCCCGGTCCGCCCGGGCCACGACGTCGCTGATGAGGCGGAACTGTTCGGTCGTGAAGAACAGCGGGTCCATGTTCCTGCTGGCCACGACCCGCGGCTCCCGGCCCGGTCCCATGCTGAAGAAGGCCCCGCGGGTGGCCATGGTGAAATCCAGGGCCGCGCTGATCACCTGATTGACGAACGGCGTTTTTTCCCTGATGACCCCCAGGGACTCGTTGATGGCCACGATCCGGTCGATAACCATTTCACTCCGCCGCTCCTGGGGGAGGAGCGCCAGCAGATCCTGGGGGAAGAGTTCCTTGTCGATCTTGGAGAAGACGATCCACGCCTTTTCCAGGTAGCTCTGGGCGTTCTTCAGGTCGTCCCGCTTCAGGCTGGCGCGCCCCAGGGCGATGCGGGTCCGGGCCAGTTCGATCTCGGCCCCGGCCTGTCCCAGGAGTTTTTCGCTCCTGAGCAGGTCCGCCAGCACCTTTTCGCACGGCTCGTGCCGATCCAGACTGCGCAGGGCCCGGTAGCGCAGCCCGACCCCCTTCATGTAGATGTCGTGCCCCCTGAGGACCCGCTCCACCTCCCCGTCGTAATTCATCTCTTCATGGATGAACCCCTGTTGTTCCAGGGCGTCCATGTACTCGAAACTCCAAGGGAACTTCTGCTGCGTATACCCGCCGTACCGGGCGTAGCCCGCCGCCTTGCGGTGGTTGTCGAAGGCCTGGTGGTATTCTCCCCGGGTGCTGTGCAGGTAGGCCCGGAAGAGGTAGAGCTCGCGCAGCATGTAGTGGCCGAGCAACTCGTCGGGGAGCGTGAACATGTTGTTTACGCGCTCCTCGGCCTCGTTGAGCCGGCGGATCTCGAGCAGCGACATGATGAGCATCCGGTCCACAAACACCGTCAGGCGCCGGGACATGATGTTGAGCAGGTTGGTCTTGAGCCGCACCGCCTCGATCATCCCCAGCCCCTGGGCGGCCCTGCCCGAGATGACGTAGCTCAGTCCCCGCGCCGCGCCGGTCCAGAGCGCCGGCTTGTCGTCGCCGAACCGCTCCAGCTTGCCCACGGACTCCTCATAGCGGCGGTTTCCCTCGGCCACCTCGCCCCGCCAGCGATAGATCTCGCACTGCCACATGCCGGCCATCTGGAGCATCTGCCCGTCGGCCAGCTTTTCGGCCAGCTTCCGGTTTGCGGAAATGTAGTATGCCGCCGCCTTGTCCTCCTCCTTGAGCAGCAGGCGCCAGATCAGTTCGAACTGCACCTTTCCCAGGAGTTTCCAGCACCTGAACTCGCGGGCGATCCTGCGGGCCTCGAGCAGTTGGGGCACGATCTCGCCGACCGGTATCCATTGCCCCGTTATCTCGATGTTCCCCATATAGGCGGCCAGGTAGTGGGCCGCGTTCCCGGGACCCAGGCCCTGCCGTTCGATGGTGCGGATCACCTGGGTATAATAGGCGAAAGCCTCATCCTGCCGGTCGGCGCGCAGCATGATGTCCGCTGCGCTCCTGACATGCTCCAGCCCCTCCTCGTCCAGTCCTCTCTCGATATACAGCTTCGCCAGAATAAGGCTCTTTTCCTCCCCTTCGTCGAGAAACTGCCGGTAGGTCTTGATCATGGCGGCGGCGGTTTCCCGCATCATCTCTTCGGGGACATGCCCCCGAAGAAGCTCTCCCGAAGCCCGCTCGCAGAGAAAATAGGTCCCCCTGGGGTGGTCCTTTTTCTCGCAGACCACCTTTTTCCTTTTCAGCTTGTCCATCACATTGAGTATCTCCACGGGGGAGCGGGCCGACAGCATGCAGAGCATGTCGATGGAAACCGGCGAAATGCCATGGACGAGATACAGCAAAATGCTCCTCTCCCACCCCTCGAGCTCGCGCCATAGTTTGTCCGGTTCCATGCGTTCATGTCCTTTCCGTCGGAAAAAAGTACGCCCGTTTCCATGAGATGGCCGTTAATACCACAAGACAGGATGCAACAAAAGACAAATAAATTGACTCTTGGACGATATATTGACCTTTTTAGCGAACAACAAAATAAGCCCTGGACAAAATAGTCTTTTATGTAAAGATGTTATGTGTATTGGCATAGGCGTTGCTCTATTAACGAGCGAATTCCAATTTTGCGAATACGGGGTAAGTGCCCGGGTTCCATGAACGCAATATGACCGGATTTATCCATGCCCGACCCCGTATCGGGCTCAGGGTAATAATAAAACTCCATGGAGGTAGCACATGAGTGATGAACGGAAAGACGGAAAAGATCTCAGTCGCCGTGACTTTTTGAAGTCGACGGGAACCGCGGCCATCGCCGCCGGCATGGTGGCGGGCAGCCTGACCGCCTTCACGCGGGACGCCGAAGCGGCCTGGGACACCATGCCGAAGAAGTGGGACGAGACCCACGACGTGATTGTTGTCGGTACCGGCTTTGCCGGTCTTGCCGCCGCCATCGAGGCCCGCCATGCCGGTGCCGAGGTGCTGGTAATAGACAAGATGCGGACCCACGGCGGCAACTCGATCATCAACGGCGGCGAAATGGCCTCGGTGGGGAACCGGTTCCAGAAAGAGGCGGGGATACAGGACTCCCCGGAGCTGTTGCTGAAAGACATGCTGAAGGCCGGCTCCAACCTGAACCATCCTGAACTGGTCAAAATGTGCGCCGAACGGTCCGGCGAGGCCCTCGACTGGTGCGAGCAGTTCGTGGGCGCCAAATTCGTCAAGCTGGTCTACCACGGCGGCCACTCGGTCAAGCGCTCCGTCCAGACCGATAACGCTTCCGGCTCCGGGCTGGTCAATCCGTTGTTTGCCAAGGCCAAGGCCATGGGCGTGAAGTTTTTGTTCACCACCAAGATGGAGCGTCTGGTCACCAACAAGGAGGGCAGGGTCGTCGGCATGGAGATTCGTAAAGGGTACAAATTCCCCGACGACAAGTCCGGCAAGGTCGCTTTCCTGAAGGCCCGCAAGGCCGTGGTGCTGGGCTCGGGCGGCTTTTCCCAGAACGTTGTGCTGCGCCAGATCCACGACCCCCGCATCGACGCGCGGTTCGATTCCACCAACCACCCCGGCGCAACCGGGGAGGCGACGCTGGCGGCGTGCATGATCGGGGCCATGGATGTACAGATGGACTGGATACAGATGGGCCCCTGGACCAGTCCCGACGAGAAGGGGTTCGGCCAGGTCCCGCAATTCTGCGAACGGCTCGTGGGCTACGGTCCGATGATCGACCCCAAGACCGGCAGGCGCTTCATCCAGGAAACCGGCAACCGCAAGGTGCGCGCCGACGCGATGATGGCCCTGGGGTACAACACCATCATCTTCAGCGACGAAGTCAACGTCAAACGCCAGGTTCTTGCCCATACCCTGGAAAAGGGCATGGCCAACGGCGCCATCAGGAAATACGACACCATTGAAGAGCTGGCCGCAGCCTACGGCATCCCCCTCGCCCCGTTCAAGGAGGAGTTGGCCAAGTGGAACTCCTACGTTGCCGCCAAAAAGGACCCCGACTTCAATTGCAAGATCTTCCCCGAGACGACCCCGCTCCAGCAGGGACCGTTCTACGTCGCCCGGCTCTGGCCGAGGGTGCACTACACCATGGGGGGGCTGGTGATCAACAAGGATGCCCAGGTCAAAGGCTTCAACATGAAACCGATCCAGGGGCTCTATGCCGCCGGGGAATCCACCGGCGGGGTGCACGGCGCCGTGCGTCTCGGTACCTGCTCCATGCTTTCCTGCGTCGTTTTCGGCCGGATCGCCGGCAAAAACGCGGCGAACGAAAAGCCCTGGGGCTAGTTTGAATGGCGGCGGACCGGGGCGCATGTCCCCCGGTTCGCCGAAAGCTTTGAACCATAAAGAAAGACAAGGAGCCGTTACACCATGCACAACAGAATCTGTTCCATCCCCCGGATGGCCGCCCTCGTCCCATTGTTTGCCCTGGTCGTGTTCTCCCTGACGGCCCATGCGGCGCCCAAGCGCCTGGCGTCGGCCAAGCCGGCCAACTGTGCGTCCTGCCACGGCAAAGAGGCCGTCCTGCCCGCCGGCCATCCCAGTACTGCGGGCATGACCCTCGCCTCATGCCGGGAATGCCACGCAAAAGGGGGCGCCAGCAGCCTGGCCGGCAAGCTGCCCCTTGGCCATATCCACCAGCTGAGCGGCGTGACCTGCGTGAAATGCCACGGCAAGACCAAAAAACCGCAGCCCGTCGACATGGCGCAGTGTGTGGCGTGTCACGGCGATACGGACAAACTGGCGGAAAAGACGGCCGGCGTAAAGCCGCAAAACCCCCACAAGTCCCCCCACTACGGGACAACCCTCGATTGCAACAACTGCCACCACCAGCACGAGAAGGCCGAGAACTTCTGCCTGCAGTGCCATAAATTCGACTTTGTCGTACCGTAATGAAGTGAAATCGTGCATCAACATTGCCCGTGTCTGACCGATTGGCTTTTGCCAATGGGTAAATTCACCATAAGGAGACGAGAATGAAGAGAGGGATTGTTGGAGTGGTAGCATGTGCGGCGTCGGTGGCGCTGTCGGTACCCGCGTTGGCGGTGGACTTCAGTGGTTACGGTGCGGTCCGGGTTGGTACGTACTGGACGCAGAACCAGTATTACAGTGCCACTGCGGGAGCGAGCTATGGCGCTCGGAGGAGCGACAGCGACTTCAGCCTCGACCTGATGGGCGACAGCCTTGTGGGCGTCCGCGTGAAGGAAGGGGACTTTTCGGCGGTGGCTGAAATGGGCGCTTTCAACCCGAAGGCCGCGAGCTCCGGTCCTGAAGTTCGGTTGCTGTTTGGTGAATGGGATTTCGGGAAGGGCAAGATCCGCGTGGGTAAAGCGCCCAGCCCGTACGTGTACCGCACGCAGATGACGTGGGACAGCGACGGCGGTATGAACGCCTACGGCTCGCTGTGGGACGGCCGTTACGCCCAGATCAAACTGACCATGAACAACGGCTTTTACTTCACCCTGATGCAGCCGCGTGCCGGTGCCGGCAGCGTCTACACCAGCAACGCCGCTGGTGCCGGCAGCAGCCTTGCGGCCTTCTCCGAGACAGCCAACACCTACGCCACGACGTACACGAACTACAACACCATCATGCCGAAGATCGTGACGGGCTACGAAGGCAAACTGTCGAACTGGACCTACGGCGGCGGCGTATCGTACAACCTGTACAACCTTGAGCGTGTCACGGCTGCCAACGCCACACCGATCAAGACGGACATCCACTCGTACCTAGTCTTCTTTCACGGCAAGGTTGACGTAGCGCCGGTTGAATTCAGCTACAACCTTTTCACGGGCCGGAACCTGGGCGACCTGATGAGCTCGGCGGCGAGCGCCTATGTTGCGACCTCTGCGACGTTCAGCACGACGGGCACGGCCTCCTACTATGACGTAACGAACGACGCGAACGCGTACACGTACGGTGGCTGGGGCCAGATCGGCTACACGGTGAACCCGAAACTGAAGATCTACGCTGGCGCATCCTACGTTGCCGACGACAACCGCAAGACGCACGCCGACGAGCGTTTTGCCGCTTTCGTGAACGCGCATTACCAGGTGAGCAAGAACTTCAAGATCGTGCCCGAGATCGGCTACATGAACGACATGACGAACACGCTTGGCAACAAGGAGCCGCGGACGCTGGAAGCCGGCGCCAAGTGGGAAATGAGCTTCTAGTCAACGACAGCTTCACAAGGCTCACAAACGAGCCTCCTTCATGTAATGGGGGGGAGAAATCCCCCCGATTTTTCACGGCCGGCTGGCCGTGATGCGGCCACCACCAGTGCAAGGGAAGTAACTATGAAAAAGTTCAGAATCGGTACCCGCCTGATGGTAGGCTTTGCCGTCGTGTCCGTGCTGCTCATCGCCTGCACGACCATCGGCATCGGCAGCATCCTGAAAGGACAGAAGGAGTTCGCCGAGATCAAGCGCGTCTCCGGGCTCCGTGACACCGCCTACAAGCTCCAGATCGACGGCATGGAGATCGAGGAAGCGATAAAGGTTGCCGGCCTGGCCGACGATCCGGCCGAGAAGCGGCGCTCTATCGACAAGATGAAGATACAGCGGCAGAAATACGGGGAAAAATTCGGCTATCTCATGAAGCACACCACCACGCCCGAGGGGAAGAAGAAGCTTGGCGATCTCAAGGCGGCCCTTGCCGGCAAGGCGGTCAACAACAAACTGGCCGCGGCGGCCCTCGCCGACGACAAGGCCGGCTTCCTCGCCATCATGAATGGCGAGGCGAAGTCGGTTGACGATAACGTGGACAGCGCCCTTGAAGCGGTGCGGGCCTATTACGAACAAAGCAGCGAACGGCTCACCGCCGAGGCCGCCGCCAGCTCGGAGATCGCCATCAAAGCCATCGCTACTTTCGGCATCATCGCTCTGGTGTTCAGCATCGTCACGGCGTTCTTCATCACCCGCGGCATCATCGCGCCCCTGCAGCAGTGCGTCGGCGTGGCCGACCGCATCGCCGAGGGTGACCTGACGGTGACCATCCGGGTGGACGAAGGGGGCTCCGAGACGTCCCACCTCATGCGCTCCATGGAAAACATGACCGCCCGCATGCGCGATGCCATCAGGCGGGTTTCGGCTACGGCGGTCCTGGTCACGAATGCCGCCAGGGAACTGCGCGCCACATCGCACACCATGGTCGCGGGCACGGATGAAGTCGCCTCCCAGGCAACCACGGTAGCGGCTGCGGGCGAAGAGATGGCGGCAACCTCGCTGGACATCGCCGCGAATTGCAGCGCCGCCGCGCAGAGCTCCCGGCGCGCCAACGAACTGGCCACGTCCGGCGCCGCCATTGTCCAGGGCACGGTGGACGGCATGGCCCGCATCTCCGAACAGGTCCGCGCCACGGCGCACACGGTGGAGAGCCTCGGCTCCCGCTCCGACCAGATCGGCACTATTGTCGGGACCATCGAGGACATCGCCGACCAGACCAACCTGCTGGCCCTGAACGCGGCCATCGAGGCGGCGCGAGCCGGCGAACAGGGGAGGGGATTCGCCGTGGTCGCCGATGAGGTCAGGGCCCTGGCCGAGCGGACCACCCGGGCCACGCGCGAGATCGGCGAAATGATCAAGGCGATCCAGGGAGAGACGCGCCAGGCGGTCAACTCCATGGAGGAAGGGGTGGGCGAGGTGGAGCGGGGCACCGGGGAAGCCTCCCGCTCCGGCCGGGCGCTTGAGGATATCCTCAACCAGATCAACGAGGTGACCGGCCAGGTCAACCAGATCGCCACGGCGGCCGAAGAGCAGAGTTCCACGAGCCGCGAGATCAGCAACAATATGCACAAGATCACGGACATCATCCGGGAAACGGCCCGGGAGACGCACACCACCTCCCAGGCCGCGGATCAGCTGACGCGTCTGTCCGATGAACTTGGCGCGCTGGTCGGCCTGTTCAAGGTCTCCTGAGCAGGGGGTGTGAAATGCCCGTTTCCCCCGTACCCCTTTCCCCAGGTCTGGCCACGCAGCAGGGGGCGCCGAATCCCCGGCTGCGTCACGGGCCTCGCGGAGTTTTCCCTCCTTCCTCCGCGGGGCCCCATTTCGTGCCGAATGCCGGGAAGGCCCCTGGCGTGGGGCAGGGCGGATAATGCCATGAACCCAAAGGATGCCGCACCATCGGACAAACGGACGCCCCGCATGCCGGGCAGTTCACGCCAGGCCAGGGAGCGAAGGCAGGCCTGCGACAGCCGCTACCGGAGCATCATCGGCCACCTGGATGCCATGATCGAACTGCTGCGCCGGAAACCGGGCCTGGACCTCTCCCATGAATTGGACCGGCTCCTGGACGTCATGCTGGAGCACATCGGCTCGGAGAACGAGTACATGGAACTGGTGGGCTTTCCCCAGACAACCCGGCACCGCCTGCACCACCAGTTCCTCTGGGTCAACGCCGCCGAGCTGAGCTGCCGTTTCGGCAAGGGGCTGGAGGTGCTGCCCGAGGAAGTGGCCGCCCTGCGTCTCTCCTGGCTGGAGCACATCCATTGCCATGACCGGGCCTTCGAGGAGTTCCTGGCTTCCTAGCGCCCCGTGCATTTAACGTTTGACAAACGAAACCTTTCGAGAGGAAAATGCAACGGATGGCGGTGAAAAGGGGCGCCGGCCGGCCGCTGGGCGCTGGATTCGGCCCCGCTCCCCGGCACCGGGGAGAACGGGACGCATTGACCGCCTGAAAGCGCTGCCCACAAGGCGGACGACCCAAAACCGGGCAGGATGCGCGGGTTCGTTTCCCGGTCCGGTCCAATGAGGCCACGCATTAAAGATCTCGCCCTGCTCGTCCCATACCTTGGAACGCTCCGCCGCCGCTACGCCGGCGGGGCGCTCTTTCTCCTGCTGACCAACGGCTTTGCCCTGCTGATCCCCTGGTTCATGAAGCTGGCCGTGGAGGGGTTGCAGCGCCCGGCCTCGGCCCCGCTCTCCCCTTCCGCCTGTGCCGCGGTGATCGTTGCCCTGGCCCTGGCCCACTGTGTCACCCGTATCTTTTCCCGCACCCTGATGCTCAATGCGGCCCGCATCATCGAGTTCCGCATCCGCGACGACCTCTTCCGCCGCCTGATGCTCCTCGACCTGGAGTATTTTTCCCGCAGCAGGACCGGCGACATCCTGTCCCGATTCTCCAACGACCTGACCAACGTGCGCATGCTGACCGGATTCGGGGTCATGAGCGCCGTGAATACCCTGATTCTGTACCTGGCGGCGGTGACGCTGATGGTGCGCATCCAGCCCTGGCTGACCCTGTGGGCCGTACTTCCTTTTCCCCTGATGGTGCTGCTGGTCAAGCGGATCAGCCAGAGCATGTTCCTGCGGTCCCTTGCGGCCCAGGAAGAGTTGGCCCGCCTGTCGAGCATGGCCGAAGAATCCGTCTCGGCGGTGCGCCTGATCAAGTCCTATTGCCGCGAAGATTATTTCCTCGGTCTTTTTGAAACCATATCCGGCTGTTATCTGCGCGACAACCTGCGCCTGGCCCGGCTGCGCGGTCTCATCTTGCCGGTGATGGCCGCCGCCACCGGGGCCGGTACGCTGGTGGTGGTCTTTCTGGGGGGGCGCCTGGTCATTGCCGGGGCCATGACCCTGGGGGATTTCGTGGCCTTCAGCGGCTATCTGGCCATGCTGGCCTGGCCGACGGTGATGTTGGGGTGGATACTGACCCTGGCCCAGCGCGGCGCGGCGTCCATGGCGCGCCTGGCGGTGATCCTGACAGCCGAACCCGCGGTCGCGGATGCCCCTGGCGCGGAACCCCTGGAGGAGGTGCGCCAGGGGATCGAGTTTCGCGAGGTGTCCTTCCGCTATGGGGCCGAGACCGTGCTGGAGCGGATTTCGTTCCATATCGCGCCGGGTGAAAAGGTGGGGATCACCGGGGAGGTCGGCAGCGGCAAGTCCACGCTGCTCAGGCTTCTGCTGCGGCTGGTGCCGGTGGGGGACGGGGAACTGTTTCTCGACGGCCGGGATATCAACCACATTGCCCTGAACAGCCTGCGCCGCCTGATCGGCTATGTACCCCAGGAGGCCTTTCTTTTCTCCCGCAGCATCCGGGAGAATATCGCCTACGGCCTGGCAGGGGGAGCCCCGGAGCCCATTGTGGCCGATGCGGCGCGGCAGGCCGGGTTCCTGGAGGATGTGGGCAATTTTCACGATGGCCTGGACACCCTGGTGGGGGAAAAGGGGGTGATGTTGTCGGGCGGGCAGAAACAGCGGCTGTCCATTGCCCGGGCACTGGCGACGGATCCGCCCATCCTGGTGCTGGACGACCCCCTTTCGGCCGTTGATGCCGCTCACGAGGAAGAGATCCTGGGGCAACTGGGGATGTTCTACCGTAACAGGACCGTGCTGATCGTTTCCCACCGCCTGTCGGCCTTTCGCGACTGCGACCGGGTGATTGTGCTGAAGGACGGTGCGATCGCCGAGCAGGGGCGGCCTACCGACCTGCTGGAGCAGGGAGGGGTGTATGCGCAGATGTTCCGCAGCCAGCGCCTGCAGGAGGAACTGCTCTAGCCCCGCTCCCCCGGTCTGGGTACGGCGGGGGAGCGGCTCAGAACGGGTAGCCCAGGCCGACGAAGATGGCCGGGCCATCCCGGCCGACCCCCAGATCGACCCGGCCGATGATATTCGGCCGGACAATGGCGCGGAAGCCGATGCCGGGGTTGAATTCGAAGTTGCTGGTGCGGGCCTTGTCCAAGGCTTCCATCACCGCCCCCAGGTCGACGAAGGGGGCAACCTCCCAATCTGCGGTCACGTTGAATATCTCCCAGCGGAACAGCCTGATCCGCTCCTCCAGGTTGCAGAGAAGGAAACTGTTGTCGATGAAGCGGTTCCTGCCGTACCCCCGCAAGGTGGTCTCCCCCCCCAGAATACTCTGTTCCAGAAAAGGAACGCCTTTCCCCAGGGTCTGATTGTACATGAGGCGGAAGACGCTGACGTAGCGGGCGTTGTCCAAGGGGATGAAGCCCTTGGCTTCAGCCTCGTAATGGCGGAAGTCGGCCGCACCGCCGAGTGCCCTGAACGAAGGTTCAAAGGTTATCTTGGCAAAGCCTCCGAAGGTGGGGGTGGTGGCGGAATCCAGCGTACTGTAGACCAGGGAGATGCGCTGGGAATGGGTGGCAAATCCGTCTATCCCCGGGACATGCCCGCTCCCGAACTGGTTTTTGATGTAAGGGATGCCCTTGACCGCCCCCGGCTCGATGCGGACCTTGCGGTAGCGCTCCCCCAGAACCAGTTGGAAATGGCGGCCGATGTCGTAGCCCGCGGACAGGTTGAAACCGATTTCCGTATCGGTGTAATTGGTCTCCCGCTGTTTGGGGCTTTTGGCCTCGAAGCCGAAGAAACGGGCGGAGCCGTCACTGAAGGCATAGGTCAAAAGGTTGAGTTCCAACTGCTTGTCGAAAAGGCTCTTGTCGTGCAGCTTGATTTCGTAATCGTTGTTGATGGTGGTGGCCTGGGAGAGGTTGATCTCCGCATTCCGGTCGGGCGTGGGATAAAACGCGCCGTAGAGGGACGTGGTGACGCCGAAGTTCGTGTTGTGGTTCACCTGGGGCGCCAGGAGGGCATTGATCTCGTCGCTCTTGTTATGAAACAGAAAGGCGGTCAATGCCCCGGCGGTTATCCCCTCGTTGGGACTGGAGGCGATTACCGGCAGCGGTATGGTGACCACCTTGACCGGGGTGGTGCTGGTATAGGACGCAAATACGCCGGGAACCTTTTCCCGTGGAATGTAGCTCGTGCAACCGCCGAGCAGCACGGCAAGGAACAGGGAAAAGGCAAACGTAATCAGGCTTCTGTCTATGGTGTGGCACGCTTTTGACATAACGGATATATGTATCATTCTGCCGAGGAGGGTGTCAACGCCGCAATTATGCAACGAGCTCATAGCTCTTGTTTCCGGTGCCGCCCTGAGCTATAGTTTTTCATTATTCCGGCTGTGTAAGGGTCTCCATGAAGCTCAACGCCAAACTCGTCATTATCATGCTCACACTGCTGGTACTGGCCATGCTGACCCTCTTCATCCTCAACCAGTCCGCCCAGGACGATCTGGTGCGCGAGATCCAGGAAAGCTCCCAGGAGATCTCCAAGGCGGTGCAGATGAGTATCGCGGACCTCACCTCCGAAGCGGAAACCTCCCGCCTGACGGATTATCTCCACAATGCCCGCGACAAGGGGATCAATGAAATCAACATCATCAGCAATGAAGGTGAGATCATCGATTCCTCCGACCCCGAGAAGATCGGCAAGAAGCGCGAAGTGAAGAAACTGGAAAAGGGGATCCGGGCGGTCCAGCGCCCCGTCGGCGGCTCCCTCCTCTCCCAGAGGCCGTACGAGGTGGTGGTCCCGGTCATCGTGGGGGACGAACAACTCGGCTATGTGCAGATCAACATGCTCCTGGACAAGATCCGCGACATCCAGCACGCCAACTTCATCCGCCGCCTGTTTGCCACCACCATGGTGTTCGTCGTCGGCATCGCCCTGACCATCTTCCTGGCGCGCCGCTATACGGACCCGATCCATCGCCTGGTCGATGTCTTCAAGCGGGTTTCGTCGGGCGACCTGTCGGTGACCATCCACGCCGACAGCAAGGACGAGATCGGCGACCTGGCCACCGGCTTCAACACCATGGTGGAGAAGCTGCGCGAACGGGAGGCGTTGGAAAAGCGGCTTTATGAGGCCGAGCACCTCTCCCGCGTCGGCCAGCTGGCGTCCGGCATTGCCCATGAGATTCGTAATCCGCTGAACTACATCAGCCTTGCCATCGATCACCTGAGGGCCGACATGCTCCCTCTGTGCGGCGAGCGCCGGGAGGAGTTGGAGAGCCTGGCCGACAAGATCAAGGAAGAGGTGCGCCGGGCCAACTACATGGTGCTCAATTTCATGAATTACGGGCGGCCGCTCAAGCTGCGGCGGGTGCTGGTCTCCTACGGGGATATCCTGGCGAAGACCTTGCCGCTCTTGCACGAACGGCTGTCGGAGCAGCGCATCGTGCTGGAACAGCACCTCGACCCGGACCTGCCGCTTTTGTGGGTCGATCAGGAACTGCTGCGCAACTGCATCATCAACTTTGTCACCAACGCCGCCCAGGCCATGAACGACGGCGGCGTCATCACGCTGGGGGCCGCCAGGGACGAAGGGGCGGGTCGGGTGCGGCTGACCTTTGCCGACCAGGGGAAGGGCATCGGCGAGGAAGACCTGGCCAAGATATTCCAGCCCTATTTTACCACCAAAGAGGCGGGTATCGGGCTGGGCCTGGCCATAACCGAGCGGATCATCAAGGAACATGGCGGCGAAATTCTGGTGGAAAGCCGGTCCGGCGAGGGAACGACATTTACCGTGTCGCTGCCGCTGCAACCGGCGGAGCCGGATCATTCCAGAGAAGAGGGGGCCGTGTAGTGGCTGCCACACAGGGAAGTATACTGATCGTCGATGATGAAAAGGGCCAGCGGGATATCCTTACCGTGATCCTGAAGAAAGAGGGCTACGACGTCGCCGACGTGCCCGGGGTGCGCGAGGCCCTGGAACAGTTGGGGCGGCGGGAGTTCGACCTGATCATGACCGACCTGAAGATGCAGGGGCAGAGCGGCCTTGACCTTTTGGAGGCGGTCCAGGCCACGGATCCCCAGCAGTGCGTCATTCTCATGACTGCCCACGGCACGGTGGACTCCGCGGTCGAGGCCATGAAGAAGGGGGCCTTCGACTACCTGGAAAAACCGCTGGAACGGGACAACCTGATCCTCACCCTGCGCCGGGCCTTCGAGCGCATCGGGCTGGTCCGGGAAAACCGGGTCCTCTTGAAGCGGGTCGAGCAGATCCAGACCATCCCCAACATCCTGGGCGAACATCCCAAGATGCGGGAGGTGTTCCGCGTCGTGAACAAGATCGCCGCAACCAGCTCCACGGTGCTGATCGTGGGTGAATCGGGCACCGGCAAGGAGTTGGTCGCCCGGGCCATCCACGACGGCAGCCAGCGCCGGGACAAGCCGTTCATGGCCATCAACTGCGCGGCCATCCCCGATTCCCTGATGGAAAGCGAACTTTTCGGCCACGAAAAGGGGAGCTTTACGGGCGCCAATGCCCGCGAGATCGGCATCTTCGAGGCGGCCAACGGCGGCACGGTGTTCCTGGACGAGATCGGCGAGATGAACGTGGCCATGCAGGCCAAGCTGCTGCGGGCCATCCAGGAAAAGGAGATCCGCCGGGTGGGGGGCAAGGTCAATCTTCCGCTGGACGTGCGCATCCTTTCCGCCACCAACAAGGAACTGGAGCAGGAGATCAAGCGGGGGAACTTCCGTGAGGATCTTTTCTACCGGCTCAATGTGATCCGCATCAACCTCCCCCCCCTGCGGGAGCGGGGAAGCGATGTCAAAACTTTGGCGGAATATTTCGTGAAAAAATACAGCCAGGCCTCCGGCATAGCAGTGGAGGGCATTTCCCGGCCGGCATTCAAACTGCTCATGAATTACACCTGGCCCGGCAACGTGCGCCAGTTGGAATCGGTCATCGAGCGTTCCGTCCTGATGGCGGAGAGCAACTACATCGAACCGGAAGACCTGCCGGCCGAGGTCACCGCCACGTCCGCCCTGGGCGGCGGCATCCCCTTTGACCTGCCGCCGGAGGGGATCGCCTTCGAGGAGTTGGAGAAGGGGCTCATCATCAAGGCCATGGAACGGGCCGATTGGGTGATCGGCAAGGCGGCCCCCCTGTTGGGCATGAGCTACAAAACCCTCCAGTACCGCCTGGACAAATTCGGGATCGAACGGCCGGAGAAGCGATTCAAGCTTTCGTGACGTCCGACCGATATATATTGCTTAGGGTCAATTTTTTGAAAACCAAGACTGAGAAGGAGAGAGATAGCAATGAAAATTCTCATTGTCGGCGGTGCCGGTTATATCGGAGGGGCCATAACGGACCAGCTCATGGACAGCGGGCACGACATCAAGGTCTACGATACCCTGCTGTACGAGGAGAGCTACCGCAAGCCGGTTCCCTTCGTGTACGGCGACCTGCGCAGCCGTGAAGCGCTCCTGCCGCTCCTGAAGTGGGCCGATACGGTCGTCTGGCTGGCGGCGCTGGTGGGCGACGGGGCCTGTGCCCTGAATCCCGATGTGGCGGAAGAGATCAACTATTACTCCGTGAAGTGGCTGGCCGACAATTTTCACGGGCGCATCGTCTTCATGTCCACCTGCTCGGTGTACGGCGCCCAGGACAAGGAACTCGACGAGCAATCCCCCACCAACCCCCTCTCGGTCTACGCCTCCACGAAGCTGGCGGCGGAAAAGGCCCTCGAAGGGAAGAACGCCATCATCTTCCGCCTCGGCACGATCTACGGGGTCGGCGACATCTTCTCCCGCATCCGGCTCGACCTGGTGGTGAACATCCTGGTGGTCAAGGCCCATACCACCGGCGTCATCCGGGTTTTCGGCGGCGACCAGTTCCGCCCCCTTCTGCACGTCAAGGATGCCGCCCGGGCGGTGGTGGACAACATCGGTACCTCCCACACCGGGATCTACAACCTGCATCGCCAGAATGTGCGCATCATCGACCTGGCGTACCAGGTGCGCAACCATTTCCCGGACCTGGTCATCGAACAGACCGAGATGAGCTTCCAGGATGCCCGCAACTATCGCGTCAAAAGCGACAAGGCCATCGCCACCTTCGGCTTCAAGCCCCAGTATTCCATAGACGACGGCATCGAGGAGGTCAAGGACCTGGTAATCAACAACCGCATCAAGGATGTCAACAACCCGCGCTTCACCAACCAGGTGTTCCTTGAGACATACAAGACGCATCTGCTGTAATTTTACGGTTTGCCGATAAAAGGAGTGGTGCCCATGGATTCTGTAAAGCTGTTGGACGGGGGGCTGGCGGTGGACGACCGCGGCTCGGTCTCCTTTGTGAATGGTTTCGGCTTCGAAGGGGTGAAGCGGTTTTACGCGGTAGCCAACCACCGCCAGGGGTTCATCCGCGCCTGGCACGGCCACCGCCGGGAGGCAAAATACGTGTACGTCAGCCAGGGAAGCGCACTCGTCTGCGCCGTGAAGGTGGATGACTGGGACAATCCCTCGCCCGGGCTTCCCGTGGAGCGCTTTGTCCTGAGCGCGGCCAAGCCGTCCGTACTGTATATTCCGGCCGGCTATGCCAACGGCTTCATGTCGCTCAGCGCCGATGCCCAGTTGCTGTTCTTCTCCACCTCCACGGTCGAGGAAAGCCGGGGGGACGACATCCGTTTCGACGCCCGCTTCTGGGACCCGTGGCACATCATGGAACGATAGGAAGGCAATTAATCATGAAACAGGTTCTCATCCTTGGCGCTTCCGGCATGCTCGGCGGCATGATCACCGATGTCCTCTCCCGCGACCCCGATCTCCGGATTACCGCAACCGTGCGCAGCGACGAACTTGTGCAGGCATGCGCCGCCGCTATTCCCGCATGCACGTGGGCCCGTTTCGACGCCGAAAGCGGCGACATCCGGCACCTGCTCGCCAGCGGTCCGTTCGACGCCGTCATCAACGCCATCGGCATCATCAAACCCTACATCAAGGACGACAACCCGGCCCAGACCGAGCGGGCCGTCAGGATCAACGCCCTGTTCCCCCATATCCTGGCCCGGGCCGCCGCCGAACGGGGCGTCCGCGTGCTCCAGATCGCCACGGACTGCGTCTATTCGGGGCGCGACGGTAACTATGGCGAGGCGGCCCCCCACGACGCCCTGGACGTGTACGGCAAGAGCAAGAGCCTGGGCGAGGTGGCGGCCGCCAATGTGGCCCACATCCGCTGTTCCATCATCGGCCCCGAGCCCAAGGCCCACGTCTCCCTCCTGGACTGGTTCCTGGGGCAGGCGCCGGGTGCCACGGTCAATGGCTTTACCAACCATCTGTGGAACGGCGTTACGACCCTGCACTATGGCAAGGCATGCGCCGGCATCATCAAGGCCGGGCTGGAACTGCCGCAAAAGCTCCATCTCGTACCCACGGCGACCATCACCAAGGCCGACATGCTGGGATGCTTCGCCCAGGCGTACGGCCGCACCGACATCACCGTGAACCACGTGGAAGCCGGCACGGTTATCGACCGCACCCTCCAGACCGCCGATCCGGAGCTGAACCGGCAGATCTGGCGGGCGGCCGGTTATGCCGCGCCGCCCACGGTCCCGGACATGATCGCCGAGATGGGGCGTTTCGACTTCCGCCTTGCCAAGCTCGACTAAAACCACCGAGAGGGCCGCATGAAAATCCTTACCATTCTGGGCACCCGGCCCGAGATCATCCGCCTGAGCCGCATCGTGGCCAAGCTCGACCAACTCTGCGACCATGTGGTGGTCCATACCGGCCAGAACTACGACGTCAACCTGAACGACATCTTCTTCCAGCAGTTGGGGGTGCGTGCGCCCGACCACTACCTGGGCGCCAAGGGAAGCTTCGGCGAGCAGTTGGGAACCATCGTCGCCGGCATGGAGCGCGTCTTCGACCGGGAAAAGCCGGACCGGTTCCTGGTGCTGGGGGATACCAACAGCAGCCTGGGGGCCATCGCCGCCAAGCGCATGGGGATACCGGTCTACCATATGGAAGCGGGCAACCGCTGCTACGACGACCGGGTGCCGGAAGAGGTCAACCGCCGCATCATCGACCATTCCAGCGACATCCTGTTGCCGTACACCGAGCGCAGTCGCCAGAACCTGCTGCGGGAGGGGATTCCCGGCGAACGCATCTACGTCACCGGCAACCCGATCAACGAGGTCATCAACCACTACCAGCCCCAGATAGCCCAATCCCGCATACTGGAAGAGTTGGGCGTGGCAGCGGGCAAATACTTCCTTGTCACCATGCACCGGGCCGAGAATGTTGATATCAAGGAACGCATCGAAAGCCTGACCACGACGTTTGCCCGGTTGCAGAAGGAATACGGGCTGCCTTTCATCATCAGCACCCACCCCCGGACCAGGGCGCGCATGGAGCAGTTCGGCATGGACACCGCCAACCCCCTGCTCCGCTTCATGCCCCCCTTCGGTTTCTTCGAGTTCATCACGCTGGAGAGGAATGCCTTCTGCGTCTTGAGCGACAGCGGCACGGTCCAGGAGGAGTGCGCCATCTTCGGCGTGCCCAACGTGACCATCCGCGACGTCACCGAGCGCCCCGAAACATTGGAGTGCGGCAGCAACATGCTGAGCGGGGCGGAGGTGGAATCGGTGATGACCTGTGTCAAAACCGTGCTTTCCGCCGCGTGCGACTGGGAGGCCCCGAAGGAGTATCGTGCCGAACAGGTAAGTGAAGTGGTGACGAAGATCGTGCTTGGATACCGCTAATCATGACAGTTTGATGAACATTTAATCTCTGAGGGTCGAATTCCCCGCCCCTTGGGGCGATTCAAGTATCAGCTAGAGATTGTAGATACCCCGCTGCTTGCGGCGGAGTGATTCATTTGTATAAACACATAAAATTTGATGAAATATTAAGTTGTTACATGGAATGGTGATCGCCTTGAAAAAATTGAACTTGGCATGTGGCAATATAGTATTAACAGGATGGGATAATCTGGATTACGAGTGCCGGGCTAATGGTGTTATTGCTTGTAATCTGACAGAAAAATTACCTTATGGTGATAATTCTGTTGATGAAATTTTTACAAGCCATTTTTTGGAGCATTTAAAGTTAAGGACTGAAGCGATACCATTCTTGCAGGAATGTGAAAGGGTTTTGAAACCTGGCGGTGTTTTGTCAATAATCGTCCCAGACTTTGAAATGCTGACAATAACAAAAGTTTTTGATTATCATCACAATAAGTTTAGAACTCCGGAAGAGCAGCTTCGATGGCTTGTGGGGGCAGTTTTTGGAGAAGGGCGTGCCAAATGGGACTACCACGCTAGTGGCTGGTTTGAAGAAAGATTTCGCGAAATGGACAGTGGTAAAATCTCCATTGATCCTTCAGCAGGCGGCTCGATACCTATCTGGGAAAAGATGGATTTAACGAAGATAATCAAAAAATGGCGCGAGCATTCACCTTATGAGATCACGGCCATTTTCAATAAACAGAAAGGTGAAAACGGTAAGAAATACGAACCAACCTGGATAAACGAAGAGCCAATTGTTGGAAAAGGATTTATATCTCCATTGGAATATACTTTAAATAGGTTGCCAATTATGGCTAATAACACACCAAATGGAGATATGGATGGAATTATTAGACAGGTCGATAGTGCCTGTAATTCTCTATCTGATATATCAGACGTTTTGCCTGTGGTTAAAAGCGGCAACTTGTCTGAAAATGGCAGTACGGAGCGATACACGGTAGTCTATGATAAAGGCCGCATGCTGGAATCCATATGGGTCGCGCATTACCTGATCTACCAGAAATTTATCCACCTGGCGGACAAGTCCGTAACGATCGACCTGTGTTCCGAGTCGGGAGCCGGTACGAAACTGATCTCCGAATATACGGGAAGGCTGGCCATCGGCGTGGACTACTCCGATGATGCGCTACGGTTCGCCACCAAGAACAACTCGTCGCCCCATACGGAATATCATCGGCTCGATCTCAATCTGTACGACGATATCCGCACCTTGAAGGAAATGATCCGCCAGGGGGGCGTCAAGCAGATGTTTTTTGTCGAGGGGATAGAGCATCTCAAATTTCCCTATGAAATAGTATTATCAGCTCTCGATGCAGGCGTTGAAAGAATTTTTATCTCTACCCCCATTGTCCATGACCATGAGGTCAATGACGAACACTATCATATCACCCCCTTCACGGATGCGTATCTCGCGGATTTCATCAGCAGGTTCGATGCCCGGATCGTCTCCTACTGCAAGCACATGCGGCTGGACAATATCCAGCGGGAACTGGCTGCCGGGCACCAATTGGGTTTCTTCATGGAGAATTACTTTACCGGCACCAGGCCGGAAAGCGGTAATTATCTGATATCAATAACGCAATAATATTATTCAAACGTAAGTTAATGGTAAGTTTGTTTTATCCTCGCTTTGAAATAGCCATAAATTATTATGCAGCAGCATTCTATTCTCTCCAGGAGGTAGTACCATGAAAAAAAATCTGTTCCTATCGGTTTCCGTGGTGACTTTAATGCTGTTGGTACAGGTTGCACCTGTATTTGCTGCTAGTGGTAAAGCATATATTTCGAAGTACCACTACTATACCGACTCATCTAGAATATGGGCGTCTTATTATTATATTTCTAACGTAACTGGAGCCAATATCCATGTGGCCATCAAGCTTTTTAGGAATCCTCTTGCAGGTGAAATACCTCCTGTTTTTCTGAAAGACAGCGGGAATTCGTCAACAACTGGATTTATTACTGCAGTTGATGTTCTAAATTATGACGAATCCGGCACCAATTCAACTGCCACTTTTGACCTAGCACCTTATACAACGGGACAAATAAAGATTTATTCCCCGACAAGTACAGAGGGGGGTAATGGTCATGGTGTTATTGAGTGGACTCAGGATTCAGAAGCTCCCGTCGGTATAGTCGCACACGGGCTTTTGCAGTACGGTGCTGCCGCCTTTAACACCAGTATTCCCAGCTTCCACTCTATAATGATAAATGGCGGTAACCCTTTCTGATATTTTTTGTAGCGGAAAAGAGGTGCTCGCGCCTCTTTTCCGCTCCTTTGCTTTTGACTCCGAAAATTGTTTAAAAATGATTTGGATGGTAAACTCGGGTATGCCGATTCCCGGTGTGCCGGTTACGGTCCAAGCCGCCACAACAATAGCTTCTCTTGCTTCGTGCCCGCCTTTACCTGCGCTGAGAAAGTGACGACAACTATTTGGACATCAAGAGAGTGATGAAATTGTACATGGAGACATTATGATCTATCTTAACGCAGAGGTTGTCAGCGGGTTGGGCGAGGATACCTTCTGGACCTGGTTCAAAAGGGAGTTTCCCAGCAGCTTGTTCGAGAACCCGGCCGGGTTCAACAACAATGATATGGTATTGCGCTATTCCACCCTCGGCTTTCTGAACAGAGCCCCGGTAAAGAGTATCGCCCTCTTGTGGGAGCTGCTGCCCGAGATGAAGGTGGTATTCAACTCCCATGAGTGGGACCAGAAGCTCGACAAGATATATGAATGCGCTAAATACTGCACCTATCGGGTTGTCGCCTCGCCCCTGGCCAAGCCGTATTATGACGCGTTCGGCACCGTCGATATCATTCCCATCGGCGTGAATACCGACCTCTTCAGGCCGATGAATGCCAGGGACGCCTTGCGCGACAAGTACGGCATCCCGCGCCACAAGCGGGTCGGGTTCTGGGGGGGGACGACCCATCCCATGAAAGGGTTTGGCCGCCTTCAGCAGTGGGCAAGCGAACACCCGGACGTCCACTGGATCATCGTGTGGAAACAGGAGGCGGAGGCGTCCCGGATGGCGGGCGCCAGCAATTTCACCCTGGTCAACCAGGAGATGCTGGCCGAACTCTTCAACTGTGCCGATTTCATCCTGTGCAGCGGCATGCTCAAGCCGTTTTACATGATCGAGTGGGAGGCGATGGCTAGCAACCTGCCGGTCGTCATCCTGGACGGCGTCCGTAAGGATTTCGAGCCGTCGCAGAATCCCCGCGACGATATCTTCCGCCTAGGGTGGGACCGCGGGTCAGTCAAGAAAACATGGGCTTCATATCTGGAACAAAGGGGTATCACATGGTAAAGATTTCGATTGCGGCCCTGATCTACAAGTCTACCCGCTTTGCCGAGTGGCTGTATGACTCGATTCACGAGTTCACCCCCCTCGTGCGGAGCGGTGAAGCCGAGTTCTTCTTCATCGCCAACGATCCGACGGAGAAACTGGTCGCATTCCTGGAGCAGAAGGGGTACCCGTACTACGTCAACCACAACCCCCGCAGGACCGAAGAGGAGTTGTTCCGGCTCGGTTATGGGACCCCCGAATATATCCACAGGGTGTACCGGGGGTGGAACCAGGCGATACTCCGCGCCAAGGGAGAACTGGTCGTCCTGCTGAACAGCGATAACTACGTGTCCCCCGACTGGCTTGAAAATATGCTGAAATACATGGGGCGCGACAAAGTCGTCTGTTCGCAGTTGGTTGAGCGCAAGCACCCGAAGTACGATGTTTTCCCCGGCGCCTACCACGCGGAATTCGGTTCTCTTCCCGACAATTTCGATAAGCAGGGCTTTTTGCAGTTCGTCCTCAGGCAGAAGATCACCGGTCTCAGACAAGGTGGGGCCTATATGCCCTGCATGTTGTACAAGGACCAGGCGGCGGAGGTGGGACTGTATCCGGAAGGGAACCTGGCCGGGAACTCCTTCAATGACGTCGTCGGCTACGGTGACGAGGTGTTCTTCAATAAGCTCGCCCGGATCGGCGTACAGCATGTGACGGCCCTCGATTCCATCGTGTACCACCTGAAGGAAGGGGAGATGGATTTCGACGTCGCTGCCGAGCCGGGGGTGGATCAACGTAGCGCGGAACTGTTTTCCCGCGGTGCGGAGCATTTGGAGAAGGCCGTACACTGTTTTTATGAAGCCATAAACCTTGAGCCGGGAATAACGGCGAAAAGCGTGGAAGCCCTCAACATCATCGATGTCATCAAGAAGTACGACGCATTCCAGAAGATGAAATCCGAGGTGGTTGCGGGCATGGTCAAAAAGTAGGAGCATTACCTGCCTCAAATGATTCGTTTCTGCTGCAATAAAGCTGCCGGACCGTGTGCCTGCCGCAGGCATGAACGATGGATGACCGATTAAGGGAACGGCATGTCTTATGACCCCATTTTTTTCGATTATCGTTCCGACCTATAATCAGGCCCGGTACCTCCCGGACGCCCTCGATACCCTTCTTGCCCAAACCTGCCCAACGTGGGAGGCGGTCATCGTCAACGACGGCTCAAGCGACGACACGCCTCGGGTCATGGCGGCCTATGCCGGCAGGGATGAGCGCTTCAGGCCGGTCCACAAGCAGAACGGCGGCGTGGCCACCGCCTTGAACGAGGGACTGCGCCACGCCCGGGGCGAATGGATCTGCTGGCTCTCCTCCGACGACCTGTTCGAACCGGATGCCCTGGCCATCTTTGCCGAGGCGCTACGGCAAAACCCGGATGCGCGGTTTTTCCACAGCGAGTTTTCCGAGATGGACGACCACTCCGGCGTCCGCACCCCATCGGCGCCCGGCCGCCACCTGCACCTGCCCGACGGGGCCACCCAGGTAATCGCCTTCTTCCGGGCCAACTATGTGCACGGCATCAGCATCGCGGTCCACCGGTCGGTCTTTGAGGCGGTGGGTACCTTCAACCCCGACCTGCGGTATGCCCAGGACGTGGATATGTGGCTGCGCATCAGCGCCCGCTACCGGCTGCATCACATCGACCGCCGCACCTGCGTAACCAGGGTGCATGGCGCCATGGGCACGGTCGGCTTCACCGAGGCGGGGCCCATGGATGTCGCCCGCTCCTGCCTGGATTTCCTCAACAGGAACCGCTTTGCCGCCCTGTTCCCGTTCCTGGATCTGCGTCAGCCGGAACATCTGGTCGCGGCCGTCAACGCCACAATGCAGACCATGATGGCGCTGGAGGCGGATATGTACCGGGGCATCGGCTTCGTGCCGGCCTTGCTGGAGCGTTTCGGCGAGTGGCTCTGGTGCGACTGCGACGCCGCCGTGCGGGAGACCGTTGTCAAGGCGCTGGTTCCCGTGGCGGAATCCCTCAGGGCCTCGTTGCCCGAGCGGCTGTCGCGGACATTGGCTGCCATCCTGACCCGGACTGATGGCGCCGGCGCCGGTTACCGCCCCCATGATTATTACCGCGAGCTTGCCGAACGGTACCATGAGCTTTTGACGGCCGGCACCGGGGACGAGGCCGGGGTGCTCGAACGTTACATGAAGCTTCAGAAAGGCGAAGCGGCCGAACGGTTGGGCCGGGAGTTGGCGCGGATTTCCACAGCAGCGGCAGCCGGCGCGCCGGCTGCCGCCATGGTGGGGAGCAGGTTGGCGCACCGCTGGCTCGACGGCTTGAAAGGGCTTGAGATCGGGGCGTCCGCGCACAACGCCTTCGGGCTGAATACCCGCAACGTGGGGATGCGCGACGCCATCTACGAAGCGGAACAGATGCGGCTGACCGGCACGGTGGCGCCGATTCACATCGAGGCGCTGGCCGATGCCATCCCGGTTGGGGATGAGTCTGAGGATTTCATCTTCTCCTCACACGTCATCGAGCATTGCCCGGACCTCATCAAAACCCTGCTCGAATGGTTCAGGATCGTAAGGAACAACGGCCTCATCTACATGATCGTGCCGCATCGCGACGCCTCTCCCAGCGATGCCGGCCGGCCCCTTACCGAATGGCAGCATGTCCTGGCGGATTTCGCCAACCAGGCCGACGGCCGTTCGGAGCCGGAGGCGGGGCAGCTCGGCCATTGCCACTACCATGTCTTCGACATTGCCGGGATGCGGGGTTTTATTGGCGAAATCTTCGGCCGGCGCCTGGAACTGGTGGATTACCAGGAGGTTGACGACAAGATCGGCAACGGCTTCACCCTGGTGTACCGCAAAACCGTCTCCCTCGCCCAGGCGCTGCCGTGGTCGTACTGGGAACGGCTGGCTGCGCAGAAAGCCGCACGGAACAACGGGGAAAAAACGGCCGTGAATATCGGCATGATCACCTATAACCGGCTTGCGTTCACCCGGCAAGCCATCGACGCGCTGGTGGCATGCACCGATCATCCCTATGTCCTGACCGTGGTGGACAACAACAGCGAGGACGGCACCCAGGCGTACCTGCAGGAGCTGAAGGCGCGGGGGGTGATCGCCAATCTGGTGCTGCTCGACGAGAATATCGGGGTGGCGAAGGCGTCCAACATCGCCTGGAGCCTCGTGCCCGATGCCGGATACTATCTCAAGCTCGACAACGACATCGTCGTCCAGAAGCGCGGCTGGCTTTCCGCCATGGTGCGCATTCTGGAGGACACCCCCCAGGTGGGCGCCCTGGCCTACAGTTTCGAGCCCACCTCCTATCCGCTCCACAGCCTGAACGGGCATCCTGTCCGCCTCAAGAACGGCAACCTGGGCGGGGCCTGTTTCCTGATCCCGGCCCGGACGCGGGAGCGGCTCGGCTACTGGTGCGAGGATTACGGCCTGTATAGCGAAGAGGATTTCGACTACTGCTACCGCATGTACCTTGCCGGCATCCAGTACGCCTACATGGAGGACGAGGCCATCGGCTTCCATCTGCCGGCGGGGCGGGCGGCAAAGATCGACGAGGAGAGCCTGGAGGCGGCCGACGGCGTCGAGGAGGAGCAGCAGCAGGCGTACCGCCTGTGGAAGGACGAGATTCGCCGCCAGACCATCCGGAGCGGCCTGCGCGACAGCAACCTCCTGGCCTACAAGAGCGGGACGAAGCCGCTGTATGCCAAATCAGAGGCTTTTGAACGGTGGGCGGCCCAGGGGCGGCCGGGATTGTCCGTTCCGGGGGCCGCCGCAGCCCCTGCCGGCGTGTCCCCGCTGAAGGTGGCGGTCTTTTCCCATGACGACAGCAGCCATGCCTGCGGCTATTACCGCCTGTACTCCCCTGCCCGGGCCCTGCCGGTCGAGGCGGAATTCCGCTGGCCGGTGAAAACCGAGGGGGGCTCGTTCAAGATCGACCTGGAGGGGCTGGACAAGAGCGACCTGTTCATCATTCAGCGGTTTTTCCCCCACGAGATGTCCATGCCGGTCATCAGGCAACTGATGGCCACGGGCAAGCCGGTTGTCTTCGAGGTGGACGATTACATCACGGCCATTCCCCGGTCGAACCCGAGTTACGAATGGGCGCAGCAATGTATCGGCCACATGGAAGAGTGCATACGGGACTGCGATGCCGTTACCGTTTCCACCGATGCGCTCAAAGAGGCCTTCAGCCGTCTGAACCCCTCCATATTCGTGCTGCCGAACCTCATTGACGACACCCTGTGGGAACAGCCCGTTCCGCCGTCCGGCGACGGCAGGGTCGTCATCGGCTTCACCGGCACCAACACCCACATCCCCGATATCGCCTTCCTGGAGGAAACCCTGGAGCGGATCGCCGCCGCACACCCCGGCGAGGTCGCCTTCACCTTCATGGGGTGCGCGACGGAGCGCCTCTCCCGGCTCCCCGGTTTCAGGTTCATCCCGTTCGAAACCACCTACCAGGCCTATGCGCGCACCCTCCAGCAGGTCCCCATGGATATCGCCCTCGTGCCGCTTGAGGATAATCCCTTCAACCGCTGCAAAAGCAACGTGAAGTGGCTGGAGTACTCGGCGTGCGGCGTTGCCGGCATCTATGCCGATCTCCCCGCCTATAACACCACGGTGGAGCATGGCGTCACCGGGATTCTGGCCGGGAGCGATCCGCAGCAGTGGTTCAACGCCATCGATCTGCTGATCCGAAACCGGGAGCTGCGGCGTGCCATCGCACTGAACGCCCGCCAAAAGGTGCTGTCCGAATATACCGTGAAAAAAGGGGCGCACCGCTGGCTCGACGTCTATCGGCAGATCATCGCGGCCAGGGGGGGGCAGCCACACCATCGTGCCTCCGCCGGTGAGGTCACGAGCTTCGGTGCACCTGTCGCCACGCCTGCTGTGGACATCGTGGTTTCCATAATCATCCCGCTGTTCAACCGGGTCGATTTGACCAAGCAATGCCTGGAAGGCCTCGCCCGGACGGTCGGGGCTGCCATCCCCCACGAAATCATCCTGGTGGATAACGGCTCCACCGATGGGACCGCCGACTATCTCCGTGCCGCCGGGGACCGGGTCGCCGTCATCGGGAACGGTTCGAACCAGGGGTTTGCCAGGGCCTGCAACCAGGGGGCCCGGGCCGCCCGGGGGAAATACCTGCTCTTCCTCAATAACGACACGGTTCCCCAGCCGGGGTGGCTTGAGCCTTTGGTGCGGGTGCTGGAAGACGACCCGGCTGTGGCCGCCGCCGGGAGCAAGCTCCTGTATCCCGACGGCACCATCCAGCATGCCGGGGTGGTGATGGTGGATAATCGTGCCGGCAATGACCCCCTGTGCGGCGAGCATATCTGGCGTGGCCGGCCGGCCGACCTGCCGGAGGCAAACGAGCCGTACCGCTACCAGGCCCTGACGGCCGCCTGCCTGCTGGTGAGGCGGACCGCCTTCGAGGCGGTGGCGGGGTTCGACGAGGGGTACTGGAACGGCTACGAAGACGTGGACCTCTGCTTCAAGCTGGGGCAGCGGGGATGGCCGCTCGTCTACCAGCCCCGGAGCGTCGTGGTCCACCACGAGTCCAAGAGCGGCCCGGAGCGGTTTACCCGGGTGGCCGGGAATATCGAACGTCTGCACCGCTCCTGGCTCGGGAAGATCACCCCGGATATGGTGGTCCGGGCCGACGGCAGGGCCGAGCGGACGGGCGCGGCCATCGGGCCCTACGGGATGGCTGGGACGGGGCCGGCGCCCCGGGTGTCCATCGTCATCCCCCTGTACAACCAGGCGCACCTGACAAAGGCCTGCGTGGAAGCGGTGCGCGCAACGGCCGGCGATCCTGGCCGGTATGAACTGATCCTGGTGGACAACGGCTCCCGGGACTGGACGGGGGAGTACGTGAAAAGCCTCGGCGCTGAGGTTACCGTCATCACGAACGGCGACAACCTGGGCTTTGCCCGGGCGTGCAACCAGGGCGCCCAGGCCGCCAGGGGGGCGTATCTGCTGTTCCTCAACAACGACACCAAGCCCCAGGCCGGCTGGCTGGACGCCCTGCTGGCCGGTGCGGACGAGGACGGTGCGGACATCGTCGGCGGAAAACTGCTCTATCCCAACGGCCGGGTCCAGCATGCCGGGGTGGCGTTCAACCGAAACGGTATCGGCTACCATATCTTCAGGAATTTCCCCGCCGACGCCCCGGCGGTGAACAAAAAACGGTCCATGCAGTGCGTCACCGCCGCTTGCCTGCTCGTTTCCCGGCAGCTTTTTCTGGAGCTTGGCGGGTTCGATGAACATTTCCGCAACGGCTTCGAGGACGTGGACTTCTGCCTGCGGGCGGGGCAGGCGGGGAAAAAGGTCCTCTACACCCCCCATGCGCTGGTGATCCACCACGAGGAGCAGAGCGAAGGGCGCAAACAGTTCGACGCCCAGAACATGCAGCGCTATCTGGCGCGCTGGCAGGGGAAGGTGCGCAGCGACGACGAGGCCATCTACAGCGCCGAAGGTTTCAGCGTCCAGTGGCATGCCGACGGCTCCTGCACCATACGGCAACGGCCCGCCGCAGCGGCGCGCCCGGCCGGCCGGTATCCCCTGGTCCCCCTGGTGGGGGCCTACGCGGAGACCCCGTTGGCCCGGCTTGCCGCCTCCCCACGCATGAAGGCGGTGTTGAAGGCCTATTCGGGCGGCTCCGGCGCCGGCGACATACCACCTCTTCGAGAGCACTGATAGAGAAAGGAATACTATGAAAACCCACTCCCTGAGCGATTGGATCAAGGCCGCGGAGTACTACCGGGGGAAAGGCAGTTTCGAAAAGGCCATCGAGGCCTTTGTCCAGGCCCGCCTGGCGCTGCTGGCCGACATGGGAGAGTGCTTCACCCGGCTGGGCAAGCTGGAAGAGGCGCAGGTCCTGTTCGAAGAGATCCTGGAAGCGGATATCCGCAACATACCGGCCAATGCTGGCCTGGGGATCGTTTCCCTCCTGGCCGGGGCACCCGAAGCGGCGGCCCTCGCCTTCGGCAACGTGCTCCATGTCGATCCCCGCGAACCCAAGGCGCTGTGCGGCCTGGGCATGGCGCAGCTCAAGCTCGGCCGGTACGAAGAGGGGATCGACCTGCTGCTGCAGTCCCTCCACGAGGCGCCGGACAACCTGGCCGCATTGGACGAACTGGTCCGTTGTGCCACAGGCCCCGGCGGCGAGCCCTACCGTCCGGCTGCCCTGGACCACTGCCGGAAATATCTGGCGCGGAACCCGGATGCCCCCGAGGTTCGCGATTACCTGGCCATGCTCGGCCCGCTGGAGGCTGCCGGTCCCGCCGGGTCGGACACCCTCGCCCCCCTTGTCGCCGCCTTCCAGGCCAACCCCTTCCACCGCGCGACGGTGCTCGCGCTGGCGCAGCGTTTGGGGGATGCGGGGCTGGCGCGGGACGGCAGGGAGGTATGCGCCGTGTATCTGCAACGATATCCGGGAGATGCCGATGTTTTGTCGTTGCAAAGGTCCCTGTGAAGTGATATGAAAATGACTCCGTCGGTGGGCTCGCCCGCCGTATGGGGGAAGAGGGTTTAAGGATATGAACGGAGTATCGATGAACGATCAGGTAGCCCAGGCCGCTTACAGCCAGTTGCAGCCGTATCTGGCGGGTGACGCGCCCCTCGCCGTTGAGCGGATCGAGTTTTTTCTCACGAGCCATCCCGACTTCGCCCAAGCCCATAATGACCTGGGGGTGCTCTATTACCGCACCGGCGATCTGCTCCGCAGCCTGGCCAACTATGAAAAGGCCAATCGCCTGGATGCCGGCAACCCCACCTTTGTCAAAAACCTGGCCGAGTTCTACACCGTTGAGCTCGGCTGGTTCGACGACGCCATCGCCATGCTGAGGCGTGCTCAAAAGCAGGCCCGAGGATACGGAAATCCTCGCCTCCCTGGCGGCCATCGGCGTGAAGACCGGCAGAATCCAGGAGGCCGAGATCTTTCTCGACCGGATCTTGACGCTTGAACCGGGGAACCGGGAGGCACGGGCCCTCCTCGATGACCTCCGCAGGGGAGAGGCCGCAAGCGCGCCCGCCCCGTCATGCACCCAGGAGGCGCCGGCGGCGCAGCTCGATGCCGTCTTGCAGGGACTCCGCCAGTCGATTTCCCGCCTGGCTGCACCGGCCCGGTCCCCGGAGGAGCGCTATCGCGAGGCAGTCCTTCACGCCGAGCAGGGGATGGTTGCGGAAGCGGTGCAGGAACTGGAAGAGCTGGTGAAGGCAGCCCCGGACCACGCCGTTGCCTACAACGACCTTGGGGTCCTGTACTACCGGCTGGGCGATCCCGGGCGCTCCCTGTCCGCCCACGAGCAGGCGGTGCGCCTGGAACCGCGCAACCCGACGTTCAGAAAGAACCTGGCCAACCTGTACTATTCCGCCCTGGGCAGGACCGACGAGGCCATCCACTGCTTTACCGAGGTCCTCCGCGACTACCCCCAGGATGTGGAGGCCCTTCTGGCACTGGCGCAGATCAGCGCCGTCAACAACCTGGGCGAGCAGGCCAAGGTATTCGTGAGCAAGGCCCTTGAGCTGGAACCGTGGAACAAGGATGCGCGCGAGTTTCTTGAGCTCATCACCTGACCGGCCTGCGACGCGGGCCCCGTACCCCACTCATGAATGCACCCCGTCCCCATTCTGCCGCGCCGGCCGTCAGCATCGTCATACCGGTCCATAATCAGCTGCATTTCACCCGGCAGTGCCTGGCGTCCCTCGAAAAGGGCACGGAACCGGGCCTGTTCGAGGTCGTCGTTATCGACGACGCCTCCCATGACGGCACGGAAGAGGCGCTGCGCGCCCTTGCCGACGCCACGCCGTGGCTGCGTTATTTCCGCAACTCCGTCAACCGCGGCTTTGCCGCATCGTGCAACCAGGGGGCGGTCCTCGCCCAGGGCGACTACCTGCTGTTCCTCAACAACGACACCATGGTCACCGCCGGCTGGCTCTCCACCCTCGTGGCGGTTCTGGAATCCCGGCCGGACGTGGGGATCGTGGGCCCCAAGCTCGTTTTTCCCGACGATACGATCCAGCACTGCGGCAAGGTGTGGGGTGACCACCTGGCACCCCGCTCGAACCCCGACCACCTCTACTACCGTGAGCCGGCCGACGCGGCCCATGTCAACCGCAGCCGGGATTACCAGGCCATCACCGGGGCCTGCATGCTGCTGCGCAGGGCGGAATTCTTCCGGTACGGCCCCTTCGACGAACAGTACGAAAACGGCTGGGAAGACGACGACCTCTGCTACGCCTACCGCGAACAGGGACTGCGCATCCATTACTGTGCCGCCGCTACGGTGGTTCACTTCCAGAGCATCTCCCTGAATGACGGACTTTCCCAGGAGGAACGCCTGCTGAAGGAGCTCTCCGGCCAGGCCGCCGCCGGGGCTCCGCCAGACCCGCGCCTGCCCGGGCTTTACCAGAAGGTGGAGCAGCGGCTTCTGGGGATCAGGGCGCGTTTCGAGCGCAACCGCTCCCGTTTTTTCGACAAGTGGGGCAGGCGGGTATTCCGCGACGATTACCGCTATTTCCAGGCGGACGGGCTCGAAGAGCGGTTCCTCGACGTCGGGCGGCGTCCCCTGCCGCTGGTTTCCATCATCATCCTTACCATCAACCAGCTCCCCTATACCATGGAATGCGTCGCAAGCATCCAGCGCCATACCCGGGAACCCTATGAACTGATCTTCATCGACAACGGCTCCACGGACGGGACGGTCCCCTGGCTCAGGGCGCTGGCCGCCCGTGAACCCGATACCTGCCGGGTTATCGAAAACAGCGCCAACCTGGGGTTTGCCAAGGGGTGCAATCAGGGGCTCGAGGCCGCCCAGGGGGATTACCTCCTGCTGCTCAACAACGACGTGGTGGTGACCGAGGGGTGGCTCTCCGGCCTGCTGGACTGTTTCCGGCATCGCCCCGAAACCGGCATCGTCGGGCCGCTCACCAACAATATCAGCGGCATCCAGCGGCTTCCCGGCGCCCCTCCCGCGCCCCGGGACGGCATCGACGAGTTTGCCGCCGCGCTCCGGGCCCGCTTTGCCGGCAGACGCATCTACAACCGCAGGATCGTCGGCTTTTGCATGTTGTTCACCCGGGATCTGCTCAACCGTGTCGGCTATCTGGACGACTCCTTCGGCAACGGCAACTTCGAGGACGACGATTATTGCCTCAGGGCCGAACTGGAAGGGTTCCGCAACCTCATTGCCGGCGACGTGTTCATCCATCACTACGGCAGCGTCAGTTTCCGGGGCAACAATCTGGATTACGCCCAGTCCATGGCGGGCAACCGGGGCGTCTTCAACCGCAAGTGGAACCGGACCATCACCGAGCCGGCCCTGGCCCGCAAGGTGGTCACCCTCAAGACCCTGGAGGAGGCGGAGCGGCTCAGGCGCCTGGGCCGCTCCAACGCGGCGGTGGAGGTGCTGCTGAAGGACGGCATCGCCCAGATTCCCGGCGAGATGTTTTTCTACTGCACGATAGCTGCTATCCTCCTGGAGGGCGGCATGGCCGCCGAGGCTCTCCAGACCCTCCGGCCGGCTCCCCGCCTCGACGAGACCCCGTGGGCGCTCTATCTCCTGGCCCAGGCGGCCGGTCTCCTCGCCCAGGAGGGGGTGGCGCGTGACGCCGCCAGGCGCGCCGGCCGCTGCCACCCCGCCTATCCGCATCTCCACCTCATCAGGGGGGTGATCGCCCTGCGCCACGGTGAGCCGGCCCTGGCCGCAGAGGCGTTCGGCGCCGCCGCTGCCATGGACCCCTCCAGTCCCGACGCCTTCTGCGGTCTCGCCCAGGCTGCGGAAGCGGCCAATGACCGTGGGGCGGCGTTCGAATGGTACCGGCGCGCCTGCATTGTCGATCCGGCATGCCTGGAGGCGGCCCGGGGGCTCCATCGCCATGCCGCCGGGCCCGGGGAACAGGCCCTTGCCCGCGGGCTGTTCGAGGAAGCGCTGCACTTCAGGGACGATGACCGGGATTTGCGCTATCTGTTGATTGACCTGCTGATCAAGGCCGGCGACCTGCCGGCAGCACTTGCCCATGCCGAGCGGGCCATGGTGCTGTTCGGCGCCGATCCGGGCCTGGTGAATGCCGCCCTTGCCCTGCGGCGTCCGCTCGGCCCCCTGGTGATTCCCCTCGAGGCCGCTGCCCGAGGGACCTCGGTTTCCCTCTGCATGATCGCCAAGAATGAGGCCAGGGACCTGCCCCGTTGTCTGGCCAGCCTCAAGCCGGTGGTGGATGAGATCGTGCTCTGCGACACCGGTTCAAGCGACGGGACGCGGGAGATCGCCGAGGCGTTCGGGGCCCGAGTCGTCGGGCATGCCTGGACCGGCGATTTCAGCGCGGCCCGCAACTGTGCCCTTGCCGCTGCAACCGGGGCGTGGATTCTGGTCATGGACGCGGATGAGGTGATCTCCCCGCTGGATTACGAGGCGCTTCGGGACCTTGTCGGCAGGCCCCGGGACGGGATGGTGGCCTACACCATCACCACCAGGAACTACACCAACAAGCTGGTGGAAAAATGGCAGGAACAGGACGGCCGGTACCCTGCGGAGGAGGCCGGCCGGGGATGGCTGCCGAGCGACAAGGTGCGCCTCTTCCCAAATCGCCCGGAGATCCGGTTTGAAAACGCGATTCACGAGATGGTGGAACCGACGCTGGAGCGTCTGAAGATACCCTGTCCAACGGCAACGCGGGTGGTGGTCCACCACTACGGCTATCTGGACGACAAGCGCCAGGACCAGAAAAAGGCGCTGTATTATGAAATAGGGGTAAAGAAGCTCGCCGAAAGCGGCGGCTCGCCGAAGGCGATCGTGGAACTTGCCATCCAGGCCGCCGGCATCGAGCGCTACGAAGAGGCCATCGAACTCTGGCAGCGGGCTTTGCCGTACAACCCCGAATCGGCGTTGGCCTATTTCAATCTGGGCTATGCCAACCTCTGCCTCGGGCGCTATGACGAGGCGTACCGCGCCACGAAACGTTCACTGGAATTGCAGGGGGATTATCGCGAGGCCGTGGCCAACCTGGCTCTCATCGAGGTCTTCAGGGGGCGGCACCAGGCTGCCTTGCACCTGCTCGACGAACGGCAGGCCGCCGACCGTGACGACTATGTCATGTTCGACCTGGTCCGGGCCGTGGCCTGTTGCTGCAACCATGAACCGGAGCGCGGGGAGGGATGTTTCCGAAGCGTGGTGGAGCGCCATGTGGAGTTCGGCACCTTCGTTGAAACGGCCGCGCGCCACCTGCGGCAAGCGGGCAGGGGAGCTGATGCCGCTGCCGTGGTCGGCGCTGCCGGCAAGGCGGGGTGCCGCCTGGGAGGGGGGTCGTGATCCTGTCTAACCTGCCGTCGGCAATGGAGAGCCGTCCATCTGTTCCAGAAGCTGGGTTTCGTATGCCATGAGTCCCTGGGCCGCCTTGAGGGCCTGGTAGAACCTTCCTGCCGCAATCTCCCCGTTGATCTCGTCGAAAAACCGCCGGCTGCTCGGTACGGCGGCGGTCATGTCCCGTTCCAGCTCGCGGAACGCATCGTGGTAATTCGTGTCGTTCGCGCCGCTGTCGATATACATGAGCTGGAGCACGAAATAGACGCGCCTGGCCGGAGAGGTGGCCCCGGCCTCGGCCATGATGTCCTTCTGGCGGAGTATGGGCACGCTGTTTTCGACCGTGAATTCTATCGGACGGTTGCCGCACTGGATGACGGCGCCGCCGACGATGATCTTTTCATGGGGTTTGAGGTGGAGTTTCAGCGACATGGGCGTGTGCTTAGCTTTCCGAAAGCGATTGTTTCAGCGTTGTGCGGATCGAGGTTATGTCCTGCTGGAGGTGCTTCAATTGGATGATGCTTGATCTGAGTTCCGTGTCCGGTGTCCCGTCGCTCATCTCGCCGGGGAGTTGGGACATATCGGGCGAACCGGCCGGGAAGAGGTTGTCCCACATGGGTTTGACCTTCTCGTAGAGCGGCGGGGGCGGTGCGGGGACGATCATCTTGACCAGCTCTTTTTTGATGGAGAGGTAGCTCATGAGCAGCTTCTGGCGTTCGCTGCTGTCCGGCGGAAAGGGGGGGAAATTCTTGACAATGGTATCCAGCGCTTCCTTCATTTTGCCCACCGCATCGGATACCACGGAAAGTTTCTGGTCCACCGCTCCGGTCTGCAGGGCAACGCTGTTGCTCCCCTCGTTGAGGTGCCCCAGTTGAAGCGTCTTGTCGGTGGAGGTGGCGGTGATGGTGACCGAATCCCGGGCGGCATCGGTTTGAGTGCCGCCGGTGGGCGACGACGGCTGGGGCGGTTCCTGGGCCGGGAGAACCAACGGTGTCTGGACTGCTGCAATGGGAGTGATGTCCATGGTGTCATCCCTGCATGAAGGGCTCGATGAGTGGTAAAAGGGGGGAAAAGATCGATCGCTCTTTTCCCCCCTTCGTTACCATTCAGACGGACTGTGCCGCGATTAGAACAGTCTCAGAACAGCCTGTGCTGCCTGGGAAGCGAGGCTCAACGACGTGATGCCCAGGCTCTGGCGGGTCTGTAGCATCAGCAGGTTGGCGCCTTCCTGGTTGGTGTCGGCCAAGGTCAGGTTGTCGGCGCCGGTCTGGAGCGTGTTGATCATGTTGTCGGTGAAGGACTGACGGGTGGTGACAACGCTCAGGTTGGCGGACAGCGAAGACGACTGGCTGCGCAGGGTGTTGAGTGCGCCTTCGAGCTGGGTGGCCGAAGACTGGATGTTGGTGGTGCCGGTGGTGGCGGATGCATTGCCCCAGTCGAGGTCGCCGCTGACGGCGGTGCCGCCGCTGGTGGCGGAAGCGGTGCTCAGGCCCAGGCCGGTGGACGTAGCGTCGAAGCCCTTGATCTGCAGGGTGGCGGCGGCGGTGGCGGGGGCGAATTCAACGGTCTGGTTCTGGCCGTTGAGGAAGTTGGTGCCGCGGTAGCCGGAGTCGCTGGCCAGTTCGGTGATCTGGGTCATCAGGGTATTGAAGGTGGTTGCGTAGGTGTTGCGGTCGGTAACGTTGCTGGTTGCCAATGCGGCCTGGGCGACACCTTTGGCGGACTCGATCAGGGAGGTGATGCCGGTGATGCCTGCGTTGGCGGCCTGAACCATCTGCACGGCCTCGCTCATGCCGTCTTTGCGGGACGACAGGTCGGAAGCGCGGGCGGTGTGGGTCTGGGCTGCGAAGAAGTTGGTCGGGTTGTCGAGAGCGGTGTTGACCTGTTTGCCGGTGGACAGACGGGTCTGGGTCCTGCTGATCAGTTTGGTGGTGTCCTGGAGGGACAGCAGGTTGTTGCGCATGCCGCTGGTGAGGGAAATGTCATTGATTGCCATGGTTACTGCTCCTTTCTGGGTTATCGGCGGCATTTCTTGCCGCGCAGGGTTTGTTTAGAGTTCTTATCGGTGCCGCTTTTCCATAACTTTAGCAGAATTTTATCTTTTGCCGTTCATGGCCATTTTTTTGCACAATTGCCCGGCCACCGCGGTGACGACCTCCTCCCAGGCGCCGGGGTGCGCTTGCCGGAAGAGGCGCGCCGTCGGGTACCAGGGGCTGTCGTCACGCCCCAGCAGCCAGCGCCAGTCCGGCGCAAAGGGGAGCAGCACCCAGACGGGCTTGGCCAGGGAACCGGCCAGATGGGCAACGGCCGAGTCTATGGTTATGACCAGATCGAGGCAGGCGATCAGCGCTGCGGTATCCTCAAAATCGCGGATATGCCCGGTCAGGTCGATGAGCGGCAGCGCCGGCCTCCCCGTGCCGCACGTTGCGCCGGATTCGTCCACCTGGAGAGAATACCAGCTGATGTGGCTCAACTCGGCCAGCGGCGCGAGCAGATGGGGGAGGATGGAGCGCCTGTGGTCGGGGAACCTCCGCCCGGCCCAGCATATCCCGACTTTCAGATTGGCGTCTTCGGCCACCCGGGTCTGCCAGGCCGCCCTTTTTGCCGCCGATGGGGAGAGATAGGGGACATGCTGGGGGCCGTATGCAGGGTGGTGCCCAGGAGCCGGGGGAGGGAGAGCAGGGGGCAGACGGCATCGCAGGCCGCATCGCCCGAGCCGTCGCTGACCATCCTTTCCACCCCTTCCAGGGAGAGGAGCAGGGTGTCGAGGGGGGCGTGATGGTTCTCCAGCACGATCCGCATCCCCCCGGCGGCGAGTTGGGGGATGTAGCGGGCGAATTGGAGCGTATCCCCGTAGGCCTGTTCGCACTGCACCAACAGCCGCTTTCCGGTAGCCGGCTCTCCGTTCCAGTACGGCAGTGCGGTCCTGCGCAGCCTGACCGGTTGCGAGGTCGCAAAGCGGCTGTCGAAATCCCGGAACCCCTCCCGGTAGCGCCCCAGCAGCAACTCTATCTGGCAGATGTTCCAGAGCGCCGTCGGGTATCCCGGCTGCAGGGCCAGGGCCGCTCCGTAATGGTCAAGCGCCTCCTGGAGCCTGAGGGTGCGCCGGCAGACTCCGCCAAGGTTCAGGTGGACCTTCGGGTTGCCGGGGGCCAGTTCCCGGGCGCGTATGAGGTGCCGCCACGCCTCGTCCAGGCGGTCGAGGTGCTCGCACAGGGCCCCCATGCTGATGAGGGCGTTGACGTTGCCCGGCTGCCGGTCAAGGACGCTGCGGTACAGGGGATATGCTTCCGCGAAGCGCCCCGCGCCGTAGGAGGCATCGGCGAGGCAGAGGGTGATGCCGGTCGCTTCCGGGTTTCGGCGCTGCGCAACGCCGAGCAGCGCCACCGTCTCGAGGAATCGCCCCTGCTCGTTGAGCAGCGTACCGAGATGCCGGCCGGCCTCATCCTCTCCGCGGCTTACGAGGAGAGCCTTGCGGAAGTAGCGCTCCGCCTCGTCCGGATCGCCTTGTTCGTAGCGGGCCATGCCCAGGGAGAGGTAGGCGGCCGTATTGAGCGGGTCGATTGCCAGGGCCCGGTAGAGAAGCGCTTCGGCGACGCCGGAAGCCTGCCGGCGCCTGGCCATTGCGGCCGCCTGCACCAGCAGGGGCACCTGCCGGGGGTATTGGGAGAGGAGGTCAAGGCACAGGGCTTCCGCCGCATCCCACTCCTGGCGGGATTCGTACTGGCTGAGGAGCTCCAGTTGTCGTTCGATGGCCGTCATGGCGTGTCTGTGATGCCTCGGGTGAAACCGCCCTGCTGCGGATCGGGATTTCATTATTGCAGATGTACTGCACTTTTCGGTAAAATTCAATTTGGGATTGACGATATGCATAAATAAGGGTAGACGTGATACGCCACCCGGAGGAGGTTATAATGGCGTCCGTAATAGATTCGAGCAGCTTGAGTTCATTGTTCTCGGCCATGTCCGATACGACAGCCCGCGATAACGCTGCCGTAAATGCATTGAACAGCGGCTTGACCCTTTTCCAGAACAAGAAGTACGCGCAGGCGGCCGCCGCCTTCCGGCAGGCGCTTGCCTACAATCCGGGCACGACCGGCAATATCAGCTCGTCCACCTACGATAATATTACGACGGCCTACAGCTATATGGCCCAGTCCTATCTGAAGCTCGGCAAGGACAAGGAGGCCATTTCCGCCTATAAGCAGTCGCTCCAGTTCGACCCTACCCAGGACGATGTCTATGTCAGCCTGGCGAACGTCTATATTCAGGACGACCGCCCGGCCGATGCCGAAAAGGCGTTGCGTACCGCCACGAGGCTCAATCCGCAGAATGTCGTTGCCCCCTATACCCTGGGGCAGCTTCTGGTGCAGCAGGACCGGCCCCAGGAGGCGGAACCCTATTTCAAAAAGGCTGTGAAGCTTTCGCCCAAGGACGGCAACGCGTATTACGGCCTCGGCCTGTCCCTCGAGCAGCAGGGGAAAAACGACGAGGCGATCCAGGCGCTGCAGAAGGCCACGTCGCTCAAGAAGGACTTTACGGCGGCCATCTACGAACTTGGCAATGCCTATGCGAAAAACGGCCAGAGCGACAAGGCCCAGACCCAGATAGACGCCCTGAAGAAGATCGACACGAGTGAAAGCCTTTCCTACGCCTCGACCCTCCAGACGACGATCAAGCAGCCGAAGATCCTGGCGATCGACGTAAGCAAGAGCTCCTTCAACACGACCCTCGGCGCGGTGCCGCTGCTTGCGCTGGACAGCCAGTTCGTCCAGCCCGATGCCTCGAAGGAGGTCTCGGTCAGCTTCATCTTCGATTCGGCCATGGACCCCACGACGGTCAACAACATCAACAACTGGAGCATCCGCAAGGCACAGGGCGCTCTCATCAATACGAATACCGGCCTGTACGACAACGGTGCCTACCGGTCGTCGGACACGGTCGTGCCGCCGGTGCCGACGCGCGTAGTCTACGACCCCACAAAGCAAGTGGCGACCATCTATTTCTCGCTGCGGCAAAACAGTACGGCATCGGGGACCATAGATACCTCCAGGATCGTCTTCTCCTTCAACGGGAAAGACGTAAACGGCAAGAAGATGGATACCACTGCCGACCAGATCGACGGTTTTGCGGGAAAAGCATTCTAGACCCCGGCAGAAATCTTGCATTTATGCCGTTTGAGAGTATAGTTCTACGGATGGCGCCAGGGCGCCGGCACGTAGAGACAGAGTGACGAGACACACGCAAAAAGGGGAACCATTCATCCATGCAACAGTATACCGTCAATGCATATACTGAGATCCAGAAGGAAGGCCTGAGCGGCAGGGAACTGGAGGCTTCCGTAATCTCGCGCGCCGGGCTCATGCTCAAGCAGGTGCAGGACAACTGGAATGCTCCCAACAGAAGCGAAAAGCTTCTGGAAGCGATAAAATTCAATCAGAAGGTATGGAGTTTTTTCCAGGCGGAGCTTGCCGACCCCTCCAATCCGCTCCCCAAAAAACTCCGTGAAGACATCCTCAGCCTGAGCCTCTTCATCGACAAGCGTCTTTTCGAGGTGCTGGCGTTTCCGGACCCGGAAAAACTCTCCATTGTCATCGACATCAATTTCAACATCGCCGCAGGGTTGCGAACCAAAGCGGAACAACCGGCGTAATCCCCCCCTTTCCCCCTGTGCCCGGCGATACCGGAACACTCCTCGGCAATGACCGCAGGAGGGGGGAACATACCCCTGAAGGAGCGGAAGTTTGAGGAACTGTGACGAGTACCTCGCCGCCGCCGTGAGCCTGCACGATGCCGGGCGTTTTCCGGAAGCGCTCTCCCTGTACGAGCAGGCCCGGCCCGTCTGTGCGAACTCTCCCGCCTATTGGAACAATCGAGCCAACACCCTTCTTGAACTCAACCGGCTCGGGGATGCCGCCGCAAGCTATCGGGCGGCCCTTGCCCTGCGTCCCTCCCTGGCGGATACCCGGGTCGCCCTGGCCACCTGCCTCCAGGGGCTGGGGCGGATCGACGAGGCGCTTGCGGAGTGCGACACTGTGCTGGCGACTCACCCCGAGCATGCCGAGGCCCACTGGAACCGCGGCTTGCTCTGCCTCCTCGCCGGCGATTACGGCCAGGGATGGCGCGAGTATGAGTGGCGCTGGAAGAAGCGCCGCTTCACATCGCCCGTGCGGCGGTTCGAAGTCCCGCCGTGGCGGGGTGAGGAGATCGCGGGCAAACGCGTGCTGGTCCATGCGGAGCAGGGGTTCGGCGACACCATCCAGTTTTCCCGGTATCTCCCGCTGGTAGCGGGCCGGGGGGCGGAGGTGGTCTTCGCGTGCCATCCCCCCCTTGTCAACCTCATGGGATCCCTGGGGGGGCGCATTCAGGTCGTCCCCTTCGGCCATCCGCTCCCGCCGTTCGATGTGCATTGCCCACTGTTGTCCCTGCCCGGCATCTTCGGGACCACCCTGGCGACCGTCCCGGCACGGATCCCCTACCTCGCCGTCCCCGCCGACAAGCGCCGCTTCTGGGACAGCATCCTTCCCCCCGGCCCGGGGGTGCGGGTCGGGCTCTGCTGGAAGGGGAAACCATACCCCGACCCCGGCCGAAGCTGCCCGACAGAGCTCCTGGCGGCCTTGGGCCGCGTCCCCGGGGTGGAATTCCATTCACTCCAGATGGACGAGGAACATGCCCGGCTCCCCTTCCCCTGTCGCGGCCTCGCCCCCCTGCTCCTGGATTTCGGCGATACCGCGGCGCTGATCCGCCGGCTCGACCTGGTGATAACCATCGACACGGCCGTGGCGCACCTGGCCGGGGCGCTTGGCGGGGAGACCTGGACCATGCTTCCTGTTGCGCCGGATTGGCGTTGGGGGCTGCAGGGCGGCACCACGCCGTGGTATCCGGACATGCGGCTGTTCAGGCAGGGGGAAATGAACGGGTGGGAGTCCCTCGTGGCGACGGTTTCCGGAGAACTGGCCCAGTGGCGCGCTCTCCGGGGGAGCGCGCCCTACTCCGTCACCAGGGCGTAGCCGCGCCCGCGGAGATGGGCGATTACCTCGGCGCGATGCTCGTGGCCGCGGGTTTCCAGTTCAAGCGCCACGGAGGTCTTGCCCAGGGCGATGGTCTCCGAGCGCCGCTCATGATTGATGAGGGAGATGTTGGCGCGGGTTGCGGCGATATCTGCCGCCAGCGTCGCCAGGGCGCCCGGGAGGTCGTCCAGTTCGATGCGGAGTTTCAGGTAGCGCCCCGCGGCCAGCATCCCCCGTTCCACCACCAGCGCGATGGTCTTGACGTCGATATTGCCGCCCGACAGCAGGCAGACGGTCTTGCCCTTCAGGCCCCGCACCCTGTTGTGCAGCACCGCCGCCAGGGGCACGGCGCCGGCCCCCTCCACCAGCAGTTTCGTCCGTTCCAGAAGCGATACGATGGCCTGGGCGATCTCCTCTTCCTCCACCTTCACGACCTCATCGACGCAGGCGCGGATGATGGGCACCGTCAACCGCCCCGGGCGCTTGACGGCAATGCCGTCGGCGAGCGTCACCTTCACCGGCGCCTCGCAGGGGGCTCCGGCCGCGAAAGAGGCCGACATGGACGGGGCGGCCGTGGATTCGACGCCGATGATGCGGACATGGGGGGCACGCTCCCGCACCGCCGCCGCCATGCCGGCTATCAAACCGCCCCCTCCCACCGGGACCAGCAGATTTTGCACGTCCGGCAGCTGTTCCAGGATCTCCAGGGCGATGGTTCCCTGACCGGCCATGACCAGCTCATCGTCGAAGGGGTGTACGAAGAGGGCACCGGTGGCACGCTGGGCCTCCAGAGCCGCTTCGCAGGACTCGTCGAAATTCTTGCCGGTCAGTACGATGTCGGCGCCGTAATCGCGGGTTGCCTGCACCTTTTGGGGTGGGGTGATCTCCGGCATGTAGATGGTCGCCTTGACCCCCAGGAGATCCGCCGAGAAGGCCACACCCTGGGCATGATTGCCCGCCGATGCGGTAATGACGCCGTGCTTCAGGGCCTCCTTGGTCTGGGCGGTCATGAAGTTGAGCGCCCCCCTGATCTTGAAGGAGCCGGTCCGCTGGAGGTTTTCGCACTTGAAGAACAGCGGCACCCCCAATCTTTCGGCATAATGGTGGGAATAGATCAGCTCCGTGCGGCGGACGCGTTTTCGGAGGCGGTCGTAGGCTTCCGCTATGAGTTCGTGAAAGGGCATGGGACGTGGGCGCTCCAGAGGATAGTCCGATCATAGTACCAGAGGAGCCGGACATGGTCAAATGTGAAGGGCCGCCGTTTTGAGCCCTTGGCAAGTTTTCGCTTTGCTGGTACATTAAACGGAGAACATCTTACAGGAGGCATCATGGAGGCAGAGCATCATCAATTGATTATCCTGGGCGCCGGACCGGCCGGCTACACCGCGGCCATTTATGCCGCACGGGCCAACCTGACCCCTCTTATGATAACCGGACTGCAGCCGGGCGGGCAATTGACCACCACAACGGAGGTGGATAACTGGCCGGGAGAATACGGGGGGGTCCAGGGGCCCGACCTGATGGAGCGCATGCGGCAGCATGCGGAACGGTTCAACACCCGCATGGTCCTGGACAACATCAAGCGTGCCGACCTGCTCCAGAGGCCGTTCGTGCTGGAGGGGGACAGCGCCACCTATACCTGCGACGCGCTGATCATCGCCACCGGCGCCTCGGCCAAGTACCTGGGGCTCCCTTCGGAGCAGGCTTTCAAGGGGAAGGGCGTTTCCGCATGCGCCACCTGCGACGGTTTTTTCTACCGCGGCCAGGATGTGGCGGTTATCGGCGGCGGCAGCACGGCGGTGGAGGAGGCGCTCTACCTCTCCAATATCGCCCGCCACGTGACGGTGGTGCATCGCCGTGAGCAGTTCCGCGCCGAAAAGATCATGGCGGACCGGCTGATCGAAAAGACCAAGAACGGCAACGTCACCATCGAGTGGCACCATGTCCTGGACGAGGTGCTGGGGGACGCCGGCGGCGTGACCGGCATCCGGATCCGCCACCGCAGCGGCTCCACCAAGGAGGTGCCGGTCCACGGCGTGTTCATCGCCATCGGCCACACGCCCAACACGACCATCTTCGAGGGGCAGCTGGATATGGACAACGGCTATATCCGGACCAAATGCAGTCTCGAAGGGAACCTGACGGCCACCAACATCGAGGGGGTCTTTGCCGCCGGCGACGTGCAGGATTACTATTACCGCCAGGCGATCACCTCGGCCGGAACCGGCTGCATGGCTGCCCTGGACGCCGAGCGGTACCTGGAAACACTTCGCAGCTGAGGAGCATGCCATGCCGGCGACCCCTGACGACCTGGACGCCCTGCTGGGCGAAATCCACAAGACCATCCACGACAACCGCCGTTTTCTCCAGGCCCTGGCCGATGACGCCGACAGCGGCCAGGAACGGGATGATGGGGACGACAACAGCGACAACAGCGAGGACGGTGAGGATGAGGATTTCGAGGAACTCTAGGTAGAGCGCCCACGAACGCACAAGGCCCCTGGAAGAAAACTTCCAGGGGCCTTGTGCGTTCGTGCCGGATGTCTAGCAGGCTGTTGAGAAACTCAGGTTGTTCAAAAATAGTCAGATCGTCGCACCCGCGCGTAGCAGCGCTACGCCGCACAAGGAGACTTTCGAGGACGGCGGCGAGATGGCTGTTTTTCAACAACCTGCTAGTGCGTCTAGTGCTTGCCCCCCCGGGGACATCGTGTCCGCCGGCGGCATGGCACTCGCTGCAGTTGGTCTTGTTGATTTCGTCGCCGATATCCACCGGATGCACGAATTCGGTTACCCGTTTCCCGGCGGGGATATTCTCCTGAATCTGGCCGAGCACTTCGTGGCAGAGTTTGCAATCCTTGGAGATCAGCTTGCCCTCGGGCGATTTATGCTTGCCGTCATGGCAGCGGAAGCAGCCAGCGGTGTAGAAATGGCCGATGTGGTTGGGGTAGGTGTTCCACGCCACCTTCATCTTCGGGAAGTAATTGCGCTTGTAGATGTTCTGGATCTGCCCGATGGCCTGGGTGAGGGCGGCGCCCCTCTTGGTCGCGACCTCGGGGTAGTTTTTCGCGTAGTAGTCCCTGATGCCGGCGTCAAGCGCCTTCACGGCCTCCTCGGTCGTCGCGTAGGGCTTTTCGAGCAGCTCCACGGCCACCTTCTTGATATAGGGCAGGCTGCGGTCGATGGTATTGGATGCGAAGTTCCTGTCCATCTCCTCGCCCGGCGAATAGTAGATGTGGGTCGGCTTGTTGTGGCAGTCGGTGCAGTCCATGATGCGTTTCGTCGCCTTGGCGATTTCATCCCGGGAAAGTGGTTTCGAGGGGTCCATGTATTCGGTGATCTTGCCGTCCTTCCCCTTGACCGCCACGTAGGGGATGGTCAGACGCTTCTTGTCGCCGGGGATGAAGGTCACTTCGCGGCCGATATGCCAGTGGATGCCCATGGCGTTGGGCGTCTTGGGGGTGCCGCCGATCTTGATCAGCATGTTGATCTCGCGCGGGGTGTTGTCCTCGTTCGGGGCATAGTGGTAAAAGACCTTCTGGCGGCCTGCGTAGAACTTCTCGGGCCAGTGGCAATGTTCGCAGGTGCCGCGCGCGGGGCGCAGGTTTGCAATGGGGGTTTCGATCGGCGTGGGCCAGGAGTGGGTCAACACCGCCCACACCTGCCGCAGTCCCGAGATCTTTGCCTTGACGTACCATTCGGCGCCGGGGCCGACGTGGCATTCCACGCACTTTACCTTGGCGTGGGGCGAATTCGACCATGCGGTATGCTCCGGTTGCATCACCACGTGGCAGAGTTCGCCGCAGAAGGTGGTGGATTCGGTGAACTCGAATCCCTTGAGGGATGCCGTACCGACCACCAGAAGAAAGACCACCGACGCCAGTATGAAGAAGATGGAAAGCTTGAGGGTGTGGGGGTCGTTCAGGTCGAGGCGCGGCAATCGGGGGATCCCCAGTTCCGGGTTCTTGCGGAAGCGGTTGCGCACCATCCACGCGCCGACCGGGATGAGGACCAGCCCGAAGATGAGCATGCCGGGGAAGGCGAAGTAGACAAACATGCCCATATAGGGGTTTTCCAGGCCGGTGAAGGCTTCAAGGAGCAAAAAGGCAATGATCAGGATGGTTGCGATCAATGCCATGAGTGCCCCGATGATGCTGGTGCCGTTCATCAGATAGCGGTAAATACTCGAATTTTTAAGTTCCAACGTACACCTCCCTGCGTGTCTGTATGCGAAAATAAAGTATACAGTAAATTTAATTTATTACATCGGCAGTTGCGGATTTGTCAAACAAAATAAGTCCGGCTCTTTTTCACGGGCCCGGGCGGTTCCCCTGTCCTCCGATTTCGGGGCACGGGGGCACGGCTGCGGGCAGGGACGGCCTCCGCGTCTGCCGGGGAGCGCGCCACAAAAAAAGGGGGGCGAAAATTCGCCCCCCGGTGGGTCTGGCAGGTGCGGCCCCGGTTAGTGGGCGCCGCTCACAAAGGCGAGGATCATGAGCAGGAGCAGGCCGATGCCGGTGAAGAGGGCGGTGAAGCCGAATCCTTTGACCAGGAAGTCGTAGGCCACGCCGCTGGTCCTCTTGCAGGCGTACTGTTCGGTGATGCCCAGTTCCTCATAACGTTTCCACTGATCGCCGCGCTCCTCAAGCATCTCTTCCTTGCCGATCTGGCCATTGAAGATGACGAAGTCCATGGGGAACTTCTCGGGCCGCCCGTGGGTGTTGAAGAAGTGGACCGAGAAGATGAAGCCGGTGGCCAGCAGGGCCTCGTCCGAGTGGACGATGGTCGCCACGTTGAACGCCCAGCCCGGCAGGAACAGGCCGAAGAATTCCGGGAACCAGAGCATCAGGCCCGATCCGCCGATGGCGAACATACCCCAGAAGACGGCGACAAAGTCGAATTTTTCCCAGTAGGTCCAGCGTTCGAAGGTCGGTTTCGGCCCCCGGAAGAAGAACCACCTGACCATGGCGGTGACGTCCTTGATGTCCCGCAGGTTGAAGCAGAGGGAATCAGGCCCGAACAGGCGCTGGATCGGGTTCCCCGGTATATCCTTCTTGAAGAAGAGGAAGTTGATGCTCATGACCAGGGCCATGCCGAAATAGACGAAGGTGATGCCGGCGCAGATCCGGTGGATGAAACCGGCGTTGGCCGAGCCGCCGTAGAGATTCATCAGCGAGATGGCCCAGTGCTGGGTGCTGAACTTGAGCGGCAGGCCGGTCAGGGAAAGCCCCAGGAAGCTGGTGATCACCAGGATGTGCATGAAGATATGGATGCGGTTGAAGCGACGGTACTGTTTGTGAGCTTCCGGCACGACATGGTGGTATTCGCCGCTGGCCAGCTTGGCGGCCTTTTCCCGGTTCTCCACGAAGCCGCGGAACATCCAGAGCAGGGTGTGAATCCAGAAGATCGTAAAGGTGCTCAGCAGCAGGCCGGTCATGGCGAGGAAGGTGTAGTAGAGGATCGGATACTTCTCCCGGTCCGTATGCTCGCCATGGGCGTAGAACTTGGTAAAGAGCATGGTCGCCTTGGTGTGGCATTTGGCGCAGGTGTTTACCAGGTTGGCCGGGTTGACGCTGGAGTTGGGGTCATCCTTGGGGAGCACCGAGTGGCCCGTATGGCAGTCGGCACACCCCGCGACCTTTTCGGGGAACCCGAGGCGGTAGTTCTTGCCGTGGTAGCTCTCCATGTAGGTCTTGACGGCGACGTTGAAAACGTTGTTGCGCTTCATCATCTCTTCGTCGCTGTGGCATTTCAGGCAGATCTTGGTGTGGAATTCCCGATTGGCGCGGCTTTTGGGGTCGCCCAGGGGCTTGATCTCGTGCAGGCCATGGCAGTCATGGCAGGCGGCCGAATCCTTGTTGCCGGCGGCAACCGCCTTGCCGTGGATCGATTTCTGGTAGACCGACTCCTTGTCGTGGCACTGGACGCATTTGGCGACGACGACGCGTTTGTCGTTCTTCCAGTATTTATGGACATGGATATCGGTATGGCAGTCGGCACACATGACACCCTTGGCAATGTGGACGCTGGCATAATGTTCGGCGTTCTGCTTTTTATGGCAGCGCTCGCACTGGACCTTCTGGACCTTGATCTCCTTTTTCATGTGCTTGGCGAGATCGGTGATGTCCACATGGCAACTGGTACAGGCATTTTTGCCATGGACCGACTCGGCAAACGCCCGCACGGAAATCTTGTCGCCGTGGCAGCCCAGGCAGGTGGCCGGGTCGATTGCCATTCCCTGCTCGGCCAGCGACGGACCGGCCCAGACCATTAGCAGCATCAGAAACGGCAGCAAACGACAGAAAACAAACTGCATGACAGTGCTCCTCCATACCAATAGGGTGTAAAGATGGGTGTATAAATTTAATATACACTACACAACAGCACGTTCTAAATCAACGAAAATTGAATACTGCATACACACTTTCTGGATGGATGCATTGAATAAAGAAGATGAAATTCCAATAGGATAAACAGGGTCTTTAATGGTTGCATAATCGGTGCCCGTACAAATCCCGGCCCAGGGCGGCGACTTCCGACGTGCCGTCCCGGAAGCCGCCTTTCCCGCCGCCTGGCCCCGGGTCGGGCGGCGGGTGCCGGGGCAGGGGGAGAATGTATACCTAACCTCCCGAATTTACGGCCCTTGACATCGCTGTTCCCTTGACTTTGCCCAGGGCTTTTGTTAGCTTGCCATAGAGTTATATATAAACGGTCCGTCGAAAAAATTCTGCCGCTGAACATGCTTCGCGGTACATCCGGAGTGTTCCCCCATGTACAAAAAGCTCTTTATCCCCGGCCCCGTGCCGGTACATCCCGACATCCTCGCCGCCATGGCGTCTCCCCTCATCGGCCACCGCACCAAGGAATATGCCGAAATGCACGGGCGGGTAACCGCCGGGCTGCAAAAGGTCCTGTTCACGGAAGGAAAGGTCTTCCTGGCCACCTCCAGCGCCTTCGGCGTCATGGAGGGGGCCATTCGCAATCTGGTGGGAAAGCGGTGCGCCAATTTCTGCAACGGCGCTTTCTCGGACAAGTGGCACGATGTCACCCGCCGCTGCGGCAAACAGGCCGATGCCATCAGGTTCGACTGGGGCACGCCGGTTACGCCCGAGGCGGTCGAACGGACCTTGGCCACCGGCCTGTACGACAGCATGACCATGATCCATAACGAAACCTCGACCGGGGTGATGTCCCCCCTGCCCGAAATCGCCGAGGTGATGCGCAAATTCCCGGACGTCATGTTTATCGTCGATACGGTCTCCTCCATGAGCGCCCTGAAGATTCCGGTGGATGAGCTGGGCATCGACAGTTGCATCTTCGGGGTGCAGAAGGCCTTTGCCCTGCCGCCGGGCCTCACGGTTTTCACCGCCAGCGACAAGGCGCTTGAACGGGCATCGGCCATGGAAGGGCGCGGCTACTACTTCGATTTCATGGAGTTCGCCGCCAACGACGCCAAACACAACACCCCATCCACCCCCTGCATCTCCCAGATCTTTGCCATGGACCGCCAGTTGGAGCGGATCTTTGCCGAGGGTTTGGAGACGCGCTGGGCGCGCCACCGGGACATGGCCGAGTATGTCCGCCAATGGGCGACCGACCGCGGTTTCGGACTTTTCCCCGATCCGGAGTACCGCTCGCTCACCTTGACCTGCGTCCGCAACAGCCGTGGCATCGACCTGGCGGGATTGAAAAAGAAGCTGGCCGAAATTGGCTTTGCCTTTGACGACGGCTATGGCAAAATCAAAGGTGAGACCTTCCGCATCGCCCACATGGGGGACATGACCCGCCATGACCTGGAGGAACTCTTTGCCGCCATTGCCGGCATCATGCCCGACCTGGCCTGACGTTCAGCCGTTGCAACGGCCCGGCCCGGCACCGACACACAGGAGGAACATGCCATGAAGTGCCCAAATTGCGGTGACAGGACATCCTTGGATCTTGACATGCATTCCGGTGGATTTACTTCGGACGAATCGCCGCTCAAGGAGTGCGGCGCGTGCGGGCTTGTCTGGCGGGTCAAGACCGAGGGGGGCGAGACGAAGATCGACATCATCAAGCCCGCCGACAAGAAATAAAAAAACCCTCCGCAAGGAGGGTTTTGGGACAATATGACGTTTGGGGCGGCGCCCTGGGCGGGTGGCCGCCCCGGCGAGCGAGCCCGGCCTATTCCTTTTCGAAAGCATCCTTGCCCGCGCCGCACAAGGGGCAGGTCCAGTCGTCGGGCAATGACTCGAACGGCGTTCCGGCAGGGATGCCCCGGTCCGGGTCTCCCGTGGCGGGGTCATAGACATATTGGCAGATGGTGCAGATCCAACGTTCCATAGCAATGCTCCTTTGTGGTAGAGATTATTCCCAGCTGATACACTGGACGGGACAACCGTCGATAGCCTGTTGAATGTCCTTTTCAGGGGCGCCGGACGGGTCGAAGCACTCCGCCTTGCCGGCGCTGTTGAAGCGAAAGACCTCGGGGCAGGTCGAAATGCAGAGACCGCAACTGATGCAGCTTTCCTGATCCACAACCGGTCGTTTCATTGGCAACGCTCCTCCCGGATTTCTGGGGAGGTATTGTAGCAGCTTCATGATGGATGTCAACCAAGCGGGAGAAGACGATGATATTTGATGCGGTGGTAGTCGGGCCCCTGTCGGTCAACTGCTTCATACTGGGATGCGAGGAGACCCGCGAAGGGGTGGTGGTCGATCCCGGCGGCGATGTGGAGCGCATCATCCAGTCGGTGCGGCGCCATGGGCTGGAGATACGGTACATCATCAACACCCACGGACATTTCGACCATGTCGGCGGAAACCGCGAAGCGGTGGCGGCGTTCAAGGCCCCGCTGCTGATCCACCAGGAGGATGCCCCCATGCTCGGCCTCGTTGCCGACGTGGGACGCATGTACGGCATCCAGGGGGAGAATTCCCCCGCGGCCGACGGTTTTCTTGCCGATGGGATGGAAATCGGGTTTGGGACCCACCGCATGCAGGTGCTGCATACGCCGGGCCATACCCAGGGCGGCTGCTGCCTCTACCTGGCCGAAGAGAAACGGATCATCACCGGCGACACCCTGTTTGCCGACTCCATCGGCCGCAGCGACCTGCCGGGCGGCTCCCACGACCAGCTCCTGGCCTCCATCCGCAGCAAACTCTTTACCCTGCCGGACGATGTGGCCGCCTATCCGGGGCACGGCCCCGAAACCTCCATTGGCCATGAAAAGCGTCATAACCCCTACTTTTGAGGACCATGACGATATGTTGAAGGATACACGGATCGTACTGGGGGTCACCGGGGGCATTGCCGCGTACAAGGCGGTGGAGCTGCTGCGCCTTTTGACCAAGGCCGGTGCCCGGGTGCACGTGGTCATGACCCGCTCGGCCCAGGAATTCGTCACCCCCCTGACCTTCCAGACCCTCTCGGCCAACCCGGTGCACAGCGAGCTGTTCAACCTGATCGCCGAGCAGGAGATCGGCCACATCTCCCTGGCCGATCGGGCCGACCTGTTCGTCATCGCCCCGGCCACGGCCAACGTGATCGGCAAGATCGCGGGCGGCATCGCCGACGACCTGCTCACCACCACCGTCATGGCCACCAAAGCCCCGGTTCTGATCGCCCCGGCCATGAACGTCAACATGTACACCAACCCGATCTACCGTGAAAACGAGGAAAAGCTGCGCCGGCTCGGCTACCTCTTCGTGGCGCCCGAAACCGGCGCCCTGGCCTGCGGCTGGGAAGGGGAGGGGAAGCTGGCGGCGCCGGAGACGATCTTCGAGGCGGTGGTGGCGACGCTCAGGCCCGGGGACCTGGCGGGGCAGACCGTCATGGTCACGGCCGGCCCGACCCGGGAGGAGATCGACCCGGTCCGCTTCATCAGCAACCACTCGTCGGGCAGGATGGGCTATGCCGTGGCTCGGGCCGCCCGGCAGCGCGGCGCGCGGGTGATCCTGGTCAGCGGCCCCACCGGCCTTGCCGCCCCGGCGGGGGTGGAGCGGATCTGCGTGGAGAGCGCCCGCGAGATGCAGGCGGCGGTGATGGGGCACGTCAGGGAATGCACGGTGGTCGTCAAGGCCGCGGCGGTGGCCGACTACCGGCCGGCCGAGCGCAAGGGGGGCAAGATCAAGAAGCAGGCGGCCGAGCTGACCCTGACGCTGGTCAAAAACCCGGATATCTTGGCCGAGCTGGGCAGCCTGAAGAAACGCCCGTTTCTGGTGGGCTTCGCCGCGGAGACCACCCGCCTGGAGGAGTACGCCGCCCGAAAGCTCGCGGAAAAGAACCTGGACATGATCGTGGCCAACGATGTCAGCCAGGGGGATGCCGGCTTCCATGTGGACACCAACCGGGCGCTCTTCCTCTTCAGGGACGGCTCCCGCCAGGAGTGTCCCCTCATGTCCAAGGATGAACTGGCCAACCGCATCCTGGACCAGATCGCCTCACGTCTCCCAGCCCCGCGCCGGTAGGTCCGCGCCACTCACCCCCGGTGCAACCCCTTCAGCAGCTCCGGCTTGTGCAGCGCCTGCCGCAGTTTGTGCTTCAGCAGGTCCACCTGCTCCAGGCCATCGGCCTTGGAGATCCGCCCATTCTTATAGAGGAGTCGCAGGTTCTTGCGCAGGGCATCCGCCGCCGCCAGCGCCTTTTCCCCGGTCGGGTCCGTCAGCAGGCAGTCCGATTCTTCGGGATGGCGCAGGAAGTCGAAGACCGCCTCCTCGGTCAGGGTCATGTATTCGTCCCGATCGCTCTCCGCCAGGGTGTAGCGGGAGTTCTCCGACAGGGTCCGCATGACCTTCTGCCATTTTTCCAGCCGCGACAGGAGCATGATGGAGTTGAAGATGCGTTTGTTGGTGCCGAAGGAGAAGATGGTGTTGGTCAGCACGCTGCGCAGCATGGCGTCGTTGGCCCGCTGGTCGGAGGTGCAGATCTCCCGTGCCCGCTCCCAGACCGCCTTGTCGGCGAAGGTCTCGAAGCGCATCTCCCAGTAGGTGTGCTTCATGGTTACCGAGGCGAATGAGCGCATGATCTTGTAGGGGACGAAATAGTTGTGGGCAATGCCGTCCGCCGCCAGGTGGGAGAGGTAGCCGTAGGCGCAGGCCTTTTCGCCGTCGCTGTGGGCCGCCTGCAGCACCTTTTGACCGATGCGCCAGCGGTGGCAGTTGAGCAGGTAGTGGGTATATTTCTTCCCCACGATGATGTCGGCGGCGATGCAGCCGTAGAGATAGTCGCGGGGATATGCCGCCAGGACCGCCCCGATGGCGGGGGGCAGGGTGTCGAGGGCGGACAGCACGCTCAGGCCCGCCTGGAGATGGATTCCGCCGCCCCAGGCGTGGGCCGCGTCGGGGACGAGCACGCCGCAGATGGTCAGCAACAGCACGAATGGAAACATGGTCTCTTTCGCTTTGACATGGCTTTGAAGGAACTGGTACAGTCCTGAGAGTATACCACGATAATACTGCCCCGGAATGGGGAATGATACAACTCAAGGGATAATTGATGGCTCAATCGTTCAAGACAGTGGCGGCATCGTCCCTGCGGGAATACCTGCTGGCCGTTCAGGAAAGCGGTCTGGACGGGCTCCCCGTTGCCGCGCCTTCTGCCCCGGCATCGCAAGCGGCGGCGGCGCAACAGGCGGCAGTACCCCCGCAGAGGGCAGTGGTCCCACCGGCAGCGGCGGAGACCGGGGAGCCGCCCCACGATCAGAAACACGAATCCCTGGAAAGAATCAGGAAAAGCCTGGGCGACTGCCAACGCTGCAAACTGGCGAAAGGGAGGCAGAACCTGGTGTTTGGCGTGGGCAATCCCCAGGCGCGGCTGGTGTTTGTGGGAGAGGGGCCGGGGGGGGACGAGGACCGGCAGGGGGAACCGTTCGTGGGCGAGGCCGGGCAGGTCCTGAACCGTATCATCACCGCCATGGGACTCAAACGGGAGGACGTGTACATCTGCAACGTGGTCAAGTGCCGCCCGCCCAACAATCGGGACCCGGAGGCGGACGAGATTGCCGCCTGCGCCCCGTTCCTCCTGCGCCAGCTGCAGTCGGTCCAGCCCGAAGTGGTCGTGGCGCTGGGCAGGTTCGCCGCCCAGACCCTGCTGGGCACCAAGGAGGCAATCTCGAAGCTGCGCGGCAAGTTCCGCGATTATCACGGCGTGCCGGTCATGCCGACCTATCACCCCTCCTACCTGCTGCGCAACCGGGGGGATTCGGGGCCCTTCTGGGAGGTGTGGGAGGATATGACCCAGGTGCTGCGGCTCCTGAAGCTGCCGGTGCCGGAGAAGTCGAGAAAACGGTGAGTGCGGCCGGGCCCCGGCACCAGCCGCACTACCGCGGGATTGCTCCCCAGGTAAGCCACGGGACACGAGCAGGCTGTTTTTCAACAACCTCCTAGAGGCCGTACCACCTCCTGACCACAAAGACCCCCTGCCGCTTCCCCGGTGCCGGCCAGGCATCCAGCGGCCGGCGGGTCCGCATGATCTCCATCAGCCGTTGTTCCAGCGGTGTCTCCACCACCCCGCCATTGCCGGGCCTGCCGCACTCCAGGCGGCTTTCGATGGCCGTATCCCGGTCCAGGACGATGATCACATGGCCGTTCCAGACGATAAGGTCGAGCGGCTGCACCTTCTCGGCGATCTCCCGGGCACTTTTCCCCTCCACGGCCACCCCGGCGCCGTAGGCGACCAGCCGGGAGGTGTTGCGGGGCGTCCACCCGTTGGTGGCTTGATAGAGCAGTCCCGAGCAGTCCAGCCCGGCCAGGGTGATGCGCCGTCTGGCCCGGTCGTCCAGGGGCGCTTCGGCGGGATAGAGCGTGCCGAGCAGGGCGTGTGCTCCTTCCCGGAGGTTGCCGCCCCACACGTAGGGGGCGCCGACGGCCTCCCGGAGCGTGGCGGTGATCCGTTCCCGGGGCGGCAGGGCCCGGACGCGCGCCGGGGGCTCTTCGTCGCGCGGCTCGATGAAGCGGCTGTCCACATAGAGCGGGATGCCGGCCGGGGCGGGGTAGTCGTCGGTCTCCACCCGGTAGACGGCCCCCCCGGTCCCGGGGATCGTTTCCCGCACCCTGAAGACGGTCCCCGGCAGGGCGATGAACTCCATCTCCCGCACCTGGCCGCAGCGGTCGGTCTTCAGTGACTTGCCGTCCGCCCCTCCGAAGATGCGGCTGAAGGCCGGACTGTTCAGCACCGGCGCCGCGCTGCGGGCCACACCATAGGGGGCCGCCCCGCAGATGCCGCTCCAGCCGAGAAGCGCCGCCAGGATGACGGGAAGCGGGCGCATCATGCCCTCCCTCCCCTGCTGCTCAGGGCCTGCCGGATCAACTCCTTCTGGGCGGCGGTGAGGCGCGGCGCCGAGAGCAGGTCCCGCAGCGTGCCGGGGGGGAGCGCCGGCAGGAACAGGGTGAACCAGATGACCGGGGTGCGGGGATTCTTGAGGATCGCCAGGCGGATATTGGGTTTGTTTTTCCAGCGGCCGCTCCGGGCGATCAGGGAGATGGTTTCGGCGTTCGACATCGCGGAGGTTATGAACTGGTGAACCGCCCCCTCCTTCAGGTGCGGGTTGTCCAGACAGGCCTCCACCACCGGCGGCACCCCCTCCCGCAGGAGCGCCTCCACAATCGTCGCGGTTCCCCGCCGGGCCAGGGTGAGCTTGTTGCCCAGCGGCTGGGCGGGCAGGCGCTGGATGACGATGCGCTCGGCGGAAAGGCGCTGGTCGGGAGGCACGGCCGGTATGGTGCAGAGCTTGATGAGGTCGAAGATGTACAGTTGGGGCAGCAGGCTGCCGGCGATGTGCGCGGGGGCATCGGGGTGGCTGGCCAGGGCGAATTTGAGCGGGTAGCTCTCGCCGAAACGCCTGCCGGCAGAGAGGGAGGTGAAGACCTCTTCGGGCAGACCGCGGCGTTTCAGCAGGGCCAGCAGGTGGTTCTCGTCGAGGGCGCGGTTGCGCAGGGCCGCCAGCAGGACCTCTCCGTCGGCCACCTGCATGATCTCGAACAACTCGTCCTTGTCGGCCGCAAGAACCCGCTGGAGGTCGTGTGACAGTTTTTGATCGATATCCGCAATTTTTGCAGACTGGTTCATGGTGGCGGCACTCTCCCGTGGGACGTTCCGGAGCGGCTTTTTCCGGGCGGTTCGCCCTTGTTGCGCGCTCCTGTACCGGATAATGATACTGCAAACAGCCTGCCAGAGAAACAGCTTATCACAGCCTCCCCTGCATCCCACACATGCGGTTGCGCCGGAGGCAGCTTCGTGGTACAGATGGGACCAGGGAAAATGTCCCGGAGCAGGGGGCAAGCAGGCATCCGGTTTGCACGCGCTGGATATGTTTCCGCATACGTCCGGGGGCGGCCCGGGCAGAGAGGCGGCAGAAAAGGTGCCCTTTGGCGTAAGTATCTTTCCGGCGCTGCCGGAGATAAGCGACGAGGAGCTTGCGGCGATCGGCGCGATCCTGCAGGGGCGGCGCGGATTCAGCCTGGCCGTGTACAAGGACACCTGCATGAAGCGGCGGGTGGCCATCAGGATCCGTTCCACGCGGAGCAGCGATGCCGCCGCCTATTGCGGCCTGCTGAGCCGGAGCGACCAGGAACTCGACCTGCTCCAGAAATCGCTCACCATCCATGTCAGCCAGTTTTTCCGCAACCGTTCCGTGTTCGAGAAACTGCGCCGGGAGGTCATCCCGGAGTTTTTCGCTTCCCGGGCCGATGGGCCGGACGAACCGCTCCGCCTCTGGAGCCTCGGCTGCGCCGGCGGGGAGGAACCGTACAGCCTGGCGATCATGCTGCGGGAGTTTTTCGGCAGGGAGATCCGCCATGGGCGAGTGTCGCTCATGGCGACCGACATCGACGAAAAAACCCTCCAGGCCGCCCGGGCGGCCGAATATGACGAGGGACGGTTCAAGGAAATGCCGGTCGATCTGCGGGAACGGTATTTCCGCCGGAACGGGCGGCTGTTCCGCCTGATTCCCGAGATTCGGGACATGGTGACCTTTCGGCGGGGCGATATCTGCAATCTGGAAGAGTACGTGCCCAGCGACCTGGTTTTCTGCCGCAACACCCTGATCTATTTCGCGCGTCCCGAACAGGAGAGAATCCTCAACGGGATCGCGGATGCTCTCAGGCCGGGCGGTATACTCGTGCTGGGCAAATCCGAGGTTCTGACCGGCTCCTCGCGCGGCCGTTTCGCGCCGGTGTGCCGCGTCGAACGGATCTATCGGCGGATGCCATGAATTGATCGGAGGCGGAGGGGCGTTATGAGGATTCCCATAGGTTACAAATTTATCCTCGGATTCATCGTGGTCGTGGCGGCGGTGGCCTTCAGCCCCCGGTTGGTCGCCCTCCTCGGGTATTCTCCCGAGATATCCGGCATCCTGGGATATGCCATGGCGCTGACCCTGGGGCTCATCCTGGGGTGGCTCTTTTCCAGGGGGTTTACGGCCAATATCAGCCGCCTGACCGAATCGGCCGAATCCATCGGCCGGGGCGACCTGACCCGGGCGGTGGACATGCCTCCCACCCGGCTGCCGGACGAAACCCATGAACTGGCCGACCTGATCAATTTGATGCTCCAGAACCTGCGCGACCTGGTGGGGCACATCAAAAAGGCCTCGGGCAAACTCAGCAATTCCGCCCGGGAGATCAACGCCAACGCCCTGGAAATCAGCGCCTCCACCGAAGAGGTCGCCCAGGCCATCGAGCAGATCTCCCGCGGCGCCGAAACCCAGGCCGAGATGGTGGAAAAGACCTCGAAGACCATTCGCGAGACGGCCGTCTCCATCGAACTGGTCGCCTCGCGCGCCAAGGAAACCGCCAAGGCGGCCCGGGAGACGAGCCTTACCGCCCAGCACGGCGGCACCCTGGCCACCGACTCCCTGGAACGGATGAAAGACTTTTTCGACTGCCAGGAACAGATCGGCCGGCAGTTCGACGTGTTCAGTTCCAAGCTGCAGAAGGTGGGCAGGATCGCCGATTTCATCGCCGACGTGGCCCGCCAGACCAACCTTTTGGCCCTGAACGCCTCCATCGAGGCGGCCCGGGCGGGGGAGTACGGCAAAGGCTTCGCCGTGGTGGCGGACGAGGTGCGCAAGCTTGCCGACGGGTCGGCCCAATCGGCGGCGGATATCAACGAGATGATCGAAAGCCTGAAGGAAGAAAGCCGGCGGGTGCACGAGATCATCCAGGAAAGTTCCCGCACCATCCGGGAGGGGAAGAAAAACATCGACGTCACCGCCACGGCCTTTCAGGAGATCCTCACCACCGTCCTGGAGACCGAACGGCGGGCCAACAGCATCGCCGATCTTTCCCAGATGCAGATGGACGGCTCGGGCAGGATGGTCAGGGCGGTGGACGAGATCGCCAAGGTGGCCGACGACAATGCCGCCGCCACCGAACAGGTCTCGGCCGCCACCGAAGAGCAGTTGGCCGCCATGCAGGATATGGCGCTGGCCACCAATGAACTGGCGAAACTGGCGGAAGGGCTGCTGCTGGTGGTGGAACGCTTCAGGGTCGAACCCGGCGAACCGGATCAGGCATGACCCGGGACCACCACGGATACCTCCTGTTCACGCTGCAGGGGCGGCGGTTCGCCGTCAACCTGCTGCAGGTGGCCGAGGTCGACGAGCCGCCGCCCACCTGGCCCATCCCCGGCGCGGCCCCCTGTTATGCCGGTGCCATGAACTTCCACGACACCATTGTGGCGGTCATGGATCTGGCCGCCTTCCTGGGACTGCCCAGTTGCCACGACCTGGAAAAGGTGATCGTGGCCGCTCCCCGCATCGCCTCGCTGGCTTTCCTGGTGGAGCGGGTCATCAGGATTGCGCCGCCGGAACAGGCCACCCTGGGCGAAGCGCCGGACGAACCCTGCGCCAGCGCCCTGCTCCATCTGCCCGAAGGCGAATGCGTCCTGCTCGATGTGGCCGCCATTGCGCAGCGGGCTGCGGAAACCATAAATCTTTAACAGGCTGTTGAAAAACTCAGGTTGTTCAAAAATAGTCAGATCGTCGCACCCGCAGAAGGTCCCGCGGAGGCCCTCACCCGGCCTTTGGCCACCCTCTCCCAGAGGGAGAGGGTAACGGTATCCCTTCTCCCTTTGGGAGAAGGATAGGATGAGGGGCGCTACGCCGCACAAAAGGACCTTCGAGGACGAAGGCCTGATGGCTGTTTTTCAACAACCTACTTAAAGGTATGAGTATGACAGACGATTCACGCAAACTCCCCCCCCAGAGCCTGGAAGCGGAGATGTCCATCCTGGGCGCGATCCTGATCGACAACGACGCCGTCAACCGCGCGCTGGAGGTCATCGGGGCGGACGACTTCTACCGCGAAAGCCACCGCAAGATATTCAAGGCCATGATACGCCTCTCGGACCTGCGTGAGCCGTGCGACCTGATCACCATGACCGACATGCTCAGGAAAGAGGGGGAGCTGGAGGAGGTGGGAGGGGCGGCCTACCTGGCGACCTTGGTGGACTATGTCCCCACGGCGGCCAATGTCAGCTATTACTGCAAGCTGGTGAAGGAAAAGTCCGTCAACCGCAAGCTGATCTCCGTGGCTACCGAGATCGCCACCCGCGGCTACGACGGGCAAACGGACGTCAACGAACTTCTGGACATGGCCCAGAAAGACCTGTACGAGATCTCCGAGAACAAGCTCAGGCCCCAGTACGTGCCGGTGCAGGAGATCATCAAGGATACCTTCAAGATCCTCCAGACCCTGCACGACCGCAAGGAACACGTCACCGGCGTTCCCACCGGCTACACGGACCTGGACAACATGACCGCCGGCTTCCAGCCGGGCGACCTGATCATCGTCGCCGCCCGCCCCTCCATGGGCAAGACCACCCTGGCGCTCAATATCGCCCAGTATGCCAGCGCCGAAGCCAAGAAAAAGACCCCTTCGGTGATCTTCTCCCTGGAGATGGGCAAGGAACAGCTGGTGATGCGCTTCTTCGCCTCCATCGCCCGGGTCGATTCCGGCAAGATGCGCACCGGCCATTTCCAGGATTCGGATTGGCCCCGGCTGCAGCGGGCCGCCAGCATCCTGTACGACTCCAAGATCTTCATCGACGACACCCCGGCCATCAGCGTGCTGGAGCTGCGCTCCAAGGCGCGGCGCCTGAAGCGCGAGCACGACATCGGCCTGATCATCGTTGACTACCTGCAGCTCATGCGGGGCAGCCCCAACGTGGAATCGCGCCAGCAGGAGATCTCGGACATCTCCCGTTCGCTCAAGGCCCTGGCCAAGGAACTGAACGTGCCGGTGGTGGCCCTCTCCCAGCTCAACCGCAGCCTGGAGAGCCGCGGCGACAAGCGCCCCATGATGAGCGACCTGCGCGAGTCGGGGGCCATCGAGCAGGACGCCGACGTCATCATGTTCGTCTACCGCGAGTCGGTCTACTGTGAACACTGCCGCAAGCGGGACGGCTCCTGCACCCAGAACCACGACCGGAACGCCGAAGTCATCATCGGCAAGCAGCGTAACGGCGCCATCGGCACGGTGGAACTGGTATTCCTCGGCGAGCATACCCGGTTTGAGAACAAAAGCGACCGCCCCGACGCGTGATGCCGTTTCCCGGTATCCCTTTCGAGACGGCAGACGTGCGTTGCGACTCCAGGAGGGCAGCATGACAGAGTTGGTGAAAAAAGGGTCCCTGGGCCATATCCTCTCGTCTTCACGGATCATCAGCGAGTCGGATATCATCAGCGCCCTGGAAGAGCAGAAACGTTCCGGCACCCGCTTCGGCGAGGCGCTGGTCCACCTGGGGGTCGTCACCCAGGAGGACATCGACTGGGCGCTCTCCAATCAGTTGGACCTTCCCTACATCCGCCTGAAAAAGGAGATGATCGACCCGGAGGCCGTTGCCCTCGTGCCGGCGGAGGTGGCCCGGGCCTACAACCTCATCCCCCTGATCTGCGCCGGCGGCGAACTGAGCGTCGCCGTCGCCGATCCGCTCAACCGGGCGGCGGTCGAAGCGGTGGAGGCCCGCACCGGCCTGCGGGTCAACCTGTCCGTGGCGCTGATCCGGGAGATCCGCCAGATGATCGACGCGTGGTACGGCCCGGCGGGCCAGGAACGCCTGGGCTTCAGCTCCGCCGCCTTTTCCGGCAAGGCCCTCGAGGCCATCAACGGCGATGTCGGCGGCGACACGCTGCTCAACTACCTGCTGGTGTTCATCGTCCAGAACCGCCTCTCGTCCCTCTCCCTGCAACCCCTGGGCGACGAGGTGGCCATCACCGGGAAGCGGGGGGGATCACCCGCCCCATCGGCACCCTGGCGCCCAACTACTACCCCGACGTTATCCTCCGGCTGCGCCGGAACGCCGCTATCGGCCCCCTGGCCGAGCGCAGCGCCACCGGCCTGCTCCCCTTTACCTACCAAGCCCGCCCCATGGCCTTTCAGGTGGCGGTCATGCAGGGGGTGGGGGGCGACTACGTGACCCTGCGCACCCATGTCAGGGCCGACGTCCCCCGCGGGTGGCCGAACTGCACCTGCCGGCAGCCCAGGAGGCCGCCTTCAACCTGCTGGCCCAGGCACGACAGGGCATTACCTTTTTCGCCTCGCGCAACAGCCGGGAGCGGTGCCGCTTCATGGATCTCATGCTGGAGGAGGCGGATACCGCCGGAAAGAACGTCATCATCCTGGGGGAGGGGCCGGGCCGGATGAACAAGCGCTTTCCGCGCATCCCCCTGCCCCGTGCCGAGGCGGACCGGGCCCGGCTGATCATGGACGCCCTGGACCATGACCCGGACGTGCTGGTGGTGGAGGATGCCACCGAGGGGATGCCCTTCGCCGCCGCCTGCCGCGCCGCCATGCGCGGCAAACTGGTGCTGGCCGGCCTGGAGATCCGCGGCACCCGCAATGTCCTGCGGCACCTCCTGCTCTACCAGCAGAAAACCCCCTTCCCGCCGGGGGTCGTCAACGGCCTGGTTTCCTTCAGGGGAATCCAGATCCTCTGCCCCGCGTGCCGGACCCACTATACCCCGCCCCAGGAGGAACAGGCCGCCATGCGTCTGGCCGAGCCCCCGGCAGGTTTTTACCGTACCAGCGGCTGCGACGAGTGTGGCCATAGCGGGTTCAGCGCGCGGCGCTTCCTGGTGGACGCGCTGGTTTTCGACAAGGAATTCGTTCGGGTTTTCGAGCAGTCGCCGGATGTGGCGGCCCTGGACAACTACCTGCGCCTGGCGGATTATCACGGCAGCGACCAGGAGGGGCTGCGGCTTTTGCAGGAGGGGCAGGTGTCGCCGGAAGAGTATATCGCCTCGGTAGTACTCTAAGAGGTTGTTGAAAAACAGCCATCAGGCCTTCGTCCTCGAAGGCCCTCTTGTGCGGCGTAGCGCCCCTCATCCTATCCTTCTCCCAAAGGGAGAAGGGATACCGTTACCCTCTCCCTCTGGGAGAGGGTGGCCAAAGGCCGGGTGAGGGCCTCCGCAGGGCTTGTCTCGCGGGTGCGACGATCTGACTATTTTTGAACAACCTGAATTTTTCAACAGCTTGGTAATACCGATTCCAAACCAAGACGTTGTCTCCGTGGGAAGAGTGGAGGTATCCCAACATGGCAAAGATCGATGCGCTTTTCAGGATGATGAGGGAGCAGGGGGCGTCCGACCTGCACCTTTCCACCGGGAATCCGCCTATTTTCCGCCTGCACGGCGAGATGGTGCGGCTCAACTTCAAGAGCCTGTCGGATGAGGAGCTCCGGGAGGTCCTGTTCGAGATCCTGGACGAAAAGCAGCGCGCCCAGTTCGAGGCCACCAAGGACCTGGATTTCGCCTACGCCGTGCCTGACCTGGCCCGGTTCCGCGGCAATATCTTCATGCAGCACCGGGGCATCGCCGGCGTGTTCCGCATCATCCCCAGCAAGATCCTCTCGGCCGACGACCTCCACCTGCCGGAGGGGGTGCGGCGCATGACCAACTTCAAGAAGGGGCTGGTGCTGGTGACCGGGCCGACCGGCTCCGGCAAATCCACCACCCTGGCGGCCATGATCGACCTGATCAACTCCACCCGCAAGGAGCACATCCTGACCCTGGAAGACCCGCTGGAGTTCATCCACGAGAACAAGCTGTCGCTGTTGAACCAGCGCCAGATCGGGGAACATACGGAGAGCTTCGCCTCGGCCCTGCGCGCGGCCCTGCGCGAGGACCCGGACATCATCCTGGTGGGGGAGATGCGCGACCTGACCACCATCTCCCTGGCCATGAGCGCCGCGGAGACCGGCCACCTGGTGTTCGGCACCCTGCATACCAATACCGCGGCCAAGACCATCGACCGCATTATCGACGTCTTCCCCACGGACCAGCAGGAGCAGGTGCGCGCCATGCTGTCCGAATCCCTCAAGGGAGTGGTCTGCCAGCAATTGCTCAAAACCGCCGACGGCAAGGGGCGCACTGCGGCCCTGGAGATCATGATCGGCACCCCGGCCATCGGCAACCTGATCCGGGAGGGGAAAACCTTTCAGATCCCGTCCATCATCCAGACCGCCAAAAAGGACGGCATGCAGCTCATGGACCAGCACCTGCTGGACCTGCTCAAGACCAAGCAGATCAACCCGGATGAGGCCTATCGCTGCTCCATCGACAAGAAGCAGTTCGAACAGTACCTCCCTGCCCAACAGGGGGGGCACCGGCCATGCCGGGGCATTGAGGGAAGGCTCCGCGCCGGGAGGGGAGAGCATGGAGCAAGAGTGCACCTTTCAGGAGCTTTTGGCAGCATCCCCGGTCATGCTGGCCGAAGGGGCGGTCATCGAACGCCTGCGGCGCATGCCCGGCATCCGGTTGGACGAGCAGGTGGTCAACTCGGCACTGATCTACGACGACCACGGGCGGGCAGCCCTGGCGGGGATCTGCCGCCAGTATCTGGGAATCGGCCGCAGCTACGGCCTGCCGCTGCTGCTCTCCACCCCCACCTGGCGTGCCGGCCGCGAGCGCATCGCCGTCGCCGGGCTGGCCGGGCGCGACCTGAACGGCGACAACTTTCGTTTTCTGGACGCCCTGCGCCGGGAACAGGGGGATTACGGCAAGAGCGTGATCATCGGCGGCCTGATGAGCTGCAAGGGTGATGCCTACCGGCCGGAAGAGGCCCTGAGCGCCCCCGAGGCGCGCGCCTTCCACGCCTGGCAGGCCGAGGCCCTGGCCGCTGCCGGGGTCGATCTGCTGCTGGCCGCCACCCTGCCGGCCCTGAGCGAGGCCGTCGGTTTGGCCCAGGCCCAGGCGGCCACCGGGCTCCCCTATCTGGTCAGCTTCGTGGCCCGCCCGGAAGGGACCCTGCTGGACGGCACGCCGCTCAAGGAGGCGATCGCGGCCATCGACAGCCAGGCCGCGCCGCCGCCCCTGGCCTACCTGATCAACTGCACCCACGCCTCGGTCTTCCGCCGCGCCGTCACCCATGAACGCACCTCGTCGCCGCTGGTGAGGGAGCGGGTGATCGGTCTTTTGGCCAACACCGCCGCCCTGAGCCCGGAAGAGCTGGACAACAGCACCGAGCTGGTGGAGGAGGCGCCGGAGATCTTCGGCGCGGCGGTGGCCGCCCTGCACGGGGATCTGGGCATGAAGGTGCTGGGTGGGTGCTGCGGCACGGACGGGCGGCACATCGATTCCCTGGCGCGGCGCCTCGCCGCCCGCCTGCCATCATCGGGGAGGGGCGCATGACCGCGGTTGCAACAACGCTGCGTCCCGGCCGCTACCGGCACTACAAGGGGAACGAGTACCAGGTGATCGCCAGCGCCCGCCACAGCGAGACCGAGGAGGAGATGGTGGTCTACCGCCAGTTGTACGGCGACCGCTCCCTGTGGGTCCGGCCCCTGACCATGTTCCTGGAGAAGGTTTCGGTGGAGGGGCGGCAGGTGCCGAGATTCGAATGGATAGGGGAAATGTGAAAGTTGGACGTGCAAATTTCCCCGACACCACATACAGACGATAGCCAACGGCTGGATGCCGTGGCCGAATTATTATCCTGAACCACCCCATGAGGTATCCGTGGCACTCATCACCCTTCGCGACATAACCCTGGCCTTCGGCGGGCCACCGCTCTTCGACGGCATCAACCTCCAGATCGAGCCGGGGGACCGGCTCTGCCTGCTGGGACGCAACGGCACCGGCAAATCGACGCTGCTCAAGCTGATCGGCGGCGAACTTCCCCTGGAGGGGGGCGAGATCCAGCGCCAGCAGGGGCTCAGGGTCGCCCTGGTCTCCCAGGATGTGCCCCAGGGGACCGACGGTACGGTCTTCGACGTGGTGGCCTCGGGCATGGGCAATACGGCCGAACTGCTGGCCGCCTACCACCGGGTCGCCCATCGCCTCTCCCAGGAGGGGGGCGAGGCGCTCCTGGCCGAACTGGAGGAGTTGCAGCACAAGCTGGAGGAGAGCGGCGGCTGGAGTCTGCATCAGGAGGTGGAGCGGGTGCTGAACCGGCTGCAACTGGACGCCGAGGCCGCTTTCTCCGCCCTTTCCGGCGGTACCAAACGCCGGGTGCTGCTGGCACGGGCGCTCATCGCGGCGCCGGACATCCTGCTTCTGGACGAGCCGACCAACCACCTGGACATCGACACCATCCTCTGGCTGGAGGAGTTCCTGCTGCGCCAGGTCAAGACCCTGGTCTTCGTGACCCACGACCGGGCCTTTGCCCGGCGCCTGGCCAACCGGGTGGCGGAGTTGGACCGGGGGCGCATCTATGCCTTCAACTGCGGCTACGACGAGTTCGTGGAGCGTCGGGAGGCGCTGCTTCTGGCCGAGGTCACCCGCCAGGCCCTGTTCGATAAGAAACTGGCCCAGGAAGAAGCCTGGATCAGGCAGGGGATCAAGGCCCGCCGGACCCGAAACGAGGGGCGGGTGCGGGCCCTGAAGAGCCTGCGGGAGGAGTACCGCCAGCGCCGGGAACGCCAGGGCACGGCCAAGATCCAGCTCCAGGAGGCGGAGCGTTCCGGCCGCCTGGTGGCGGAGGTGGAGCACGTCTCCTTTGCCTATGGCGGCCGCCCCATCATCGCCGACCTGACCACCACCATCATGCGTGGGGACCGGGTGGGGATCATCGGCCCCAACGGTTCGGGCAAGACCACCCTGCTGCGCCTGCTGCTGGGGGAACTGACGCCGGACCGGGGTGCGGTCAAGGCGGGCAGCCGCCTGGAGATCGTCTATTTCGACCAGATGCGGGAACAGCTCGACCCGGACAAAAGCGTGCAGGAGAACGTGGGGGAGGGAAACGACACCCTGGTGATCAACGGCAAAAGCCGCCACATCATCGGCTACCTCCAGGACTTTCTGTTCTCCCCCGAACGGGCGCGCAGCCCGGTCTCGATCCTCTCCGGCGGCGAACGCAACCGGCTGCTGTTGGCCAAGCTGTTCACCAGGCCCTCCAACGTGCTGGTGATGGACGAGCCGACCAACGACCTGGACGCCGAGACCCTGGACCTGCTGGAAGATCTGCTGCTCGAGTACTCCGGGACCCTGCTGCTGGTGAGCCACGACCGGGAATTTCTCAACAACGTGGTGGGGAGTACGCTGGTGCTCACCGGCGACGGCACGGTCCGGGAATACGTGGGGGGCTACGACGACTGGCTGCGCCAGGCCGCCGCCGAGGCACCCGCGGCCCCGGCTGTGCCCAAACCGGCCCAGGAAAAGGGGCGTCCCCCGAAGGAACGCCCCCGCAAGCTCTCCTTCAAGGAGGAGCGGGAGTTGGCCGCCCTGCCGGACCGCATCGCCGCCCTTGAGGAGGAGCAGGGGCGGCTGCACGCCACCCTGGCCGATCCCGGCTTCTACAAGTCGGCCGGTGCCGAGGTGGCCGCCATCAATACCCGGCTTGAGGAGCTGGAACGGGAGTTGACCGCAGCCTACGCCCGCTGGGAAGAGCTGGAAGCCATCTGCTAGAACGCACGAAATCCTGAACGATGAGGAAACGATGAAAGTCACGGAAAAACAACTCAAGGCCCGCTGTAGCGAACTGAACCTGGGGCCGCTCAAGGACACGGCCTTTGGCCTGAAGATCGAACGCACCTCGCGGGGGTACACCTGCAGCCTGGTATACCGGGACAGCACGCCGCCCGAAATCCTGATCGCCGATGCCAGTGCCGCGGAAGCCGACGCCTGCATCTCCGGCGTGGCAACCACCTCCACGGTCTACAAGGCCATCCAGGGGACCATCAAGCCGGAATTCGTGCCCCAGGAGGTGTTCGTCAAACAGCATGGCGAGCGCTGCCCCAAGTGCGGCTCCCGGGACATCAACCCGGGCCACATCACCTCGGCCAAGGGGGAACTGATCCAGTGGCACGCCTGCGGCCGCTGCGCCACGACCTGGCACAGCCTCTACCGGTTGACCGGGTATGAACTGCCGGTGGCCCTGGGGGATGGGGCGGCACCCTGACCGGGGGGCGGGACCCGATGCCTATGAACGCTGCCGGACAGTATCCCAGCCGCTATGTCGTCGGCATGAAGGTCGAGGTCGGCATCCCCCTGCCGAACGCCCGGGTGTTCCGCGACTGGGCCATCGTCAATGAAATGGACGAGGACCTGGTTTCCCTGCAACTCTCCCGCGACATGCTGCCGGAGGGGGTCAGCCTGCGCGTCGGGCAACTGCTCACCATCCGCAGCGAAAGCGACGGGCAGGCCTGCTCCTGCCGCGCCTTCATCGTCAGCAAGGGGTACGAGCAGGACCTGCTGCTGCGCCTCACCGGCGAGATCGTCTCCGACGAGCTGCGGGAGTTCTACCGGATCGACGCCTTTCTTCCCATTAAATTCCATCCGCTGCACGACCAGGACCCCGCCACGGTGAAGAAACAGTGGGAGGAACGGCAGAAGGAGCGCCGGGAGGAAGAGCGCGTCCGGGAACTGAGGCGGTGGGAGGCCCGGCGCGAAAGGGTCCGGGCCGAGGAGCGGGCTAGGGAGCGGCTGCTGGATGATGCCGTTTTCGACGGGGCCGCCGGGCCCTTCGTCCCGTTCGAGCGCCGGGAGGAGCCGGAAGATAATGCCTATTACGAGTCCTGGGGCTCCGTCACCTCGGTCGCGATCAATATCAGCGCCGGCGGCCTGAAGGTCCTGACCGACCGGGAATTTACCCCGGACGAACTCCTGCTGCTGGAGATTTTCGTGCCGTCGTCGCGCTCCATCGTGGACATTGTGGCGCGGGTGGTCTTCTCCAATCGCAACGCCGTCGTGGGCGGCGAGCGGAACTGCTGCAACACCGGCATGCAGTTCGTGTTCATCGACGAGCGCACCCGTTTTGCCATCAACCGGCACGTGAGCGGCGTGCAGATACAACGGATACGCCAATTCAAGGGTTTTGCCGACGTGGAGCCCCTGAACGTCGATACCCGCATACCGGACAAGCATTACGCCTATACCGGCGGGGTTGACGCCGGCGACGCCCCCGAGCGGACCACCAGGCGGAAAATGATGCAGCATTGTGCTCTCGGCCTGCTTCTGCTCGCCATTGCCGGCCTGCTCTGGCTCTATTTTTCCGGATACGCGGCCGGCCACCCCAAAAACCAGATCCAGGACCTGTTCGAAAATGGGCTCAAAGGTTTTGGGGGGCACTGGATGCGGCGGGAGTAACTCCCCGGAGCGTCACTGAAACATCCCGCTGGACAGAGTTTCATCCCCTCTGATACAGTAGCCACCCTGCTTAGTTTTAGGCTCAACTATTGTGGCCTTGAGTGTGATTTTGCCGGCTTCGAATTCCTTGATTTCCTCAATCCTCTTCACTAATTCCTCAAAAAGATTGCGTTTCTTTTTCACTAATTTGTCCTCGTATTCGCAGCTTGTAAGTATTCAGGTCTCTCGGTAACGTCGCTCAATCTGCCAGGGAAGTGCTAATTTGCGCTACAGCCGCCTTCGCTGGAGCGTCCACCGCCGACGGAACCCAATTACTCCTCCTCCACATTCCGGCTCTCTCTCCAAGAGTTTTCCTTGCCAATCGGGCATCGCCCATTTTCCATATCGGGAATACGGTCTAGTGCATGGGGGAGCACATATGTGTCAAACATAGCATAAACGCTCCCTAGACTGCGCATCCTATGTTATCATATTACCGTCGTATTTATAAGGAACGGAGACCAGCATGTTTTTGTTTTCGGATGTCTTCCTAGTGAGGGCACTTGAGGCCCTCCCCTGGGAGGCAAATTATGTCGAGAAGTCGCAAGAGGTACCCCTGTAACAAGGATGGAAAAAGACGGAACAAGTCTGCCAAGCAGACGGCAAACCGTAAAATTAGACGGAGTACTCGATGGAAGTGGACTGATATTCCGGATGGTGGTTTCTACCGTCAGATTTATTGCTCATATGATATTTATGATTACCGTACTGTTTGGACATTCCGCGAGAGCATTGAGTTTCATCAATCCAAGTATGACAAGTGCGCGGGCAAGTACGGCGTGGAAGTTGCCGAGCGCCGCTATAACAAGGACTGGCTTGAGTTGTACCGTGCTTGGGCTCGTTTTTATCTGTGGAAATAGTGGCCCATTGCTGCATTAGCAGTAATGGGGTTAGTCAGGCCAGCATGCAAGTTGGCGACTGGCGGCGGCCAAAAATAATGGGAGGTTGAGGGATCTCAAGCCTTCCCCCCTTTCGCAGGCCCCCGTGTTACCGAAATGGGGGAGGCAAGTTTATAGATATAGAAACTTTTTTAATGGTATCGATTGAATGAAGTTTATAGATATATAAACTAAAAGTTTATACATTTATAAACAGTTTATACATGTATAAATATTATAACTGGTGATCATAGAGTTAAAAACTTTAAGGATATACAATGGGACAAGGTAAAAAAGCAGAACTTATCGGACGAGAGGAGAATTGTCTCGTCTATGCTACGATAATAAAAAATGCTAAAGAAATCAAAAACGTAGCATGTAAGGTATATTTTCCTGAAAGGATCCATGAGAAACCATATCTGCTTTTCAAACCAAGTAGGACTGATGCCGCTAGGATGACCGGTCTGTTTAATGGAACATTCAAAGCCGACATCATAGGCATTGATAAAGAAATACAGACCACTATGATGGCCCCTGAGGTCTATTTCTCAGAAAACTCAACCAAGTATTGGGGAAGCGACATATCTGAATCCACTATACTTGGAGAACCGCAAAATCTGCACATAATCGACCACTTAAAGAACCATGATAAGCCCGATAGAACACATGTAGAATTCTGGGTCAGTCCGAATTCCTTTATTACTCCGTTCATAAGTCAGACATCATCCTACACTGGGGCAATAACGCAAAAACGAATAGAAAAATGCGAATTCACCATTAAAGGTGGAACCGTTCTCAAGTTCGATAAGCATTTTAAATCAAAAACACTTAAAAACAATGATCTGATACAGTGGTCCCATCTTGTTGCGCGTTTCGAAACAGACATGCCAGCAGTTGAGTTGGTCACTATCAAGAATGAACTTCTCGAAGATATCGATGATTTCCTACTTCTTGTTTCAGTTGCTTCACGGAGACTAACGGCATGTTTAGGTTGGACTGCACACGATAAGTATTCGATTACCAAGTTATATCGGGGAAACTACTCGTTTCCAGATGTTCACAAGGAAGTTAATTCAAACGACGTGGTTGTGGACATTCGAGACTTCAAAAGTTTCATGAAATGCTGTTATCCAGTCTTTCAAGATTACGAAAACAAATTGGCTCTTCGCAATGCTCTGCACTCTGCGATCCCATCTGATCTACACTCTTTAGAGACCTCATATCTTTCAATGTTTGCAGGGCTTGAAACACTGATTCTCGATTTCAGGAGAAGAGAGGGTGCTGAATTAGTTTTATCTCCAGGCCAGTTTAAGCATTTACGTAACTATCTGAAAAAATGCATTAAACAATCAACAAAACCAGAACTGACGGTAGCCCAACAGGAGTCTATCTGCAACAAACTCGGTGAATTGAATCGAGTATCATTGAGGGAAGCATTCGAGAGTTTCTGTAAGAAGTACACGATTTATCTCACAGATTTATGGCCTGTATTTGGAGAGAACGATGCAGTTGGTCTCGTTGATATTCGGAACAAACTCATTCATGGAGACCCGCTTGATCATGATGTATTTGGAACACTCATCATAGCAAGAGAGCATTTGAAGTATACTCTGGAAAGAGTGTTAATGAGGATTTTGAATTGGAATCTTGCGAAATCCAAGGTCAGTCCAGAGTACCTTGCCATATACGGGTTCGGAATGAAAGATCTACAGACGGAGCAAAAAAAGTTGTCAAAGTATATTCATGGCTGATTGCCTTAAATTTGGAGAAAATAAAAAGGGGCAACACTCTGTTTTACAAAACATTTAGGCGATATATGGTTCTAACAAGGCTTAGGACCTGCCCGCAAACCCGGCAGGTCAAAGCCAAGCCCGTTGAGCAGAAGCTAAGTATGGAGAAATGATGGCGAATCAACAGCGAAAGAAAATAGAGCCGCAGGTAGAGACACAAGTCCTTGTTGAATGCAGGCGAAGGTGCTGCTTGTGCGTTTTTCTTGAAGGGAATACCAACGTTAAGAATGGTCAAATAGCACACATTGACGGTAATCGTGCAAACAACAAGAAGCAGAATCTAGTTTGGCTGTGCTTGGAACACCATAACCAATACGATTCAAGAACAAGCCAAACTAAAAACATTACTGCATACGAAGTCAAACATTACAGAGACAATCTCCTTGGGGTTGTGCAAAAACAAGATCTACAAATAGCATTCCCCTCCACAAATGGCTCTTCATGCGAAAATAAAGTTCAATACAACTCGTCTGGTTACCTTGTTGGGAGTATTTTTGAGGCCTACGATCGCGAACTAGCTAACTTGGAGAAGCATAACCGTCCAAATGGGATAAAGCTAAAGAACCTTGCAAAAATTGCTGCTATTGAAGAGGGTGATTTTTTTGCAGCTCGACAGGCTTTCCTCGCACTCCTGCGGCTAGGTGGCGAGTGTGAAACAAGTGGTAGGCAGCGAACTGGCATCTCTGATTCAGTTCAAACTGCATCTGTAATTTCCGCAGCTGAAGATGTCTTAACGTATTTCGCGAGCACCGATTTCAGCCTTTTTTTGGGCGCGATTCATGAAGCCAGAGAAATAGCTATAAAGGGAGATTCATCTTTTCCAGATTTTGACCCATCGGCGTCTGGCCCCTCTCCCATGTTTTACCCGTTAGGTCAGGTTCTTTGTCGCCTTGGCCGCAGACTTATAGACCCAAAAGAGAAAACATACAGCAAGCTTATCGGTGAGGCCCTTAAAGATTTGGCATTATCTGCCGCGATGCTTCTACATATACAAAATCTGACACTGCCGGCACCGCCAGAGGTTAGATGGATAAACATTGGCGGTGAGCGCGTCGTGCCAGATGGTGAGGATAAACGCCTTGAACCATTTATTTGGATTGCAAGTCGTATTGCCTATCTCCCTGAGCCTGCATATGAAGCCGCATTGCAAGGATTTAGATTCATTCTTGCAACCGGGAATGTGCTTGTAAATAAGAAGGATGGTTATTCTGCTGATAGAATGATCCAGCTTTTAAGAAGATGGATGGTTTTCCCAGGTCACGCCCTTATCTGTCTATCTGTAAAGGCGAAAAAGGACATAAAGCCTGTAGAAGATTGCATAAATGAAATTAAGCAAGTTGGAGCTAGTGTGACAGCTGATGCGCTGGCATTTGTTGCCAAGGAAAGAGAATTAGCACTACGTCCCAATACGGCATAGTGCTCAACAAGGCTTACGACCTGCCCGAAAACCCGGCAGGTCAAAGCCATGCCCGTTGTGCAGGAAATTTAAAATCAAGAAAGGAATCAGGATGTCGCTGTGGGGTAAGATTGAGAAGTGGCATTACAGGAGTAAATTATACGCGTTAGCTTTCATAGGATTTGTTATCGTCGTTGCTGCCATTGGTTTTTATGTGAAAACTTTTGGAACAGCAATATTTGAAGATCAAGAAATATGGGGCCAATTCGGCGATTTCCTTGGTGGTACGACGAATCCAATTCTAGCATTTCTGACATTCCTTGGTGTTCTTTGGACAATTTCTATAACTTACGAACAGTTTAATAACCAGAAGTCAAGACAGGATGCAGAAGATACTGATAAAAGGTCGTTGTTCTTTTTCGAACAAGCTAAGTTGGGGCTCGAAGAAGTTTATGACATGCTAAAAGATCAAAACAATGACAGAGTAACTTGGATAAGAGCTGCGAGAGACCTTCTCCGAGCTAGAAATCTTGGGGAATCCATAACGGTTAAAGAATATCAAGTGGCATATCGACTAACAGAGGAGAAAATCCGCCATAAACTTTATTTGGCGCTATCAATTTACGATCCCAAGACTCATAACCGAAACCCATTACCACCTCAATTCTTCTACGGAGTACAGAATTGGGACGTTGTAAGGCCGTTGGACGATGTAGCTAAGGAAGTGTCACAAACAACAAATGTCTACGGAATCTCAATTGACCAAACCACGCCTCAATCAAACATTGTGCCACTTGCAGCAAAATCAGTCATAGCGATTTACGACTTCCTGGAATATCCAGCCGATTACGATGATCCTCTAAAAACCGTAGAGAACTGGGGTGACAACTGGGAAGATAGTCACGGAGCCCACGAGGGCGCAAAACGTTTTGTATACCATGTTACTCATAATACTGCCATCGGCGGGAAACTGTTTCCTGTCAATAAGAAGTAGAGATTGCTCAACTTGAATCAAATGATGCCCAACCACTCGGCGGCACTCGGTCTCCGCTACGCTTCGCCGGTGCGCCTCGACCACGTTGAAGAGGAATCAAGGATAAATTTATGAGCATTTTAAATAATGCAATTGATTCTATTGCCTTAGGACTCGAAGATTTTGAGAATGGAGACCACAAACGTCTCATCTCATGTACAAGAAATTTATTCGCTGGAGAGCAATAAGGGGACAGGCACCAAATTGTGCTATTGGAAAAGGATAGATGCCAAGATCAGCCAGAGCATTAGCTAATAACTGCTACTATCACGTGATCAATCGTGGAAACGGCAGGCAGCAGGTCTTTCACAAGGAAGGGGACTATAGTGCCTTCCTTGATGTGTTACTAGGAGCTCGCCAGAAATACAGCGTCAAGGTTCTAGCCTGGTGTTTGATGCCAAATCATTTTCACCTGCTCGTTCAACCGGAAGAGGCAACTCAGTTAAATAAATGGATGCAGTGGGTCATGACGACCCATGTTCGCCGTTATCACAAACATTACGGAACCAGCGGTCATCTGTGGCAAGGCAGATACAAGAGTTTTATCGTCCAAGGTAATGAGCACCTCTTGACGATAGCCCGATACATAGAAGGAAACCCTGTAAGGGCAATGTTATCTCCGACGGCTGCACAATGGGCGTGGTCATCGCACCAAGTGCGTAATACTGACTCTAAAGAGTTGCAGCCTGATCGTCTGCCGTTCCCCTTACCCGAGGATTGGTCTACATTCGTGGACACGCCACTCACCGACACAGAAATTGAGAAGGTAAGAAACAGCGTCAATCGGCAGGCATCTTTCGGACATGAAAACTGGATAAATGAGATTTGCGTAAGATTGGGACTAGAATCCACATTAAGGCGAAGAGGGTGGCCGAAGGGGCGTAAAAGGAAAGAGTAATTGGTGCCTGTCCCCTTATTGTTCTCCGGCCACCCCAAAAACCAGATCCAGGACCTGTTCGAAAAAGGACTCAGAGGTTTCGGGGGCCCCTGGATGCGGCGGGAGTAACTCCCCGGAGCGTCTCTGAAACATCCCGCTGGACAGAGTTTCATCCCCTCTGATACAGTAACCACCCCCATGAAAATCAAACGGCTCGAAATATCCGGCTTCAAGTCCTTCGCCGACAAGGTGGCGCTGGACTTCCAGCAGGCGGTGACCGGCGTGGTCGGCCCCAACGGCTGCGGCAAGTCCAATATCGTGGACGCCATCCGCTGGTGCATGGGCGAACAGTCGGCCAAGAACCTGCGCGGCAAGGCCATGGAGGACGTGATCTTTGCCGGCAGCGAGACCCGCAAGCAGTTGGGGGTGGCCGAGGTGTCCCTGGTCTTCTCCACCGAGGACGGCCGGGCGCCGGCCAAATACCTGGATTATGCCGAGATCCAGCTTACCCGCCGTCTCTATCGCGACGGCGAGAGCGAGTACCTGATCAACAAGACCCCCTGCCGCCTGCTGGACATCACCGAACTGTTCATGGATACCGGCGTCGGCACCCGCGCCTATTCGATCATCGAGCAGGGGAAGATCGGCATGATCCTCCATTCCCGGCCGGAGGAACGCCGCTTTCTGATCGAGGAGGCGGCCGGGGTCACCAAGTTCAAGTCGCGCAAGAATCTGGCCCTGAAGAAGATCGAGGGGACCCGCCAGAACCTCTCCCGCCTGAACGACGTGCTGGGGGAGATCCGGCGGCAGTTGGCCTCGTTGCAGCGCCAGGCGAAAAAGGCGGAGAATTTCCGCACGTACCGGGACGAACTGCGGGAGATCGAACTGCTCTTCGTAGGGCGCGAATACCGCGACACCCAGGTCCGGCGCGGCGAGGCCGAGCGCGAGTTGGCGGCGCTCAACGAACGAATCCGCACGGCGTTCGCCGGGGCGGCCCTGGGGGAATCCCAGGTGGAGGAGGGACGGCTCCGGCTGGTTGAGGCGGAGAAACGCCTGGCCGTGACCCAGGAGGACATCTTCCGGGTCAGGAGCGAGTTCAGCGCCGCCGAGAACGGCGTGATGTTCCAGCGCAAGGAGTTGGCCGCCCTGGAGGGGCGGCTGGAGCGTCTCGGCGGCGAGGCGGGCGAGCGGGAGAAGCGCCTGGCCGAATGCTCCGAGCGCCGGGGGTTGCTGCAATTGCGCCGGGACGGCTCCACCAGCGATGCCGCCGCCATGCAGGCGGAGCTGCAACGGGCCGAGGAGGCGCTGGCCGGGCACCAGCAGGCCGAGGAGGAACTGAACCGCCGGCAGGAGGCGCGGCGCAAGGAGCTGTTCGCGGCCCTGGCCGAGTCGTCCCAGCACAAATTCCGCTACGAAACGGCCCAGAAGCGTCTGGCCGGCTTGGCGGAACGGTTCGAACGGCACCGCCGGGAAGAGTTGCAACTCCGGGAGCGCCGGGAACTGGCCGGCCAGCGTGCCGGCACGCTGGATGCCCAGGTGGCCGAGGCGCAGGTGGAGCAGGAGCAGCTCCAGGTGGCGTTGAACGCCCTGCGCGGGCAGGAGGCCGAGGTGCGGCAGCGCCTGCCCGAGGTGGAAAAGCGCTGGCAGTCCCGGCGGGACGAATTGAATCGCAGTTCGTCCCGCCTCCACTCCCTGCGGGAGCTGGAGAGCCAGTTTGCCGGCTACGGCCAGGGGGTGCGCAAGCTCATGAAGGAGGAGGGGCTCCGCTCCCGTTTCAGCGGGGTGGTGGCCGATGCCGTCGAGGCCCCGCCCGAGCTCGAGGCGGCCGTGGAGGCGGTCCTGGCGGACCGGCTCCAGTGCATCCTCTGTGCGGATGATGGCGACGCCCTGGCGGCCCTGCAGTTCCTCAAGGGGAACAACGGCGGCCGGGCCGGCATCGCCCTCCCCCTGGAACTGGGACCGGGGAGCACCCCCGCGGTGCCGGGCGCCGCGGCGCTGGCCGACCGGGTCGTGGCCAGCGGGCCGTTCGGCGGCCTGATCCGCTTCATGCTGGCCAAGGTCCTGCTGGTGGACGGGATTGCCGACGCCATCCGGCTGGCCCGGCAGCATCCCGAGCTCATTTTTGTCACCCCTGATGGTGATATGGCGGCATTGGGGGGGATCGTGACCGGCGGTTCCGCCGAACAGGTGCAGAAGGGGATCATCCATAAAAAGCGCGAGATCAAGGAGTTGGAGGAGGCGGTGGCCGGCCTGGAACGGGAGACCGCTGCCCTGGCCGGGGAGCGTGACGCATTGCGGCACCGTTCCCTGGAGGTGGCGGAGGAGCTGAAGGTCACCGGGAGCCAGGTGCACCAGGCCGAGTTGAAACGGACCGGCCTGGCCAAGGACCGCCAGCAGACGGCCGACGAGATCGCCCGGATCGAGGAGCGCCTGGCCCTGCAGGCCCTGGAGACCGCAACCCTGGACGAGGAACGGGAAGGGTTGGAGGCCGAACTGAAGCAGTCCCGGGAGCGCCTGGGGGAGACCGACGACGTCTCCCGGGAGCTTGAGCAGGAGGTGGGACGCCTGAAGGAAGATCTGGAGGCCCGCCGGAAGGACCTGGCCGGTGCCCGGGAGCGGGTCACCGCCATCCGGGTGCAGACGGCCACCCTCAAGGAACAGCATGAGGCCCATCTGCGGGACATCGCCGACCTGGAACGCCAGGTGGAGGAACTCACCCGGCGCCTGACCGCCGATCGGCTGGAACTGGAGGCGGGCGGCGGCGAACGGCTGCGCCTGGAGAGCGCCATCGCCACGGAGGCGGAGCGCCTGGAGGGGCTCGTCCGCCGCCAGGCCGAAGCGGAGAGCCTGCTGGCCGGCGTGCGCTCGGCCAGCGAGGAGGCCGCCGCGGCCCTGGCCGAGGCCGAATCCCGGACCAAGAAGGCCCGGGAGGAGAGCGACGCGGTCCGCCAGCTTCAGGCGGAACTGAACCTGCGTTTTTCCACGTTGACCATGCAGGCGGAACACTTGGAACGTTCCGTGCAAGAAAATAACCGTACCAGCATGGCCGAGGTCCTGGAGCGGCTGGCGGGGGTGGAATTCGACGAGGCGGCCCGCCGGGCGCGCCAGGTGGAGTTGCAGCGCCTCCTGGACGACATGGGCGAGGTGAATCTCCTGGCCATCGAGGAGTGCGCCGGCATGGAGGAGCGCTTCAATTTCCTGTCGTCCCAGAAAAACGACCTGGAAGAGTCGCTGCGCAGCCTCCAGCAGGCCATCCAGCGCATCAACCGCACCACCCGGCAGCGCTTTCTGGAGACCTACAACCAGGTCAACGCCACGTTCCAGGAGGTCTTTCCGCGCCTGTTCTGCGGTGGGCGGGCGGAGTTGCGCCTGACCAACGAGGAGGACCTGCTGGAGACCGGCATCGACATCATCGTGCAGCCGCCGGGCAAGAAGCTCCAGAACGTGACCCTCCTCTCGGGGGGGGAGAAGGCGTTGACGGCGGTGGCGCTGATCTTTTCCATCTTCCTGATCAAGCCGACGCCGTTCTGCCTGCTGGACGAGGTGGATGCGCCCCTGGACGACGCCAATATCGGCCGTTTCAACGACATGGTGCGGGAGATGAGCGCTGTTTCCCAGTTCATCATCATCACCCACAACAAGGCCACCATGCAGGTCGCCGACACCCTCTACGGCATCACCATGGAGGAACCGGGGGCGTCGCGGATCGTCTCGGTCAGGCTGCACTGAGGCCGCCGGTGCCGGGGTGAAGGAAGCCGGGGCCAGGGCCGCGGTCCCGGTCCGTCAGGACGGCATGCCATTCGTTTTTTATGCCCGTGCGGGTGATTGCATTTTGTCATGAGGATATGCCAATGCCGTTTCAACGTATTCTGAAGACGCTGGTGGAGGAGACCCCCCGGGCGGTGGGGGCCATCCTGGTGGACTGGGAGGGGGAGGCGGTGCAGGAGTGGTGTCTCTGCGACCCCTACGAGATGCGCTTTATCGGCGCCCACAAGGGGATCATCCTGGCCCGGCTGAAGGAGATGCAGGCGAGTGCGCAGGTGGGGGCCATCGAGGATGTGGTGGTGACCGGCAGCGAACGGCACCTGATCATCGGCTGCATCGACGACGATTATTCCCTGGTGATGGATGTGGGGCGCGCCTGCCCGGTGGCCGTGGCGCTGCATCATTTTCGCACTGCCGTGACGCGGCTCAAGAAGGAGATCTGATGGAGCAGCAGGAGAAGAAGGGCTTTTTCCGGGGGTTGGTGGACAAGATTGCCGGGGCCGGGCAACCGCAGGCCGATGGCGTGGAGCCGTCGCCGCCGGTCCCGCCGGGCGGGGCGCCGGAGCGCCCGGACAATGCCCCCGGTTTTTTCTCGCGCCTCAAGAGCGGCCTGAAAAAGACCAAGGATGGGTTGGTGGGGCGCATCGACGCCCTGGTGCTGGGGAAAAAGGAGATCGATGCCGACACCCTGGAGGAGTTGGAAGAGATCCTGATCACCTCGGACATCGGCGTCAAGACCACGGTAGAACTGATCCGCTCCCTGGAGCAGCGCCTGGGGCGCAATGAGCTGAAGGACGGCGAGGCGCTGCGCGCTGCCCTCAAGGCGGACATCCTGGCGCGTCTGAATGCCCACCACAGCGTGCTCGACACCGGGGCCCGGCACCCCTTTGTCCTGCTGGTGATCGGCGTGAACGGGGTCGGCAAGACCACCACCATCGGCAAGCTGGCCTCGCGCTTCACGGGCGACGGCAAGCGGGTGCTCCTGGCGGCCGCCGACACCTTCCGCGCCGCGGCTGCCGAACAGCTCGAAGCGTGGGGGGCGCGCTCCGGCGTGGATGTGGTCCGCCACAAGGAGGGGGCCGATCCGTCCGCCGTGGTTTTCGACGCCTGCAAGGCCGCCGTGGCCCGGCAGGTGGATATCCTGATCGTCGATACGGCCGGCCGGCTGCACACCAAGGTCAACCTGATGGAGGAGATGAAGAAGATCCACCGCGTCATCAGCCGCGAGATCCCCGGCGCCCCCCATGAGACGCTCCTGGTGGTGGATGCGGCCACCGGGCAGAACGCCATCTCCCAGGCGCGGCTTTTCAAGGAGGCGGCCGGGGTTACCGGCATCGCCCTGACCAAGCTGGACGGCACGGCCAAGGGGGGATCGTGGTGGCGGTCAGCCATGAATTTGGCTTGCCGGTCCGCTATATTGGTGTTGGGGAGGCGATCGACGACCTGCGCGACTTTAATCCGCAGGAGTTCACGGATGCCCTCTTCCAGGCCTGACAGAGCTGCCGCCAAACAACGCCGAAGGGCCGGAGAAGCCCGAGATTTCACGCAATTAGGGCTTGACTTCACCGTACCCTCCGGGTATAGTGATGTGTCGCGAAAGGGAGCTTGCACCATGGATCAGGAACTGTTTGCTGCGCTGGAGAAAAAGGTCGACGACCTGCTTGACAAGTATTCGGGCCTGAAGGCCGACAACGCCCGGCTGGCTGAAGAAAACGGGCGCCTCCTGGCGGAGCGCGAAGGCCTCAAGTCGCGCGTCGATGCCATTCTCGGCAAGCTCGAAGGGATTTGAATTCCCGGGAAGGCCGATGTGCCGGGACAGCGGCAGACATGACAGGTACCGGTGAAGCCCTATGAAGACGACCCATCTGGTGACGGTGCTTGGCCGGGAGCTTTCGGTCAGGAGCTCGGCTCCCGCCGAAAAGGTCCAGGCGGTGGAATCGTTTGTCAATGCCAGGCTGCACGAGATCGGCGGCGCCCTCAAGAACGGCGATGCCCAATTGGTGCTCATGCTGGCGTTGCTCAACATCAGCGAGGAACTGCTGGAACTGCGCGGTTCCGCAGGGCGGGGCGGCCCGATGGATGCCGCGCTGCGGCGGCTGATGGAAAAATTGGAAAAAGCGTGATGTGGCCGGGGTATCCGGCGGCACGTACAAGGTCTCGTAAGGGAGACTTGATCATATATTCGCACCAGCATCACAAATCAGTCCCGGTAGGTGTGGCGCCGCTGGCCACCGCCTGCTGATAACCTGACACCGCAGAATATATTCAACGACGAAAGGAAGGAATCGCTCCCGAGAAGAAAAACAGCGCCCAACCAAATTCTGCGGCACTCACGAGCCATTCCCCCTTTCACCCTCCCTGATCGACCTTCCCGGGACCCTCTTCCTCCGGGCACTCTCTACTTGTCTGCTTTTGAACGATTTTTCGCGTGGAATCGACGGTATGCCCAAGCGGTCACTACGACAGCAGATGTTGGCCCAGCGTCAGGCACTCGGCCTGGATGCATGGCGCGCCTCCAGCCTGCTGGCCCAGCAGAATCTGCTCGGCCTTGAAGAATACTCCCGGGCGGAGTGCATTGCCCTCTACGCCCCGGCCCACAACGAAACCGACACCGCCGAGATCGTGGCGGCCGCCTTCAGGGCCGGGAAGCGGGTGTTGTACCCGGCCGTCTGCGGGGAGCACATGGTGTTCCGTCAGGTGGAGGGGCTGGCAAGCCTCGAACAGGGCAGTTTCGGCATCCTTGAACCGTGCCCCACCGGCGTCGATCACCATGCCGACGAGCCGGACCTGATCGTAGTGCCGGGGGTCGCCTTTGACCTGAACGGGCATCGCATCGGCTACGGCAAGGGGTTTTACGACCGCTTCCTGCGGCATCCGGGGCGCACGGCCCACCTGGTGGGACTGTGCCATGATTTTCAGATTGTCGGGGGGCGATCCCGGCTGAAGGGCACGATATACGGATGGAGATCATCGTCAGCGATCGGCGGGTCGTCCACTGCGGAAGTAACCGGAGCCATGTCGGTGTTCCGGATTAAAAAACAGGCCGGCGCGCCCGGAGCGGGGAGAGGGGATAGGACCCCGCGTAGCGCTGCAACGGCCTGATAGAGGAGGTTATTGATATGGAAGTGAGTATCTGGATGGTTGCCGCCCTCCTGGTGGTGGCCGCCGGTGCGTATTTCGCCGGCAGCAGGTTCAGCAAGAAGGATGCGGACGCCATCGTCCGGCAGGCGGAGGACCTGGCGACCAAGGTCATCGAGGATGCCCGGCGCGAGTCCGAGACCATCACCAAGGAAGCCGAGCTCAAATCGAAGAACGCGGCCATCGAGGCCAAGGAAGAGTACGAGCGCGAGATGCGGGAGAAGAAGCGTGACCTCCAGAATCTCGAAAAGCGTTTGGTGCAGAAGGAAGAAAACCTGGACAAGAAGGTCGCCCTTTTTGATCAGAAAGAGCTGGATATCCTGAAGAAGGAACAGCTCAATTCCGCCAAGGAACAGTCCCTTGCCGAGCGTGAAGATGAACTGAAGAACGCCGTCGGCGCCCAGATGGCCAAGCTGGAGCAGATTTCGGGCATGACGGCCGGCGAGGCGAAAAAGGAACTGATGAACACCATGGAGAGCGAGGCCAAGCATGATGCGGCCAAGCTCATCAAGATCATCGAAGAGGAAGCCCGGGAGACTGCGGACAAGAAGGCCAAGGAGATCATGGCCCTGGCCATCCAGCGGTATGCCGGCGAATACGTGGCGGAGCGGACGGTATCGGTGGTGCCGCTCCCCTCCGACGAGATGAAGGGGCGCATCATCGGCCGCGAGGGGCGCAATATCCGCGCCCTGGAGGCGGCTACCGGCATCGACCTGATCATCGACGACACCCCCGAGGCGGTCATCCTGTCCGGTTTCAACCCGGTCCGCCGCGAGGTGGCCCGCCTCTCCCTGGAGAAGCTGATCGGCGACGGCCGCATCCACCCGGGCCGCATCGAAGAGGTGGTGGCCAAGTCCACCGAGGAGGTGGAGCTCTCCATCAAGGAAGCGGGCGAGCAGGCGGCCTTCGACCTGGGGGTCCACGGCATCCACCCCGAGGTGCTCAAGCTGATCGGGCGCCTCAAATACCGCACCTCCTACACCCAGAACGTCTACCAGCATTCGCTGGAAGTGGCGTTTCTCTGCGGCATCATGGCGGCCGAACTGGGGGTCAACGTCAAGCAGGCCAAGCGTGCCGGCCTGTTGCACGACCTGGGCAAGGCGGTCGACCACGAGGTGGAGGGGTCCCATGCCGTGATCGGGGCCGAATTGGCCAGGAAATACGGTGAATCTCCGAAGATCGTGCATGCCATCATGGCCCACCACGAGGACGAGAAACCGGCCACCGTGCTGGCGGTGCTGGTCCAGGCGGCCGACGCCCTCTCCGGAGCGCGCCCCGGGGCCCGGCGCGAGATGATGGAGACCTACGTCAAACGCCTGGAAGACCTGGAGCGTATCGCCACCTCCTTCAGCGGCGTCAGTTCCTCCTTCGCCATCCAGGCCGGCCGGGAGATCCGCGTGATGGTGGCCAGCGAGCAGGTGAGCGACGAGCAGTCGCTGATCATGGCCCGGGACATCGCCAAGAAGATCGAGGCCGAGATGACCTATCCGGGCCAGATCAAGGTGAACGTGATCCGCGAGACGCGCGCCGTGGAGTTCGCCCGCTGATCGTTCGTCCTCCGTCCTTCCCCACATCCCCGTGCACCCCCCTCCCCCTGGGAGGGGGGTGTAGAGAAAGCGTTCAATGAGCATCAAAATCCTCTTCATCGGCGACATCATCGGCAAGCCGGGGCGCCAGGCCCTCTCCCGCGAACTGCACCGCCTGGTTGACCGGCACGCGGTGGATCTGATCATCGCCAACGGCGAAAACGCGGCCGGCGGTTTCGGCCTGACCACCGAGACGGCCAAGGAGCTGTTCGACACCGGCGTGCACTGCCTTACCAGCGGCAACCATATCTGGGACAAGAAGGAGCAGGTCCCGCTCGTGCTGGCCGACCGGCGCATCGTCCGCCCCGCCAACTACGCCGAGGGGGTGCCCGGCGCCGGCAGCGTCGTCGTCACCACCCCGGGAGGCGTCAAGGTCGGGGTGCTCAACCTGGAGGGGCGGGTCTACATGAAAAACCTGGAATGCCCTTTCCGCACGGCCGACCGGGAGATCGAACTACTGCGGCAGGAGACCCCGCTCATCTTCGTCGATTTCCATGCCGAGGCCACCTCGGAGAAATCGGCCCTGGGGTGGTATCTCGACGGCCGGGTCAGCGCCGTCGTGGGCACCCACACCCATGTGCAGACCGCCGACGAGCGCATCCTGCCCCAGGGGACGGCCTACCTGACCGACGCCGGCATGACCGGCAGCTTCGATTCCGTGATCGGCATCGGCAAGGAAGAGGCCATCCGCAAGTTCCTCACCCAACTGCCGGCAAAGTTCGAAATCCCCAAAAAAGATATCCGCCTGAACGGGGTGCTGGTCGGGGTTGACGCCCAAAGCGGCAGGGCGCTCAGCATAGAGCGCATTGCCCTGAGTTGTTGAGCATTTTGATGATTTGGGCTTGACTTGGCCCAGTGAACGGGCTAGTTTTTAGCCAAACCTTTATTTACTCGGAGGTGCTCCCTGTGGGCCTTTTGATCGGTACCGGTCTCGTCGTCAGGATTGTCCTGCTCATTCTCATCGCCTTCTCGGTCCTGTCGTGGACCATCATCATGTTCAAGTTCTTCCAGATCTACAAGGCCAACAGCGATTCGGAACGCTTCATGGACTTTTTCTGGAAATCCAAGCGGTTCGACGCCATCGCCTCCCAGGTGGACCGCTTCGCCGGTTCGCCGCTGACGGTGCTGTTCAACGAGGGGTACGGCGAGTTGGGCAAGTTCGTCGAGGGGAGCGGCAAGACCGACACCAGCATCCTCAGCACCGACCTGGGCGGCATCGAGAACGTCTCCCGCGCCCTGCGCCGCGCCACCAACTCGGAGATAACCCGCCTCGAGAAATACACCACCTTCCTGGCGACCACCGGCTCCACATCGCCGTTCATCGGTCTGTTCGGGACGGTATGGGGCATCATGACCGCCTTTGAGGGGATCGGCAAGACCGGTTCCGCCTCGCTGGCCGTGGTCGCCCCCGGCATCGCCGAGGCGCTGATCGCCACCGCCATCGGCCTGGTGGCCGCCATCCCGGCCGTCATGGCCTACAACCATTTCCAGCACAAGATCCGGGTGCTGATCAACGAGATGGACAGCTTTTCCACGGAGTTCCTCAATATCGTGCAGCGCAACGTCGCGGGGAAATAAGCCATGGCAATGGGCGGACAAAACGGCAACAGGAGCGCCATGGCGGAGATAAACGTCACGCCGCTGGTGGACGTCATGCTGGTGCTCCTGGTCATCTTCATGGTAACCGCGCCGATGATGCAGCAGGGGGTGCAGGTCAACCTGCCCAAGGCCGATACCAAGGCCATGAACCCGGCGGAGGAGACGGTGGTGGTCACCGTCGACAGGAACAACAAGGTCTTCATCAACAAGGAGGAAACCCCGGCAGGGGACCTGCGCGCCAAACTGACCGCCATGTTCGAATCGCGGACCAAGAAAGAGGTGTTCCTCAAGGCCGATGCCGGCGTTCCCTATGGCGAGGTCGTCAGGATCATGGCCGATATCAAGGGGGCCGGCATCGAGCGGCTCGGCATGGTGACGGAGCCGGCTCCGAAATAAGATGAGCACAAAGCTGGACACACATGACGCCGGCATGGGCGTTAGTTTCGGTATTTCCGCCGTCATTCATCTGGCGGTTTTTTTGTTGCTGCTGTGGTGGGGGCAGCTTTTTCCCCCCACGACAACCGTGCAGGAGACCTATTACGTCGATGTGGTCAACCTGCCGGTCGCCAACCCCCGGGCCGGCAGCCCGACCCAGAAGGGGAGCGATGCCGAAGCGCCCCCCCCGCCCCCAACCCCCGAAACCCCCTTGAGCATGCCGACCCCCCCGCACCCGGGCACCAAGGCGCGCACCGCACCGACCGGCAAAGCGGAAAAGAACGAACCACGGGATACCACGAGCGATGCGGCCTTCGCCGAAAAGATGGCGAAGCTTGAGAGCAAGGCCGAGTCCCAGCAGCAGGAGGCCGCCCTGGAGCGGCTCCGCAAAAAACTCAAGACGGCCGGCAGCGGCAGGGCCGGGATGCCGGCCGGGAGCGGCAGCGAGGCCGGCAGCGATTATACCGCCTACGTTCAATCGCGCCTCAAGGACGCCTTCTACCAGACCATCTCCTATACCAGCAAAAATCCCGAGGTCATCGTGCACCTCTATATCGACGCCGACGGCAAGGTGACCCGGCAGAAGATCGAGAAGAGCAGCGGCGACCGGACCTTTGAGCTGTCGGTGCTGCGGGCGGTGGAAAAGGCCGGCGACAAACTCGTGCCGCCGCCCAACCGCAAAGGGTTCGAGGGACGTTCGTCTTCAAGCCCAAGGGCATTTCCCGCACCAAGCAGTAACGAGGTAGCCATGAGACTGTTGTTGACCCTGATGCTGATGCTTGTCCTGCCGACCGCCCTCCATGCCCAGCCCGGTTATATCGAGGTAACCGCGCCGGGCAACCGCCAGCTCAAGCTGGCCGTCGAACTCCCCCATGCGAACAACGCCGGGGCGAACACGACCGCCGCCAGGGAGATGGCCGACGTGATCGCCTTCGACATGAACCTGTCGGGCCTGGCCACTGCCGAGGTCAGGGAGCCGCTGCCGCTTGCCGGCGGCCTCATGTTCGGGGCGACCGACTTCGCCCCGTGGCTGGCGGCGGGGTTCGACCTCCTGATACGCGGCGAATACGCCATCACCGGCGACAACCTCACGGTGGAGTTCCGCCTGTACGACGCCCTCAACAACAAGATGATGACCGCCAAGCGCTACCTGGGAAAAAACAAGGATTTGCGCCGCTTCGCCCACTCCTTCTGCGACGAGGTGCTGCTGCAGATGACCGGCGAGCGGGGCCCCTTTACGACCCACATCGCCTTCATCTCGACCCAGTACGGCAACAAGGAGGTCGCCATCATGGACTGGGACGGGCACAACCTGCTCCCCTTGACCAGAAACGGCTCCATCAACCTCAACCCCGACTTTTCGCCCGACGGGCGGGAGATCCTCTTCACCTCGTATAAACGGGGCAATCCGGACCTGTACAAGCGGGCCCTGTCAAGCACGGCGGAGATCCCCCTGTCGCGCCACAAGGGGCTCAACATCACCGGCGCCTGGGCGCCGGACGGCACGAAGATCGCCCTCGCCCTCAGCAAGGACGGCAACGCCGAGATCTACACCATTGCCCGGGACGGCAGCAACCCGGTGCGCCTGACCGTCAACCCGGCCATCGAGGTCTCGCCGGTCTGGTCGCCGGACGGCAAGCGCATCGCCTTTGTCTCGGACCGGTTGGGCAAGCCGCAGATCTTCGTGATGGACGCCAACGGCGGCAATGTGCGCCGGTTGACCACCGCCGGCGGGTATAACGTCAACCCCCGCTGGTCCCCCAAGGGGGACCGGATCGCCTATGCCCGCATGCAGGGGGGGACGTTCCACATCTATGCCATCAACGTCGACGGCAGCGGCGACACCCAACTGACCACCACGGGCAGCAACGAGAATCCCGCCTGGTCGCCGGACGGCCGTTTCATCGCCTTCAGTTCGAAACGGGGCGGTCCGGACGGGATCTATGTCATGCGTGCCGACGGCAGCGGCCAGGTCAGGGTCGGCCAGGGGAAGGGGAACGCAAGCCAACCGGCCTGGTCGCCCCGCTGACGGGTCGTTATGGCCGGGCGCCCGCTGCGCCGCCCTCACCAACAGGTGTGAAATTATTCCTTATTTGCAATTGCAAATCTTTCGGGCTGCTGTATAATTTGTTTACATTCGGAGAATCGGGCACCAGAGCGCACTCAATCCAGGATAAAGGAGAATTGTTATGAAACGAGGGACCATGGCAGTACTGGCAGCGCTTAGTCTGGCGGCTTTACTGGCCGGCGGCTGCGCAAGCAAGGAAGTCGTGAAGAGTGAGGAACCGGTGGTCAAGGCCGAGCAGCCCAAGGCCCCGGAGGTCGCCAAGCCGGAAGTCGCCCCCCAGCCGGCCCCGCCGGTCCAGCCCGAGCAGCCTGCCCCCGCCGCCGAACCGATCAAGCAGGCTGAAGCGCCGGCTGCCGCCGCCCCGGCCGTGGAAACTGCTTTCGAAAGCGTCTATTTTGATTTCGACAAATCTGACCTGCGCCAGGATGCCCGGGACGTGCTCAGCAAAAACGCCGAGATCCTGCTGAAAAGCAAGCCCGGCGTCAAGGTTCAGATCGCGGGTCATTGCGACGAGCGCGGTTCGGCCGAATACAACCTGGCCCTGGGCGAGCGCCGTGCCAAGTCGGCCCTGCACTACCTGATCACCCTGGGCGTTGCCGCCGACCGGCTTTCCATCATCAGCTACGGCAAGGAAAAACCGGCTGTGGACGGCCATGATGAAGCGGCCTGGGCCAAAAACAGACGGGACGAGTTCGTTATCGTGCAATAGGTTCGTCGCATACTTCATCTGCGGCCGAAATGAGATACGCCGGAATGCTGACCGCATCCCGGCGTATTTATTTTTGGGTGCCCCCACGTAGAGACAGGAATTTTCCTCGACGTTCCCCTTGACTTTTCGTAAAGATAATATATATTGTTTTTCATATATTATCTTATTCCAGGGAGCTTAGGGTGAAACAGGCGTTCGTGATTCTCATACTGGTTGCGGTGACGGCGGGGCAGGCAGGCGCTGCGTCCCCGGTGCAGCAGCTGACCCTGAAAGAGGCCATCGGCAGGGCCCTGGAGAACAACCATCTGGTCAAGGCCGCCGGCTATCGCGCCGCTGCGGCCCGCCAGGGGGTCGCCATCGCGAAATCGTATTATTACCCCACTCTCGCCTTCGAGGAAACCCTTGCCGCCTCCAATGCCCCGACCCAGGTCTTCATGATGAAGCTTGACGAGGCGCGCTTCACCCAGAACGATTTCCTCACCAGCAATCTCAACCATCCCGCCACCACGCACGATTTCAAAACCGCCCTGACGGTCAGCCTGCCGCTCTACCGTCCCTCCATCGCCCCGCTCCGGGAGCTGGCCGTCCGGGAGTCCGAGAAACAGGACCTGGGGCTGGAAGCAGCCCGGCAGGAGACCGCCTTCCAGGTGTTCAGCCGTTATCTCGATGTGCAGAAGGCGCGTGCCCAGCTCGGGGCTGCCGGCCAGGCCATCGGTGATGCCCGTGAAAACCTGCGGCTGGCAGCGGTGCGCCGTGATGCGGGGGTCGGGCTGCTTTCCGACGAACTGCGCGCCAGGACGCACCTGGCCGGCGTGGAGCAGCACCTGATCGCCGCGCGCAATGACCTGGAACTGGCCAAGCTGCGCCTGGCCGCCGTGGTCGGCCTCAAAAACGGTGAGGAGGTGGATATCCCGGAGCAGGCGCACGCCGTCGTCCTGCCGCCCCCCTCCGGGGACCTGGTGGCCGCTGCCCTGGAACACCGCAGCGAGCTGCGGCAGTACCACGCCGAACTGGGGAAATCCGAGGCGGCCCTCAAGCTGGCCCGCAGCGCCTATCTACCCGAGGTGGGGGCGTTCGCCTCGTACCGGATGAACGCCAAGGATACCCCCCTGGGCGCCGATAACGACGCCTGGACGGCCGGGGCGAGCCTCACCTGGCAGCTCTTCGACGGCTTTCGCCGCGATCGGGACCGGGACCGGGCCGTCGCCGAACGTTCGGCCGTTGCCGAGCAGTTGGAGCAGTCGCGCAGGGATATCGCCCTCCAGGTGCAGGAGACCCGCCTACGGCGGGAGGAGATGGGCAAGCGGCTTGAGGTGGCCCGCCACGCCCTGCGGGATGCCGAGGAAACGGTGCGCCTGCTGACGCGGCGTTTCGAAAATTCCCTGACCACCATGGTCGAGGTGCTGGATGCCCAGAGCGCCCTCAACCAGGTCCGCTCCAATCTGGCTGAGAGCGAGGCGGAGTATGCCCTGGCCGGTGGGCGGGTGTATCATGCCGCCGGAACATTTTTGAAGGAGATCATGAAATGACGAGGTCGTTGTTGCTGCTCGCCGTCCCCCTGTGGTTGCCGCTCCTTGCCGGTTGCGGCGAAAAAGGGCATGAAGCCGGGCGCGGGGGAAATCCGCCGGCGCCGGTGGTCACGGGGGTTCAGGTGGAAGTGGTGAAAGCCGTTGCCGTGCCGGATCTCGCGGAGGTGGTGGGTACCGTGAGAGCCCGCACCAGCGCCGTGGTTTTGGCCCGTATCCCCGGCACCGTCACCCTGCTGAAGGTGCGGGAAGGGGAACGGGTCAGGAAGGGGCAGCTTCTGGCCCGCCTGGATGCCCAGGAAACCGGGGCGGCCGGGGCCGCAGCCGCGGCGGGGAGCGACGAGGCGCAGCGCGCGCTGGACGAGGCCGAGGCCCGCAAGCGGCTGGCCGACGTGACCTTCGAGCGCTATCAGCGCCTCTACCGGGAACAGGCCATCACCCGCCAGGAGTTCGATACCAAACAGACCGAGCGGGAGGTGGCCGCCCAGGGCGTGGCCCGGGCCCTGGCCCGCTACCGGCAAGCCCGGGAGGGGGCGCGGGCCGCCTCCCGCATGGCCGATTACGCACGCATCGTCGCGCCGCTCTCCGGGGTGGTCACGGCCAAGCAGGTTGACCAGGGGTCCACCGTGTTCCCGGGTCAGCCGCTCATGACCATCGACGACCAGGGGAGCTATCTCCTGGAACTGGCCCTGCCGGAATCGCTGGCGGCCCGGGCCAAGGCCGGGACGCCGGTGCAGGTCACCCTGGATGCCCTGAAGGCGACCTTCAGCGCCAGGATCGCCGAGATCGTCCCGGCTGCCGATCCCCAGAGCCGTACGTTCGTCGCCAAGGTCCCCCTGGACCGGCAAGGGGTGACAACGGGCATGTTCGGGCGCGCCGCCATCGGCCTGGGCAGCGGGGCCAACGCTATCCTGCTCCCGGAACGCGCCGTCGTGGAGCACGGAGCCCTGACCTCCGTGTGGGTGGTGGAACAGGGGAATATCGCCCGCATGCGGCTGGTGAAGACCGGCAAAGCCGTCGGCGGCAAGGTGGAGATCGTCTCCGGCCTTGCCGACGGCGAGCGGGTGGTGCTCTCCGGGGTGGAGAAGGTCAGCGAAGGGGCGAAGGTGGAATAGCTCATGGAACGCCTCGGTTTTGCCGGAAAAATCGCCCACGCCTTCATCGACTCCAAACTGACGCCGCTGATCGTTGCGGCCTCGCTCCTTCTGGGCGTCTTTGCGGTCAAGATGACCCCCCGGGAGGAAGAGCCCCAGATCGTCGTGCCCATGGTGGATATCTATCTCCCTCTCCCCGGCTCCTCTCCCCAGGAGGTGCAGGAGCGGGTGGTGAAGCCCTTCGAAGGCAAACTCTGGGAGATCAAGGGGGTCGAATACCTCTATTCCATGAGCCGCCCCGGTATGGGGATCGTTACGGTGCGCTTCCTGGTGGGGCAGCCCATGGAAGAGTCGCTGGTCAAGCTCTACAACAAGGTCATGAGCAACCGCGGCATCCTCCCCCCGGGGGCCGGCGAGCCGCTGGTGGTGCCGAAATCCATCGACGACGTCCCCATCATGACCCTGACCCTCTGGTCTTCGCGCTACGATCACGCCACCCTCCGCACCCTGGCCCGGGAGGTCTGCGACGACCTGAGGAAGGGGGAGAATGCCGCCGAAACCGAGATCAAGGGGGGGCTGACGCGCCAGGTGCGGGTCGTGCTGGACGCCCCGCGACTGGCCGGTTACGGCCTCTCCCCCCTCCAGGTGGCGGCGGCCCTGCGCAGGGGCAATGCCGAGTTCGCCTCCGGCTCCTTCACCAGCGGCAATCGGGAGGTGCTGGTGGAAACTGGCAATTTCCTGGAGAGCGACGACGCGGTCAGGCGTCTCGTGGTGGGGGTGTACAACGGCAAGCCGGTATATCTGGCCGACGTGGCCCAGGTGACCGACGGGGCGAAGGTCCCGGATACCTATGTTTTCATGGGGTTGGGGCCGGGAGCCCGTGCCAAGGGCCTGACCGGCGATCCCAAGCAGGACTATGCCGCGGTGACCGTCTCCATCGCCAAACGCAAGGGGGCCAACGCGACCTGGGTGGCCGAGGATCTGCTGAAAAAGGTCGAGGCGCTCAAGGGGAAAGTGATCCCCTCGGATGTGCAGGTCACCGTAACCCGCAACTACGGCGAAACCGCCAGGGAAAAGAACAACGAACTCCTGTTCCACATGTTCCTGGCGGCGCTCTCGGTCACGATCCTGATCGCCCTGTTCATGGGGTGGCGGGCCGGAGCGGTGGCCGCCATAGCCATCCCGGTCACGTTGGCCCTGACCATGCTGATCTTCTACCTGATCGGCTACACGCTCAACCGCATCACCCTGTTCGCCCTGATCTTCTCCATCGGCATCCTGGTGGACGACGCCATCGTGGTGGTGGAGAACATCCACCGCTACTTCACCACCACGGTGCTCAAGCCGCTGGAGGCCGCCGTCCGCGCGGTGGACGAGATCGGCAATCCGACGGTGCTGGCCACCTTCGCGGTGATCGCGTCGATCCTGCCCATGGGTTTCGTGGGCGGGCTGATGGGGCCGTACATGCGCCCCATTCCGGTGGGGGCCAGCATGGCCATGCTGTTCTCCATGCTGATCGCCTTTATCGTCACCCCCTACTTTGCCTACCGTTTCATGAAGGGGGAGTCCCATTTCGGTTCCGGCGAGGCACCCGAGGATTCGAAGCTGACCGCCTTTTACCGCAGGGGCATGGGGGCTCTGATCCACAACGTCACCCTGCGCTCCGGTTTTCTGGCGGGGGTGGTGGTCCTGCTGCTCCTCTCCTGCTCGCTCATCTGGTTCAAGGCCGTCACGGTCAAGATGCTCCCCTTCGACAACAAGAACGAGTTGCAGGTGATCATCGACGCGCCGGACGGAACCCCGCTGGAGCAGACCGCCCGCATTGCCCGCGAGATGGGGGATGCCCTGCGGAGTGTGCCCGAGGTCAGCGATTTCCAGCTCTACATCGGCACCAGCGCGCCCTTCAACTTCAACGGCCTGGTGCGCCACTACTACCTGCGCAAAGGTGCGAACCTGGCCGATATCCAGGTGAACCTGCTGCCCAAGGATGAACGCACGGACCAGTCCCATGCCATTGCCAAGCGTATCCGCCCCCTTGTGAAGACGATTGCCGACCGGTACGGGGCGCGGGTCAAGGTGGCGGAGATCCCCCCCGGCCCACCGGTGCTCTCGACCCTGGTGGCCGAGATCTACGGTCCGGATGACGCCGCCCGTGCGGGGGTCGCCGCCAGGGTCAAGGCGATCCTGGCCCGGACCGCCGGGGTGGTTGACGTGGACTGGTACCGGGAGGACGACCGGCCGAAGGTGACCCTGGCCGTCGACCGGGAGAAGGCGGCCCTGGCCGGTATCCCGGTGGAGGATGTGGCGCGGACGCTCCAGATCGCCCTGGGCGGGGAGGATGTGGGGCTGCTGCACCTGCCCCGGGCAAAGGAGCCGGTCACCATCAACCTGCGCCTGCCGGTCTCCCAGAGAAGCTCCGTGGCCGACCTCTCGTCCATCCAGCTCCCCGGTCCCCGGGGCAACGTGCCGCTCTCCCAACTGGTGCGGGTCGTCACCGGGGCCGAGGAAGAGACGCTGTACCGCAAAAACCTGAAGAATGTGGTCTACGTGATCGGTGACGTGGCCGGCGAGATCGAGGCCCCGGTCTACGCCATCCTCAAGGTCCGCAGGGAGATCGCGGCCCTGCCGACGCCGGATGGCGCAAAGATCCAGGTGCTGGCCTCCCGGCAGCCCTGGAGCGAGGAGCACGTGGGCATGAAATGGGACGGTGAATGGCACATCACCTATGAGGTCTTCCGGGACCTGGGCATCGCCTTCGGGGCGGTGATGGTGCTGATCTACATCCTGGTGGTGGCCTGGTTCAGGGACTTTACCACCCCCCTGGTGATCATGGCCCCCATCCCCCTGACCCTGATCGGCATCCTGCCGGGGCACGCCCTGTTCGGGGCGTTCTTCACCGCCACCTCCATGATCGGCTTCATCGCCCTGGCCGGTATCATCGTGCGCAACTCCATTATCCTGATCGACTTTGCCGAGATGAAGCGCCGGGAGGGGATGCCTCTGGACGAGGCGATCATCGAGGCCGGAGCGGTACGCTTCCGCCCCATGCTCCTGACCGGGGCGGCCGTGGTGGTGGGGAGCTTCGTGATCGTCTTCGATCCGATCTTCCAGGGGCTGGCCATCGCCATGATGTGCGGCGAGATCGCCTCCACGACCCTGTCGCGGGTGACCATCCCGATCCTGTACTATCTGGTGCAGAGCTGGAAGGAACGGCATACCAAGACCGGGCAGCACGAGGTATAATGAAACAGGGATGAGCAGAAACCGGTTTCACCGGGCCTTAATCCTGTTCATCCGCATATCGACGTCCGAGAGAGGATTGCATGTTCTGGTCGAAAAACAAACAAACGGCGGCGGAAGGGGTGGAAGTGACCGAACAGTGCCGCAGCGAGGCCGAGGCGCTGTACCGTTCGGGAAAATACCACTGCGCCGAGGCCGTGCTGGCGGTTGTCAGAAACCATTTCCGTCCCGACCTGCCCGAAGAGGTGGTGCAGATGGCCAGCGGTTTCGGTGCCGGTTCCGGCTCCGGCTGCATCTGCGGCGCCGTGTCGGGCGGCACCGTGGCCCTGGGGCTGGTGCTGAAGGAGGACAAGAGGCGGATCACCCATCTGCCCCGGGAACTCCATACCTGGTTCAGGGAGAAGTACGGCGCCACCTGCTGCAAGACCATCCGCGCCACCAACGACAAGGGCATCTGCCCCGTATTGACGGGTGAGGTGGCGGGGAAGATAGCGGAGATGCTGTCGCGGCGTTGAGAAAGCGAAATCGGCATGACTCCCTCGCCCCTCATCCGCCCCTTCGGGGCACCTTCTCCCCGAAGGAGAAGGGTATACATTTTGCCCTCTCCCCAGGGGAGAGGGTGCCCAAAGGCCGGGTGAGGGGAAGGTGTCCCCCCGGAGAAACAGAGGAGAAACACACATGAAAGAAGAATATTACGTCGAGAGGGTGGTCCGTATCATCGCGGGATCATTTATCATTGTTTCGCTGCTGCTGGCCCATTTCCATTCACCCTACTGGCTCTGGTTCACCGGCTTCGTCGGCCTCAACCTGTTCCAGTCCGGCTTCACCCAGTTCTGCCCGATGTTCACTCTCCTGGGAAAGCTGGGGGTGCCGCGCTTTCCCAAGGGGGCCTGTCCGTCGCGGGATTAGAGCGTGCACATCACCTGACGCACCCGATATTCGCCGCCGATGATGAGGTACTCTCCCTCCCCCTTCATGATGCTGCCGGGCAACAGGTCGTTGTAAAAGAAGATCTTGCTGAGTGGCACCTGGACCCGCCACACCGTGGAACCGAACTCCCAGGCCCGTTCCTCGTCCGAGGTGAAGGAAACCAGGTTGTTGAGACGAACGATCTGTTCCCGTTTGCCGGTCTGCTCCAGGATGCTGTGTTCATTGGCGTCGTAGGTGCCCCGGTAGAGGGGGATGGCGAGGGCTGCCGGGTACTTGCGGGCCAGCTCAAACTGGCAGTATTCGTAGAGCAGGTCCAGTTGGGACTGGATGGCGTTGGTGCGGGCGCTTCCCTTCATGACATCCACCGAGTAGTTGAAATACGCCTCGCTGTGGATGTCGGAAATCCTGGCGCGGTGGAAGGTGGGGGTGATGCCCATGCGGCTCTCGACCCAGCGTTTGAGCACCGCCCCCTCGATGGAGTTGGAATCCATCATCCAGCCGCGCAGGAAGCGCAGGTAACTGTTCTTGATGCTTTTGCGGGCGGTGTCGGTGGCCTGGTCCTGCCAGTTGTGGAGCTGGAATTTGACCGACATGAAGTCGTTGAAGACCAGGGCGCGCTCCTCCTGGGAGGGGATGGCGGCCAGCTTCTCGAACAGGAAGCGGTTGCCCTCCTTGACGCCCTGGATCTCCAGCGGTTGGGGATTTTCGTTGAAGTGGCGCGAGGCGATAACCCACGGCGGCAGGTTGCAGTAGTTGAAAGAACCGTTTTCCACAGGTTATCACCTCATTGTGAAAGAATGCTCGCCCAAACGGGCAGGGTTTCGGCTACAGGACCTTTGCCAGTTCCACCAGCGTGGCCTTGATGGGGCCGGATACCGCGAAGGGGGTAATCCCCAGCTTCTCCAGTTCACCCTGGGGGTGTTCGCCCATCTGGGCCGTCACCACCGCCCGGCACCCCGTAAGCGCCTCGGCAATCCCTCTCAGGGCGTGGCCGCGCAACGGATTCTCCGGGTTGAAGCTGCAGTAGCGCTCCACCTTTTTCTCATCAACCAGCCTGGCCTCATTCTGCTCCACGTCATAGATCAAAAAACGCTCGGCATGGCCGAAGTGCTGGTTGATTTCCTTGCCGTCCTTGGATGCGACCGCGATGAGCATACCACCTCCTTGCCGCAATCCGGCAGATTTTTCACACCTGCCGGACCCCGGCCGTCCCTCTACAGTGCGATCGGCTCAAAGGTAAAGCACTTCTTGGAACAGGTGCGGCCGCACGCCTGGCAGCCGATACAGTTGCCGTCGTTCTCGATCTTCATGAACATCTTGGCCGAGTCGTCCTCGTCCAGTTCCTCGAAGGCCAGGACGTCGTGGGCGCAGACTTTGAAGCAGCGGCCGCAGCCGATACAGAGCTCTTCGTCGATGGACTTGATGAATTGGGGGGTCCATTCCTGCTTGTTCTTGGTCAGGGCGGTGATGTAAGACATGGTGCTTTCCTCCGTTATGGTGTGTGGTGTGGCGTCTGTTCCGTGCGGGTTGGTCAATCTTCCAGGAACGAGGTGGCCTGTTCCTTGTTCATTGCCTTTCTGAGCCATGGCGGCGGGTTGCCGCGCAGCACTTCCTGAAGCCGTTCAACGGTCTCCTTCAGGCTGACCTCCGCGCCGGTCTTCATGGGGTGGATCTTCCTGGCGACCAGTTTGGCCGCCGCCGGGCCGCCGATCTGCATGGTATAAACGATGGCGCAGTCGGCGATGGCGGTGGCCCGGGCCATGATGCGGTCTTCCTCGTCTTCGGCCGTGGTGATGGCGCTGATGGTCGTGAGGAATCCCGCCTCGTCCGGGCCGACCTCCCAGATGTGAAAACTTTGGCACTGGCCGAAGTGTTGGTCGATCATCTCGCCGGTTGAAGTGGTGAACGCTATTTTCATGGTTTGCTCCTTGTCTGCCCCGGGGGGTGCCCCGCAGGAAATTGCCCGTCAGTTATGGGCCACTCGCAACGCTTCCTTGGCATTGGCCTGAAAGAGATTGGCCGCCTCGAAGACCAGGTTCATGGTCCCCCGATAGCCGACCCATACCTTCTGGTGAGCGCCCAGGCGGTCGAAGACCGGCACTCCCGCCCGCAGATGCGCCCCGATCTTGAGCTTGCCGGCCGCCTGACGGCCGTTGGAGTTGGCCACCAGCAGATCGACGCCCTCGGCCGCCTCTTCCAGGTCCTCCAGATCGCCCACGGCGACGTTGGCGCTCGGCAGTCCGTCCAGCCCGCGGGTCCGGGTGGCGCTGAGGGCCGCCTGGATCTCGCACCCCATGCCGCTCAGGAAGGTGGTCAGGGCCTTGAGGGCGTCCGACTCCAGGGCCAGGGCTACCTTTTTGCTGCCGAACTGGTAGTGGCTGTCCAGCATGGCGTCCATCAGGCGGCTCCGCCAGCGGCGGTGTTTTTCCGGTATGGGAAGCCCGGCGATGGCGCTGAGCGTCTCCATGAAGCGGTCGGTCTCGGCCAGGCCGGTCAGGGAGTTGAATCCGTAGGCCGGGATGCCGAACCGTTCCTGGAGCTTCAGGCCCGCCTTGGCCAGGGAGTCGCCGATATAGACGGTCGCGACGCTCCTGCCCGCCGTGCGGATCGCATCCACCGTGATGCCACCGGTGGAGAGGGGTGAAACCTCGTCGTCAACGTGGCCGTCCATGGCGTTGGCGATGTCAGGGATGGTCAGCACGGTCAGGCCGAAGGATTCGACCAGTTCCTTGATCTCCTCCACGTCGGCGGGTGTGAGGTGGGCGCCCGGCAGCAGGTTCACCTGCCGCTCGATGGCCGGCCCCCCTTCCGGCAGGGTGGCGAGGATCGCTTCCACGGTGGCGGCGTACCCTTCCTGCAGGGAACCGCAGTAGTCGGGGGTGGATGCCCACACAACGGGCACGTCGGCATACTCGGGGTTTTCCTGGCGGAAGTGGACGATGGCGCTCTGCACGTCGTCACCCATGGTTTCGGTCAGGCCGGAGGTCATGATGCCCACCACCCGGGGCCCGAATTTGTCGATCACCCGCTTGATCCCCTTCTTGAGGTTCTCCCAGCCGCCGAAGATGGCTGTATCCTCGCTCATGGCGGTACAGTTGAGGGCGATGGACTCCTTGTAGTGACGCGCCAGCTGCAGGCGTATGAAGGTGGAGCACCCCTGGGCGCCGTGCAGGAGGGCGAGCATGTTATCGATCCCCATGTAGGCCATGGTTGCGCCCAGGGCCGGGGAGTTTTTCTGGGGGTTGACCGTGGCGCATTTGGTGGCGACTTTGACCCGCGAGGCGGAAATATCCTCGGCCAGGAAGGTGGCGGCGTGCCCCGCGGCCGCAGCGACATCGGCGGCGAACTCGTCCTCGCTCTTTTCCCACGGAGCCGGGGCGTTCACCACCGGCCAGATCGGGTTGTTGACCGTCAGGTCGAGTTGGCGGGCGAAGGTCACCATCCCCTCGTAACCGGCGTAGGGGTGGGAGCGGCCATGGTTGATGTCCAGGAATGGGGTCTTGGTCTTGAGCGCCAGGTATTTTGTTTTGCCGCCGGCCACGATCAGGTCCGGCAGTTTTTCGGCCATGACCCCCAGAAGCCCGGCGGTGGAGGTGTCCTCGATGATCCTGGCGTCCTTGTGCATCAGGCTTTTCATGCGGTAGAAGTCTTCCAGGGTCGAATTCTGGGTACCGGCCGCCAGGATTTCCACTCCCAGTTCCCGCAGGGAGTTGACCATGGACCAGGTCTTGACGCCGCCGGTGAACAGCACGGCCCGCTTCCCTTCCAGCCGCGCGCGATAGGGGGCGATGCGCTGGCGGCACAACTCCTCTTCCTCCACCAGCAGCTTCTCCACCCGGTCCTGCATGGTCCGCTTCTCCAGGCCGTTGACCGCATTATCCAGTTCCCGGGCAATGTCCCTGAGCGCCTTGGCCGTATCGGTCATGCCGTAAAAGGACTCTTCCAGGTAGGGCATGCCGTAGGTTTTCTGCATCTTCTTGGCCAGGTTCGTCAGGGATTTGGAGCAGATGATGATGTTGAGCTTCGCCCGGTGGGCGTAGCGCAGCTCCTGGAATTTGGCGTCCCCGCTGATGCAGGAGAGGATCTGGATGCCCAGGCGGTTGAAGAGCGGCAGCATGCCCCACAGGTCGCCGGCGATGTTGTACTCGCCGATCAGGTTGATGGGGTAGTCGCCCAACACCGGGGGTTCGGCCGTGCCGACCACGTGTTTGAACAGGATCTCGCCGGCCAGGCGGTTGCCGATGTTCTTGTCGCCGATAAAGCCGGGGGTGTTGACCGGGATGATGGGGATGGAGGTCTTCTCCGCCGCAGCCTTGCACACCGCCTCCACGTCGTCGCCGGTCATGGCGGTCACGCAGGTGGCGTAGACGAACATGGCGTTGGCTTGCCCCTTGTAGCGTTCCGCCAGGTCCAGGATGGCCTTGTAAAGCTTCTTTTCGCCGCCGAAGATGACGTCGTTCTCCAGCATCTCGGTGGTGAAGCCCCGCCGGAAGAGCTGCGATCCGGACGAACGGGCGCCGCGGTTGTCCCAGGAGTTGCCGGCGCAGGCGATGGGGCCGTGCACCAGGTGGATCACGTCGGTAATGGGCATCAAGACGACGCGGGCGCCGTCGTAGGCGCAGGAGCGTTCCGTGCCTTCGCCGGGTTCGGATTTCTTGCAGAACTTCGGCGCGCCCTTGTCGTGGGTTTCGCAGTCGGTTGTGTCGTACCAGTCGGGCTTTGCCATGATATCCCTCACTTTTCCATGGGCGGCCTGTCGGCCCCCCAATAAAAAAGGCGCGCCATTTCGGTTGAATGGTTGGCGCCTTTGCCAAGTATCGTCCCTGTCTCTGTTGTATGCATGCCTGGTTTCTTAGGTATGCAGACGTACTGCATGTGGTGTGCCAAACTAATTGTTGTTGTAATATTGAATGGTTATGTTTTGGTGGTGAGGCGGTGAGGGAGGTATTCAGACTGTTGCTGCTGATTTTTTATGCACTGGTACGCCGTGGAGGGGCAGGGAGAGGCGGTGCCGGTGACTAAGATGTGGGCAGGTGTGCTTGCGGCCCGGAAGCGGCCGCCGATACGGAAAGCGGGATGGAACCGGCCGGTTCCATCCCGCGTGTGTACTGCCGAAAAATCGGGTTTCGGCTTAGCCTTTCGAGGCCCGCTTCCGTTTGGTCGGGTCCAGTTCCTTTTTGCGCATGCGGATCGAGAGAGGGGTAACCTCGACCAATTCGTCGTCGTCGATGAATTCCAGAGCCTGCTCCAGGGTCAGGACGCGGGGCGGCGTCAGCTTGATGGCGTCGTCGGAGCCGGAGGCGCGCACGTTGGTCAGTTTCTTGCCCTTGCAGGGGTTGACGTCCAGGTCGTTGTCCTTGGCGTGCTGGCCGATGATCATGCCGCCGTAGACCTCGACCCCGGCCCCGATGAAGAGGGTGCCGCGGGGCTGGAGGGCATCCAGGGAGTAGGCGGTGGTCTCGCCGTGCTCCATGGCGATCAGCACGCCGTTCTTGCGGCCCGGGATGTCGCCTTTGTAGGGGGCGTAATCGTGGAAGGTGTGGGTCATGACCGCCGTGCCGCGGGTATCGGTCAGCACCTCGCCCCGCAGGCCGATCAGGCCGCGGGCCGGGATGATGAACTCCAGGCGCACCATGTCGCCCATGGGGCTCATGGCCGCCATTTCACCCTTGCGCGGGCCCATCTTCTCGATGATGGCGCCCTGGAACTCGGAGGCCACGTCCACCACCAGGTATTCCATCGGCTCCATCTTCTGACCGTCCCGTTCCCGGACGATGACCTCGGGTTTGGATACGGCCAGCTCGAAGCCCTCGCGGCGCATGTTCTCGATCAGGATCGACAGGTGCAGTTCGCCGCGGCCCGACACCTTCAGGGTGTCCGGGGAGTCGGTGTCCTCCACCCGAAGCGATACGTTGGTGCGCAGTTCCTTGGCCAGGCGCTCCCGGATGTTGCGCGAGGTGACCCACTTCCCTTCGCGGCCGGCAAAGGGGGAGGCGTTGACCATGAAGTTCATGGACAGGGTCGGTTCGTCGATGGAGACATAGGGGACGGCGATGGGGTTCTCGGCCGAGGCCAGGGTCTCGCCGATGCCGATCTCGTCGAAGCCGGCCACGGTAACGATATCGCCGGTTTCCGCCACGCTGATTTCCACCTGCTTCAGGCCTTCATAGCCGAGCAGCTTGGTGATGCGCCCCTTCTGAACCGTGCCGTCCTGCTTGATCATGGCGACGGTCTCGCCGGAGGCGACGCTGCCGTTGAAGATGCGGCCGGTGGCCATGCGGCCGATGTAGTCGTTGTAGTCGATGTTGGCCACCAGCATCTGGAAGGGGGCCTTGGCGTCTCCCTGGGGGGGGCGGACATTGCTTTCGATCACGGCAAACAGCGGCTCCATGCTGCTGGATTCCGCATTGACGTCCAGCTTGGCGTAGCCCATCTTGGCGCTGGTGTAGACCACCGGGAAATCCAGCTGTTCGTCGCTGGCGTTCAGTTCGCAGAACAGGTCGAAGACCATGTTCAGCACCTCGTCCGGGCGGCTGCCGGGGCGGTCGATCTTGTTGATGACCACGATCGGCTTCAGTCCCAGGTCGAGGGATTTCTTGAGGACGAAGCGGGTCTGGGGCATGGGGCCGTCCAGGGCGTCGACCAGCAGGAGCACCGAATCCACCATCTTCAGGACGCGCTCCACCTCGCCGCCGAAGTCGGCGTGGCCGGGGGTGTCCACGATGTTGATCTTGTAGCGGCCGTGGTGGATGGAGAGGTTCTTGGCCAAAATGGTGATGCCGCGCTCCTTCTCCAGGTCGTTGGAGTCCATGACCCGTTCGGTGATGGCCTCGTTTTCCCGGTAGACGCCGGAATGGCGCAGCATGGCGTCAACCAGGGTGGTCTTGCCATGGTCGACGTGCGCGATGATGGCGATGTTTCTGATACGCTCCTGCATGGTAAAGCTCCTAATCGTTCAAAATAAAAGGACGGGCATGCGCCCGTCCAGATTATCTCCTACTATGTCAGCTTTTCAGGCCGCTGGCAAGTAAATATCGCGTAACAATTCATAATGCCGGATATTTATGCATCCCCACGACGGCCGCAAGCGGGTTCGAGCCGGTTTTTGACGTCAGGTTTAATGGTCGTGGTACCCCAGCACCACCAAGAGGCAGCTCCCGTCGGCGATGACATTGACCTGCCGCTGCCGGCAGAGGGCCACCGCCTCGGGATGTTCCGCCCCCGGCTGCATCCAGATGTTCTCGATCCCCTGCTCCAGGGCCAGGGGCACCAGCCGGGCGGTCACCTCGGGCGGGGTGATCATGGAGATGCTCTTGACCTCCGGCGGCAGATCGCCGATGGCGGCAACGCAGGCCACCCCTTCGATCTCCTGCTCGTTGGGGTTGACCGGTATGGCCCCGTAGCCGTGCTGCAGGTAGCAGCGCAGCACCTTGTTGCCGTACTTGGAGCGGTTCTGCGATGCCCCCACGACCCCGAAGGCCGGTGAGGTGAGGAACGTGTCGATCTGCTGCTGCGTGGTCATGAGCGGCTCATTTCTCCGGTCAAACCCGGACCTGTCCGTCGCCGTAGACGATGAACTTGGTGGTGGTCAGATCCTCCAGCCCCATGGGGCCGAAGGAGTGCAGCTTGGTGGTGGAGATGCCGATCTCGGCCCCCAGACCGAGCTGGCCGCCGTCGGCGAAGCGGGTGGAGGCGTTGACCAGCACGCAGGAGGAGTTGACCTCGCGGATGAACCGCTGGGCCCGGCCGTAGTCGCTGGTGACGATGGCCTCGGTATGCAGGGAGCCGTAACGGTTGATGTGGGCGATGGCCGCATCCATGTCTGCCACCACCCGGCAGGCCAGGATCAGTTCCAGGTATTCCGCATGCCAATCCTCCTCGGTGGCCGGCGTGGCCGAGGGGGCGTGCTGCCGGAAGGCCTCGTCGCCGCGCAGTTCCACCCCGAGCCCTTCCAGGGTGGCGGTGATGCGGGGGATGAAGGCGGCCGCCACATCCTTGTGGATCAGGAGGGTCTCCAGGGCATTGCAGACCCCCGGGCGCTGCACCTTGGCGTTGACGACGATCTTCTCGGCCTTGTCGAAGTCGGCCGTGGCATCCACGAAGACGTGGCAGACCCCCTTGTAATGCTTGATGACCGGGATGCGCGAGTTTTCCGAGACAAACCGGATCAGGCCCTCGCCCCCCCGGGGGATGATCAGGTCGATGGACTCTTCCTGTTTGAGCATCTCCAGCACCCCCTCCCGTTCGGTGAAAGGGAGCACCGCCAGGGCGGCCGGCGGGATGTTCAGGTCGGCCATGACCCGGGTCAGGATCGCGGCGATGGCCAGGTTGGAGTGGATCGCTTCCGATCCCCCCCTGAGGATCACGGCGTTGCCGGCCTTGAGGCAGAGGGCGGCCGCGTCGGCGGTCACGTTGGGGCGCGCCTCGTAGATGATGCCGATCACCCCCAGCGGGATGCGCATCTTGCCCACCATCAGGTCGTTGGGGCGTTTCCGCATCCCGGTGATCTCTCCCACCGGGTCGGGGAGGGCGGCCACCTCGCGCAGGGCGGCGGCGATGGCGGCGATACGCTTTTCGTCCAGCATCAGGCGGTCGAGCAGGGCGGCGGAGAGCCCTTTCTGACGTCCCGCCTCCAGGTCCCTGCCGTTTTCGGCGATGATCCGGGCCGTGTCTTTTTCCAGGGCCGCGGCCATCCGCACCAGCATGTCGTTTTTGGCGGTTGTGGACAGACGGGCCATAACCAGCGAGGCCTGGCGGGCCTCCACGGCGATCTGTCGGATCTGTTCGGCAATACTCATAATCGGTTTCTCCTGCGGCCATGGTGACTGGCCCAGTGGTATGGGCATGGCATCAGTTTACGCAAAAAGTCCCCATCCTTCAAGATAATTGAGGGGTTCACCCGCTGGTGCCGGGTGCCCGGAGTGGTTGCAATGATATTGACCTGCAATTTCAAAGTGCTATAATTAGTACGGTAGTGACTATAGTGCACAAAGGAGGTGCATGGTCATGAAAGGTACGACACATCTCAGATCGGTACGTGACACCGGCGAAACCGCTACGGTGCCGGTAACTGCGGAGCATGTGCCCGAAACACGGGGGAGCTGGCTCGAAACCACGCGGCTTCCCAGCCTGATCGACGACATGGAACGGATGATGAACGAGACGTTCCGGCGCCCGTTCTTTGAAACGGGCATGGCACCGTTCAGGGGTTTCCTGCACGACATGGGGCGCGGGGGGATGGCGCCATCGGTGGACGTCTTCGAGGACGCGGGCCACATCGTCGTCAAGGCCGATTTGCCCGGCCTGACCAAGAACGACATCACCGTGAAGCTGATCGACAACACCCTTGAGATCAGCGGCGAGAAGAAGACGGAGGAAAAGATCGACACGCGGGATTACCTGAGGCTGGAGCGCAGCTACGGCAAATTCAGCAGAACCCTGCGGTTGCCGGAAGGCCTGGACGCCGACAGGGTGGCTGCCAGATTCACCGAGGGTGTTCTGGAGGTCAGGATCCCGAAGGTGGAGGACAAGCGGGTGGTGAAGAATATCACCATTAAATGACGAGAAGAACCGTGAGGCGGGTGTCAGGAACGGGGGGGCAGAAAAATGCCGTCCCGTTTTTTTTGCCCTGAATCCGTGACGCCTCCATGTCGCAGTGGCCGGAAGGCCTCAGCCTTTGCCTTTAAAGAAGATAGCGACAACCCGACGGAGGATCGCGGGTGAGGTGCTGCGGCACTCCGGCGTCACGGATTCAGATTCATATTTCCCCTGTCACACGCGCCGGTGGGCCGCAATCACCGCCTTGACCGCCGTCACCACGTCGGCGGCATCCTCCTCCGTCATCTTGGGGAAGAGCGGCAGGGAGAGGATTCGCTCCGAGGCATAGCTGGCCACCGGCAGGTCGCTGTCGGCCACGCCCAGGTGGTCGCGGTAGTAGGGGTGGTGGTGGATGGCTTTGTAGTGCAGCCCGCTGCCGATGTTGTGCTTCTTCAGCTCCTCCATGAACCGGTCGCGGTTGATATCCAGCTTTTCGATCCTGACCAGCGGCGTGTAGAGGTGCCAGGCGTGGCGCTGGTCGTAGGGGGCAGAGACGGGCAGCGCCAGTTCGGCGACGTCGGCAAACTCCAGGTTGTAATAGGCGGCGATCCCGGCCCGCTTATCGATGAATTTGTCCAGCTTGGGGAGCTGGTGGATGCCGATGGCGGCCTGGATATCCATCATGTTGTATTTGAAGCCGGGCAGGAGGATGTCGTAGTTGGGGGTGCCGCTGGCGGCAAAGCGCTTCCAGGCCTCGCGGCTCATGCCGTGGAATTTGAGCAGGGAGATCTCCTCGGCCAGGGCCTCGTCGGCCGTGCAGACCATGCCCCCCTCGCCGGTGGTGATGTTCTTGTTGGGGTGGAAGGAAAAGATGGAGATGGAGTCCAGGGAGCCGATGCGCCTGCCCTTGTATTCTGTGCCCGCGGCGTGGGCCGCGTCCTCGATGACGGTGAGGCCGCGTTCCCGGGCCAGGGCGAAGATCGGGTCCATGTCGCAGGACTGGCCGGCAAAGTGCACCGGGATGACGGCACGGGTGCGGGGGGTGATCTTCTCCCGGATCCGTGCCGGGTCGATGTTGAGGGTGCCGGGCTCGATGTCCGCCAGCACCGGCGTGCCGCCGCAGAGGATGATCATGCTGACCGTGGAGGCGAAGGTCATGGGGGTGGTGATGATCTCGTCCCCCTCCTTGATGCCCAGCGCCAAAAGGGTCAGGTGCAGGCCGGCGGTGGCCGAGCTCAGGGGGATGGCGTAGGGGGCCCCCACATAGGCCCTGAAGGCGTCCTCGAACCGCTTGACCTTGGGGCCGGTGGTGATCCAGCCGGATTTGAGGGAATCGACGACCTCGTTGATCTCGTCGTCGTCGATGGTTGGGGTGGAGAAGGGGAGGAAGGTGTCGCGCATGGTGTTGGGAACTCCTTTAAGAGGCAGTTGAAAAACTCAGGTTGTTCAAAAATAGCCAGATCGTCGCACCCGCTCGACAAGCCCTGAAGAGGACCTCACCCGGCCTTTGGCCACCCTCTCCCAGAGGGAGGGGGCAACGGTATCCCTTCTCCCTCTGGGAGAAGGATAGGATGGGGGCGCTACGCGGCACGCAAGGACGTTCGAGGACGAAGGCTGATGGCTGTTTTTCAACCACCTTGCCGGTTCGATATCAGCCGCCGCCTCCCCGATTCCCCCACAACCCGCGGGGCGGGATGGAGCAGCGGGAGCAGGCGGTCCAGTTCGCCCTTTTTGAGGATGATCAGCACCGGGGTGTCGCTCCCCCACAGCCGCAGCAGCGCCTGCTGGTCGGGAAACCAGGCGGACTGGTCTCCCTGCTTGCTGCCGAACTCCAGTTCGTCCAACTTGTCGGTGACCATGATCCGCCGCTGGGTGTACCAGCAAACCCCCTGCTGGGGGCCGAAGGTCACGATGCGCGTCTGCGGCCCGGCCAGGGAGCGGGCTTGCAGCGCCAGGGCGCGGGGAGATTCGGCCTGGGCGATGGGCACCATTATCGAGCGCGGGATGAAAATTACCAGGAGAAATGAGCAGAGGCAGAGCGTAGCCACCATGCGGAGCGGGTTGTTGCCCGCGGAGACCAGGGCGGTTATCCCCTGTATGAGAAACAGGGCGGCGATGGCCGTGCCCCCCGCTGTACTGACCGCCGGGGCGTTGTTGATGAACTGGTGCAGCGGGTCGCTCAGGCGCGGCAGCGCCCCGGCCAGCAGGTCGGCCAGTTCGGGGAGGCGGGCATAGGCCAGGGCCGCCACGCCCAGAAGGGTCAGGGTCATGCCCAGCAGGATGGAGGCCAGCTTGAGTTCGCGTCCCTGACCGTCCAGCACCCTGTCGATACGGTTGGCGATCAGGATGGCCAGGGGCGGGAAGACCGGCAGGATATAGGGGACCAGCTTGGAGTTGGACTTGGAGAAGAACAGGAAGATCAGGACCGCCCAGATCAGCAGGTAGAGCCCGGCCTGGCTGTCGTCGTGATGGCGGTCGCGCCAGGCCCGCCGCAAGGCTCCGGGGATGAAGAACGACCAGGGGAGCAGCGTCGCCGCCAGCACCGGCAGAAAGAACCAGAACGGCTGGTAGCGGCCATGCACGGTGCTGGTGAAGCGTTCGAAATGCTCGTGGATGAAGAAGAAGCGGGCAAATTCGGGATTCCGCAGGGAGACGGCCACAAACCAGGGGGCGGCCAGGGCCAGGAACAGCGCCAGGCCGGTGGGGAGGCGCATCTCCCCGAGCAGGTTCCAGCGGCCGCTCAACAGCAGGTACAAGAAGATGATGCCGGCGGGGAAGACGATGCCGATCAGCCCCTTGGCCAGCACCGCCAGGGCGCAGAACAGATAGAAGGCGTACCAGGGCCCCGGGGTGCCGCGGCGCCCCTCGCGCTGGCTGGCGATGATGAAGGCGCCCAGTGCCGCCGTGAGGCAGAAGGTCAGCAGCATATCGGTCAGGATGATGCGCGACTGGAGCACGAAACCGGCCGCAGTCCCCAGGATGGCCGCCGCAATCAGGGCCGTGCGCCGGCCGTAAAGACGCCGGGCGATGACATAGGTCGCCAGCATGGTCAAAAGGCCGCACAGTGCCGACGGGAAGCGGGCGGCCTGCTCGGTGAGGCCGGACAGCTTGAGCGAAGCGGCGTTCAGCCAGTACAACAGCGGCGGTTTTTCGAAATATTTGACGTAGTTGAGGGTTGGGGTGATGAAGTCTCCCTGCTCCACCATCTCCCGGGGGATCTCCGCGTAACGCCCCTCATCGGGGTCGATCAGCGGCAGTCCGCCCAGAAACTGGAAAAAGGGGATGCCCATGACAAAGGCCAGGATCACCAGATCCCGCAGCCAGCCGCTCCCCCCGTCGTGGACATACCCCTTCAGGTCTCTCACGGTCTTTCCCCCTTTTCCCGGCGCACGAGATCAAAGGGCTCGACCGCAAAGGGGGGCGCAAGGAGAATGCGCTGGTTGGGGTTGGCCACGTCGGCTGCGACGGCATCGCCTTCCGGGGTCAGGACGCGCATCTCCCCTACCGTCAGCCTCGCCAGCCGCATGCCGGGGCCGACGAACTCCAGCGCGTCGCCCGAGCGGATGCGGTTACGCACCCCGATCACTACCTTGCCGTCGGCGCGCACCGCCTCCGCCAGGCCGACGAACTCGTGGCTGCGGATGTAGGCCGAATGATACTCCTGTCCCACGTTGCGGGGGGTGCCAAAGAGGAAGCCGGTGGTATACCCCCGATGGCTCAGTTTGGCCAATTCCTCCAGCCATTCGGGGCGGCAGCGCCAAGCGGAGGGGTTGGCCCGGTACTCGTCCAGCGCCTGCCGGTAGACCCGCAGCACGGAGGCTACGTAATTGATCCCTTTCATGCGCCCCTCGACCTTAAGCGCGGACACCCCGCTCTGTACCAGTGCCGGCAGGTGTTCCAGCAGGCAGAGATCGCGGGAGTTGAAGATGAAGGTGCCGTTTTCGTCCTCCGCCACCGGGAAATATTCTCCGGGGCGGCTCTCCTCCACCAGGTGGTAGCTCCAGCGACAGGGGTGGGCGCACTCCCCCTGGTTGGCGTCGCGGCCGGCCAGGGCGCTGGAGATGAGACACCGGCCCGAATAAGAGATGCACAGGGCGCCATGGACAAAGGCCTCGAACTCCACCTCCGGGGCGTGGGCGACGGTCTCGCGGATGGCCTCCAGGCTCATCTCCCGCGCCAGATTGATCCGCTTCACCCCCTGCTGCGCCCAGAACCGGGCGCTCTGCCAGTTGATGGTGTTGGCCTGGGTGGAAAGGTGCAGTTCGCGCTGGGGGGAGATGTGGCGCGCCATGGCCATGACGCCCGGGTCGGCCACAATGTAGGCGTCGAAGGGGAGCGGCGCCGTCTGGCGGAGGAACTCCTCAAGCCGCGGCAGCGCATCGTTGTGGGGGTAGCTGTTGACCGTCAGGTAGGCCTTCACCCCGCGGCTGTGGCAATAGTCCAGGGCAGCCGGCATCTCCTCGATGGCGAAATTGTCCGACAGATTGCGCAGACCGAAGGAGCGCCCCCCCAGGTAGACGGCATCGGCGCCGTAATGGACGGCGATCTTGAGTTTTTCCATGTTGCCGGCCGGAGCCAGGAGTTCGGGGGTGTTCACGGATGGTTCCCGTCGCTGATGTTGGTGGCTGGATGCGTAGAAGAAAAATGCTAACATATTCTGTCGGTTAATTAAACCAAGAAAAACAGCCGGCCGCAGTTTGTCCGGGGCGGTGAAAACAGGCCGAAAATCCGGTCTCTGCCCAAGAACGGGCTGAGCGCGACGCAGGAGCCCTTTATTCCCCACACCGGGCGGAAAAGAAGTCGGCGGCCGGAGTTTCATCCCGCCGCATGACCGATTCCGCCGTCGCCCCCCGGGCCGCAAAGCCAGCTTTCGCTTGACAAACGAAGGTTTATGGCTTTAATTTATGAAAAAATCCTGACATTTGGAGGAATTATGCCGTTCGGCATCCGGTGGGCCGCATGTGTTGCCGCTTCTCTCGCCCTGGCCGGCTGTGCGCAGCACGACCTCATGGTCAAGCGCCAGACCGAGACCGAGGCAAAGGTGGAGCACCTCATCCAGTCCGACAAGCGGGCCGAACAGCGCCTGAACGAGCTGTCCGGCCAGGTCCAGTCCCAGGAGGAACAGGCCAAGGCCGCGAGCGTCCAGCTCAAGCAGCTTCAGGACACCATCAGGGAATTGCGCACCGCCCAGGATGAGCTCAAGGCGCGCATCCTGCTCCAGGCGGCGCCCAAGATCGAGGTCATCAACCAGGAACCCGCATCCAGGGGCAAGGATTACGGCCCCCCTTCCGACTATGTCAAGGCGTTCGGCCTCTACAGCGCCAACAGCTTTCCGGCCGCCATCGAGGCGTTCGAAGCGTTTCTCAAGAGTGATCCCAAAAGCAGCTATGCCGCCAACGCCGTCTATTGGATCGGCGAATGCCACTACAGCCTGTCCGCGTTGACCAAGGCACGCGACGCTTTCCGGAAGGTGGTTGACGATTATGCCAAAAGCGCCAAGGCCCCGGACGCGCTCCTGAAGCTGGGGTATACCCTGGCGGCCATGGGGGAGAAGGACAAGGCCGCCGCAGCTTATGATCGCCTGGTCAAGACCTATCCCGGCAGCCCGGCGGCGGCCAAGGCGCGGGAACGGCTGACCGCCAATTGAGGGACCTGCAGCGTTTCCCGCTGTTAACTTTTCAGGAACGACCGAGGTGCGTATGAAAACCAGACTTGCCATGCTGCTGTTCGTCGTAGCGCTTTTCGTGCCCGGCCTGGCCCTGGCTGCGGATGAGGAGCCGACCATCTACGTCATACGGCAGGGCGATACCCTCTGGGGCCTGTCCGAGCGTTTTATCAAAGAGCCCCGCTACTGGCCGAACATGTGGTCCAAAAACAGCCAGATCACCAATCCGCACCTGATCTATCCGGGGCAACGGGTACGGGTGTTCCCCGACCGCCTGGAATTCGAACCCCGGGAGCAGCAGGGGAGTGCGCCGGGAGCCCAAAAGGCTGCGGCCCAGGCGGAAGCCCTGGCCGAGGTGGCCGCCGAACGGACCTACAGCGTGCGGGGGAGCGAAGGCTTTTTGATGGAGACCGACCGCAAGCCGGCCGGTTTTGTCGTCGCCATCCACCACGACCGTATCGTGGCCGGGGATGACGACATCGTCTATACCGATATCGGCAAGGCACAGGGGGTCAAAGGGGGGAGAAGTTTTCGGTCTACCGCAAGGAGGGGACCGTCAGTCATCCCGTTTCGAGCGAGATCCTGGGCGCCAAGGTGGTTCCGCTGGGCACGCTGCAGTTGACCGATCTGGAACAAAAGGCTTCCCGGGCCATCGTTACCAGGGCCTATCAGGAGATCTCCCCCGGCTCCTACCTCATGCCGTACCGCGACGACAAGCGCCGCGAGGTGGCCCTCAAGATGCCGTCCAGGGATCTGAAGGGGTATATCGTCGAGAGCTACAGCGGGACCGAGATCATCGCCGCCGGCGACATCGTCTACATCGACCTGGGAAGCGCCCAGGGGGCCGAAGCGGGCAACATGCTCTATATCGTCCGGGATGTGACCCTCGACCGACAATACGTCGAGGGGCGTATCGACCGTTTGCCCCAGGAGCTGCTGGGGGCGCTGGTTGTCCTGGAAACCGGCAAAAAGACGGCGACCGCCCTGGTGGTCAAAAGTATCGATGCGATCTACAAGGGCGACAAGATCGTCAGCCTGACCAAATAGGGATGAACGCACCACACGAGACCGGCCGGGAGGCCGGTCTTTTTTTTCTCTCATGCCCGCGGGAGCGGCGACTGGAAGGTGTGGGACATGGAAGAATTCTACTGGCTCGGCCTCAAGGCGGTACCCGGCATCGGCAATGTCACGTTCCGGCGCCTGTTGGAACGTTTCGACGCCCCCGGGGCGGCGCTGGCGGCATCGCCAGCGGAGTTGGCGGCCGTCAGGGGGGTGACCCCGGCCGTGGCCGGGGCGATCAGGGAGGGCGGCTGGAAGCGCTTCGCCCATGAGGAGTGCCGCCGGCTGGAGGGAAGCGGTGCGCGGCTGGTGACGTTCGTTTCGGCCGACTACCCCAAGTCACTGTTCGAGATCCCCGACCCTCCCCCTTTTCTCTATGTGCGGGGCGAACTGCGCAGCAGCGAATTGGCGGTGGCGGTCGTCGGTTCGCGCCGGGCGACCTCCTATGGCCTCATGGCCACGGGGCGTCTCGCCGAGGCGCTGGCCGCGCATGGCGTGGCGGTGATTTCGGGCATGGCCCGCGGGGTCGATACTGCGGCCCACAAGGGGGCGCTCCAGGGGGGCGGCAGAACCGTCGGCGTCCTGGGGTGCGGCATCGACCGGGTGTACCCGCCCGAAAACCGCCCGCTCTTCGAGGCGGTGTGCGAAACAGGGTGCCTGGTCTCCGAGTTCCCCCTGGGGACGTTGCCCCTGGCGGAAAATTTTCCCCGGCGCAACCGGATCATCAGCGGCTTGTCCCGCGGCGTGCTGGTGGTGGAGGCGGCAGAAAACAGCGGTTCCCTGATCACCGCCCAATTTGCCCTGGAGCATGGCCGCGACGTCTTTGCCGTCCCCGGCAACATCTCCTTTGCCGCCTGCCGCGGCAGCAACCGCCTGATCAAGCAGGGGGCCAAGCTCGTCGACTGTGTTGAGGATATTCTGGAGGAGCTTCGCGGCCTCCCGGCTCTGAACGGGGAGTGCGCCCCGGCGCAGGCCGCCGCGCGGACCTTCAGCCTGACCCCCCGGGAAGCCGCAGTGTATGAACTCCTGGCCCGTTCGTCGCTGCACATCGACGACATCATCGCCCAAACGGAATTGACAGCCGGAGAGGTTTCCTCTATGTTACTGCACCTTGAGCTCAAGGGGGCGATAACACCGCTGCCGGGCAAGCATTTCGCCGTAGCGGGGTAGGGACGAAAGGGACTGCGGGACCTTTCGCCGCTGTATTTACTATTAATAATTATATCAGAAGGATGTCTTCATGTCGCAGAATCTCGTCATCGTAGAATCGCCCGCCAAGGCGAAAACCATAGAAAAGTTTTTGGGCACGGATTACAAGGTGTTGGCCTCGTTCGGCCATGTGCGCGCCCTGCCCAGCAAGCAGGGGTCGGTGGATATCGGGAACGATTTCGAACCCAAGTACCATGTGCTGCCCGAGAGCAAGAAACATATCGACGCCATCAAGAAGGCCCTCAAGGAATCCGGCCGGCTGCTGTTGGCGACTGACCCCGACCGCGAAGGGGAGGCCATCTCCTGGCACCTGCTGGCGGCCCTGGGGCTGGACAAAAAGAAGAACCCGGGCATCGAGATCCAGCGCGTCGTGTTTCACGAAATCACCAAGGACGCCATCATCCACGCCGTGGAGCACCCCCGCGCCATCGCCGCCGAACTGGTGGACGCCCAGCAGGCCCGCTCGGTGCTGGATTACCTGGTCGGCTTCAACCTCTCCCCCTTCCTGTGGAAGAAGATCCGCTACGGCCTTTCGGCCGGCAGGGTGCAATCGGTGGCCCTGCGCCTGGTCTGTGAACGGGAAAAGGAGATCCAGGCCTTTGTCGAGCAGGAGTACTGGACCATTGCGGCACGCCTGGGGGTTGCGCCGGGGCAGGAGTTCAAGGCCGGCCTGGTGGCGGTGGGCGGCAAGAAGCTGGGCAAGTTCGACATCCCCGGCGAAGAGGTGGCGGCCGGTCTGAAGGCAGCCCTCCTGTCGGGTGGCTACCGGGTGGACAAGATCACCAAAACCGAGAAGAAGCGCACTCCGGCCCCGCCGTTCACCACCTCGACCCTTCAGCAGGAGGCCTCCCGCAAGCTGGGCTTTTCGGCCAAGAAGACCATGTCCACGGCCCAGAAGCTGTACGAGGGGATCGACATCGGCGAGGGGGGCACGATCGGTCTGATCACCTACATGCGTACCGACAGCGTCAATCTCTCCAGCCAGGCGCTCCAGGAGGCCCATGACGTCATCTCCGCCGCCTACGGCCCGGAATACGCCCTGGCCAAGCCGCGCCTCTACCGCACCAAGACCAAGAACGCCCAGGAGGCCCACGAGGCCATCCGGCCGACCTACATCTCCAAGACCCCGGCCGAGCTGAAGAAGTTCCTGACCCCCGATCTCCACAAGCTGTACGAGCTGATCTGGAAGCGCACCGTGGCCTGCCAGATGGCCGAGGCGCTCCTGGACCAGACCTCGGTGGACATTGCGGCCGATCTGGCCGCGCCTCCCGCCGCCGGCCCGTTCAGCGGAGCCAAACAGGCCGGCCTGCGCGCCAGCGGCACGGTGATCCGTTTCCCCGGCTTCATGAAGCTCTACATCGAGGGGCTGGACGATCAGGACGAGGAGAAGGAAGGGCTGTTGCCCGCCATGGACGAAGGGGCGCCCCTCAAACTGCACGAGATCGTCCCGGAACAGCATTTCACCCAGCCGCCGCCGCGCTACACCGAGGCCACCCTGGTCAAGACCCTGGAGGAGTACGGCATCGGCCGCCCCTCCACCTACGCCTCGATCATGAACACCCTGGTGGAGCGCAAGTACACCCGCCTGGACAAGAAGCGCTTCTTCCCCGAGGATGTGGGCATGGTGGTGAACGACCTGTTGACGGCCCATTTTGCGCGCTACGTGGACTACAACTTCACCGCCGGCCTGGAGGAGGAACTGGATCAGGTCTCCCGGGGCGAGAAGCAGTGGAAGCCGCTTCTGAAGGAATTCTGGGAGCCGTTCTCCACCCTGCTCAAGCAGAAGGAAGGGGAGGTCAGCAAATCCGATCTGACCACCGAGGCCATGGACGAGGCCTGCCCCGAGTGCGGCAAGCCGCTGGTGGTCAAGCTGGGCAAGCGGGGCAAGTTCATCGCCTGCTCCGGTTTCCAGGAGGGGTGCAAGTATACCCGCAACATCGATGCGGACAAGGGGGCCGAGGCGGCGGAGCCGGTCCTGTCCGAGGAGAAGTGCGAGAAATGCGGCCAGCCGATGCTGATCAAGGACGGCCGCTACGGCAAGTACCTGGCCTGTTCCGGCTATCCGGCCTGCAAGAACATCCAGCCCCTGGTCAAGCCCCGGGGCACCGGCGTGGTCTGCCCGGAGTGCAAGGAAGGGGAGCTGACGGAAAAGAAATCGCGCTACGGCAAGATGTTCTACTCCTGCAACCGCTACCCCCAGTGCAAGTTTGCCCTGTGGGACCTGCCGGTGGAACGGAAATGCCCCAAGTGCGGCTTCCCGCTCTTGGTGAAGAAGATCAGCAAGCGCGAGGGTGAGTACGTCAAGTGCCCCAAGGAAGGGTGCGACTTCAAAGAGGGCGGCAAGGAAAAGAAATAAGTGGAAACTCTCACCATCATCGGCGCCGGCCTGGCAGGCTGCGAAGCGGCGTGGCAGGCGGCGCAGCGCGGCGTTTCCGTCGTCCTCCACGAAATGAAGCCCCAGCGTTTCTCCCCGGCCCACCATCTCCCCGGCCTGGCGGAACTGGTCTGTTCCAACTCCCTGCGGGGCGACTCCCTGGAAAACGCCGTGGGGCTTTTGAAGGAGGAGTTGCGGCGGTGCGGCTCCCTTGTCATGGAGGCGGCCGAAGCCACCCGCGTCCCGGCGGGGGGCGCGTTGGCCGTGGACCGGCAGCTCTTCTCCGACTATGTCACCGACAAGATAGTATCCCACCCCCTCATTCGCCTGGAGCGGGGCGAGGTCACCGACATACCTGCAACCGGTACCGTCATAATCGCCTCCGGCCCCCTGACCAGCGACGCCCTGGCAGAACCGCTGGCCCGGCTGAGCGGGGACCGGCTCTACTTCTACGACGCCATCGCCCCCATCGTTGCCGCCGACTCCCTCGACATGACCACGATCTTCGCCGCCTCACGCTACGGCAAAGGGGACGGGGACGACTATCTCAACTGCCCGTTGAACGAGGAGGAATACCGGCGGTTTGTGGCCGAGCTGGTTGGGGGGGGAAAGGTACCGGCGCGGGATTTCGAGAAGATCGTCCACTTCGAGGGGTGCATGCCGGTCGAGGAGATGGCGGAGCGGGGCGTGGAGACGCTCCGGTTCGGGCCCATGAAGCCGGTGGGGCTGGCCGATCCCCGCACGGGCGTGGAGCCCCATGCCGTGATCCAGCTTCGGGCCGAGAACCGGGAACGGACCATGTTCAACCTGGTGGGCTTCCAGACCAAGCTGACCTGGCCGGAGCAGCGCCGCATCTTCCGCATGATTCCGGGGCTGGAGCGGGCCGAGTTCGTCCGGCTCGGCTCCCTGCACCGCAATACCTTCATCAACGCCCCGGCCCTCTTGCTGGCGACCCAGCAGCTCAAAAGCGACCCGCGCATCATCTTTGCCGGCCAGATCACCGGGGTGGAGGGGTATGTGGAGTCGGCGGCCAGCGGCTTCCTGGCGGGCATAAACGCCGCATGCCTCCATGAGGGGCGCACCCTGCCCGTGCCTCCTGCCGAAACGGCCCTGGGGGCGCTGGTGCACCACATCACCAACGCCGACGTGCGTCACTTTCAGCCCATGAACGTCAATTACGGCCTGTTCCCCGAACTGCCGGGCAGGGTGAAGAAGAAGGAAAAACGCCAGAAGCTGGCGGAACGCGCCCTGGAAAAGCTCGAGGAGTGGCGTGCCGCTCTGTAGGCTGCGACGTCCCTATTCCCCCGCCCGGTACTCGTCCAGCACGCTGATCTCCGATTCAGTTCCCCCACCCTTTGCCCGCCTGCCCGCATCCTCCGGCAGTATGGAAACGATCATCCCCCCCAGGATCAGGAGTGCCCCCGCCAGGCCGTAGCTGCCCAGCCGTTCGTTGATGGCGTACCAGGCGTACAGGGCCGCAAAAACCGGCTCGGTGCAGAAGATCAGGGCCGTGTTGGTGTGGCTGATGAAGCGCTGCATGGACGTCTGGACCAGAAAGGCGAAGACGGTGGCGATCAGCGAGCAGACGACCAGCGTCCCCAGCAGCTGAGGATACCAGATAAATACCTGCTTGCCGCGGACCAGGGCGCCGGCGGTGCTCAGGAGGGCCACGACGCCCAGCTGTATGGCGGTCAGCCAGTAGTAGTCGCTTTGGCGGGCAAATTCGCCGGTATAGATCAGGTGCAGCGAGACGCAGAGGGCGCAGATGGCGGCCAGGATGTCGCCGGTGGTGAGGTTCCAGGTGCCGTTGCCGCACAGAAGGAACAGGCCGGCGACGGAGAGGATCACTGCGATCCTGACGGTCCTCGGAATGCGCTGGCGCAGCATGAGCGCCGAGATGACCGGCACCATGACCACATTCAGGCCGGTGAGGAAGGCGGTATTGGAAGCGCTGGTGTAGAGCAGGGCGACGGTCTGGAAGGCATAGGAGCCGAAGAGGAAGACCCCCATCAGGCACCCCTGGCGCAGGGTCCGCATGTCCAGGCGCTTCCCCTTGGCCATGGTGACCGGCAGGATCAGGGCGAAGGCCAGGATGAAGCGCTGGGCCAGAAAGACGAAAACATCGACGCTTGCCACGGCCTCCTTGACGACCGTGAAGGTCACCCCCCAGAAAAAGGTGGTGGTCAGCAGCAACACTGCTGCCTTGAATCTGTTCATTGGGTAATGCTCCGGAATCCCTCGGGGTTGGTTTGTTCTCATCAAAAAGAATAATATCCACATGTTTCATAAACGATGCCGCCCGCGAGGGCAAGCAAAAAGCTGCACCACTGTGTCAACTGTGTCCAAAACGTTGCGAACCGGTGTTTTTTTGTTGACAATACTGCGTTACATCCCCTAAAAGAACAGCGTGGTCTTACCATTTCCGTTTACAGTTTAATCAAAAAGGAGAGGATCCAATGAAATTATTGCGCACGCTTTCTGCCGCTGCGGCACTGCTGGCCGCCCTGTCCCTCACCGCTTTTGCCGCCCCCAAGAGTATCAAGGTCGCCACCGACGCCACCTGGCCGCCCATGGAGATGGTTGACACGAACAAGCAGATCGTTGGCTACGATATCGACTTTTTGAAGGCGGTCGCCAAGGAGGCGGGTGTCGCCGTCGAGATCAAGAATACCGCGTGGGACGGCATCTTTGCCGGCCTCGATTCCGGCCAGTACGACGCCATCATCTCTTCCGTCACCATCACGAAGGAGCGCCAGGCGAAATATGATTTTACCGAGCCGTATACCAGCATCGGCCAGATCCTGGTGGTGCCCAAGACCAACAAGACCGCCAAGGTCATTGCCGACCTGAAGGGCAAGAAGGTCGGCGCCCAGATCGGTACGACGGGCGCCATGGAGATCAAGAAGGTCGCCGGTGTCGAGCTGAAAACCTATGACGAGATCGGCCTGGCTTTCGAGGACATGGCTGCCGGCCGCATCTTCGGCGTGGTGTGCGACGAGCCGGTTGCCGCCCACTTTGCCCTCCAGAAAAAGGAGTACAAGGACAAATTCAAGATCGTGGGCAAGTCCTTCACCAAGGAAGCCTACGGCATGGTCGTGAAGAAGGGCAACAAGGACCTGGTGGCCCTGCTCAACAAGGGGATCAAGGCGGTCAAGGCCAAGAAACTGGACGCCAAGATCCACACCAAGTGGGTGAAGTAATCTGCTGAGCAGGGGCGGCTTTCCGGCCGCCCCTGCTCCTGCTCTATGCCCATGCCAAAAAATCCTGCATCCCATGCCCCCATAGAGGTCGGCGACGGAGCCGCCATCCCCAACAAGAACGACGCCGGGTTGTTTACCGCCTGGCGCATCGCCTTTTTTGGCGCGATCTTCGTCTCCCTGTATCTTGCCTTTGCCAAGCCGGATCCCTACTACGAGATCTTCAAATTCGTCCCGGACGGCGTCCTGGTCACCTTCAAGGTCACCCTCGGCGCCATCCTTTTGGCCACGTGCATCGGGCTGATCACCGGCCTGGGACGAATCTCCGACAACCGTTTCATCAACGGCGCCGCCTCACTGTACGTGGAGGTGATCCGCGGCATTCCGCTCCTGGTCCAGATCTTCTACATCTATTACGCCCTGGGCCGTTTCGTGAAGATCCCCGACATGCTGAGCGCCATCATCGCCATGGCGGTCTGCTACGGCGCCTACATGGGCGAGGTTTTCCGGGCCGGCATCCAGTCCATCCCCAAGGGGCAGATGGAGGCGGCCCTGTCCCTGGGCATGTCCCGCCGCCAGGCCATGCGGCAGGTCATCCTGCCCCAGGCCTTCAAGGTGGTGCTCCCCCCCATCGGCAACGAATTCATCGCCCTGCTCAAGGACTCCTCCCTGGTCTCCATCCTGGCCGTTTCCGACCTGCTGCGCCGCGGCCGGGAGTATGCCTCGGAGACCTTCAGCTATTTCGAGACCTATACGGTTATCGCCCTGATCTACCTGGTCATGACCCTGTTTTTTTCCAAGTTGATCGGTATCATGGAGGAGCGGCTCAATGCAGGAAAATAGCCGACTTATGATAGAGGCGCGCGGTGTCTCCAAGTTCTACGGCTCGTTCCAGGCGCTGAAGGATGTCTCCTTCACGGTCCGGGACGGTGAAAAGGTGGTCATCATCGGCCCCAGCGGTTCGGGCAAGAGCACCATCCTGCGTTCCATCAACCGTCTGGAGACCATCGACCGGGGCACCATGATCGTGGACGGCATGGATGTCAGCGACCCGAAGGTGGATATCTGCAAGGTCCGGGAAGAGATCGGGATGGTGTTCCAGTCCTTCAACCTCTTCCCCCACAAGACCGTGCTGGAGAACCTGACCCTGGCCCAGACGGTCGTCCGCAAGCGCAGCCGGCGGGAAGCGGAAGAGATCGCCCTGGAGCTGCTCAAGAAGGTCGGCATCGCCGAGAAGGCGGCCGCCTATCCGGCCAAACTCTCCGGCGGCCAGCAGCAGCGGGTGGCCATTGCCCGCTCCCTTGCCATGAACCCCAAGGCGATCCTGTTCGACGAGCCGACCTCGGCCCTCGACCCGGAGATGATCGGCGAGGTGCTGGACGTCATGAAGAATCTGGCCCGGGAAGGGATGACCATGGTGGTGGTGACCCACGAGATGGGCTTTGCCCGCGAGGTGGCGGACCGGGTCATTTTCATGGACCACGGCCAGATCGTGGAGGAGGGGACGCCGGAGCATTTCTTCACCAGTCCCAGCCACGAGCGGGCCAAGCTGTTTTTGAGTCAAATACTGTAATGCGCCGTACGCGCACTCCCGTTGAAGGGGGGATGTAATCAGCAGAACATCACACAAAAGGAGGAAGTACCATGAAAAGACGTAATGTCCTTGCAGCGCTGGCCATACTCGGCGTGTCCGCCGCTGCGACCACTCCCGCAATGGCGCTGGAGAACGAGTTCCACGGCATGTTCCAGGCGCAGTACATCAACTCCAACTTCAACCGCACCGCAACGACCGATTACAGTTCCCAGGGTGACGGCTACTACAACCCGGAGGGGACGACCAAGAAACAGTTTTCGTCCAACTTCATCGAACAGCGCGCCCGTCTGGAATATAACGCCAAGGCCAGCGCCGACCTGAAACTGGTCACCCGCTTCGAGCTGGACTACTCCTACTACGGCGATGCCTCCTACGGCGTCCACCGCAACCAGGGCGCCGCCCTGGGCGCCGACGAAGTCAACATCGAAACCAAGAACATCTACCTGGACGCCAACATCTTCAAGAACGTCAACATGAAGCTGGGCATGATGGCCAACACCGACTCCTTCAAGGGCACGGTGTTCGACGCCGACATGGCCGGTATCCTTCTCTCCAGCAGCTACGGCAACTTCTCCCCCTCCATCGGCTATTTCCGCTTTAGCGACAAGGGCGGCAGCGTTGACAGCGTGCTCGGTCACAAGACCAACGACATGTTCATGCTGGACGGCAAGTTCGCCGTTACCAAGGAGCTGAAGGTCGGCGCCGCCTATTACTTCTTCCGCGACAACCAGGTTACCGGGTCGAACACGACGGCATCCGCTGCGCCTACCGGCCAGCTTGCTGACGGGTCCTTTGTCTATCCGGTGGGAACCACCTTCACCACCACCTACACCACCAACGACGTCAAGATCCACGCCTTTGGCGCCAACTTCGAATACGGCCACGGCCCGCTGACCGTTGACGGCTTCGCCCTCTACGAGACCGGCTGGAGCAATCTGAGCGGCACCAAGACCTATATCAACGCCTTCGCCGGCAACCTGGGCGCCCGCCTCAAGGTCGGCCCCGGTACGGCCCGCGGCGAGTTTCTCTATGTAACCGGTTCCGACCGCAACGCCTTCTACGACGTCGAAGGCGAGCACGGCTACTACAACAACGAGATGACGATCCTGGGCCGCGACAAGAACGCCATGACCACGGACAACTCCATCATCTACAACACGGGCAACAAGGGCCAGGGCCTGATGGGCGCCTACTTGGGCTACGACCTGCCGGTGAACGACCGGCTCGCCACCGCCTTCAACGTCGGTTTCGTGGGCGTCACCCACAAAAACGGTAATAGCAAGCTAAATGCAACTACCGGCAAAGTGAATGGCTCCAACTTCCTGGGTACCGAAATCAACGCCGAAGCGAACTACAAGCTGCTGGAAAACCTGAATGCCGGCGTGCGCGTGGGTTATGCCATCCTGGGCGGCTACTACGACAACGTGGCCACCAACGGCACGCCCGAGAATCCCTACGATGCCAAGATCATCTTCAAGTACACCTTCTAATTGACGATCGGGGGCGCGCATGCGCCCCCGTTTGATTTCAACTGAAAAGGAGCAGACCCATGAAAAAAGTTCTCATCGCCGTACTGACGGCTTTTGCGCTTTCCGCCACCACCGCTGCCTTTGCCGCAGATGTGAAGAGCAATGAAAAGGACGAGTGCCTCTTGGCCTCCAAGGGATGCAGGGACCAGGTGGACAGCATCCAGCAGAAGATCAGGAAGATCAACAACGAGATCAAGAAGGGCAAGAAGGTTTACTCCGCAGAGGAATTGAAGAAATTGCAGCAGAAACTGAAGGAAGCGGACGAGATCCTGAACAGCCTCGATAAGCCGGGACACTAGACCATACCATTTCTCCAAAGGAGGAAACCATGAACTTCAAGAAGAGTGCCGCCCTGTTGCTGGCCGGCGTGCTGGCCCTGTCGGTAACCGCGGGCTGCAAGAAAAAGGAAGAGGCTAAAACTGAAGCGGCTCCCAAGGCTGCCGGCGATACGGTAAAGATCGGTTTTCTCGGCGCCTTGACCGGTGACGTGGCCATGTTCGGCGCACCGACCCTGGCCGGCATGAAGATGGCGGCCGAGGAGATCAATGCGGCCGGCGGCGTCAACGGCAAGAAGATCGAGATCGTCGAGGCCGATGACCGCGGCGACAAGCAGGAAGGGGCCTCGGTCACCCAGAAGCTGATCAGCCGCGACAACGTCGTGGCCATCGTCGGCGACCCGACCACCGGCATCACCAAGGTTGCCGCCCCCATTGCCCAGAAGGCCCAGGTCGTGCTGCTCTCGGCCGGCGCCACCGGTACGGGCGTGGTGGAGATCGGCGATTACATCTTCCGCGACACGCTGCTGGACAGCGTGGCGATTCCGGCACTTTTGGACTACTACGCCAAGAACCTCAAGTTCAAAAAAGTGGCCATGATCACCTCCGACAACAACGATTACAGCGTCGGCATGTCGCAGCTCTTCCGCGATTCCGCCAAGGGCGCCGGCATCGAGATCGTGGCTGACGAGAAGATCAAGGACGGGGACAAGGACTTCTCCGGCCAGATGACCAACATCAAGGCCAAGAAACCGGATATCCTCTTCTACTCCGGCTACTACACCGAAGGCGCCCTGCTCATGAAGGAAGCCCGCAAGCAGGGGATCAAGGTCAACATGTTCGGCGGCGACGGCCTGTTCTCGCCCGAGTTCATCAAGCTGGGCGGCACGGCGGTCGAGGGCTCCATGTCCTACGTCGGGTTCTCCCCCGAGCAGGCGTCACCGGTGACCGCCAAGTTCATCGAAGCCTTCAAGGGCAAGAACAACGGCGCCCTGCCGGGCCTGTTCGACGCCCAGGGGTATGACGCGGTCAAGCTTATCGTTGCCGCCATGACCACCGCCAAGAGCAACGATCCGAAGGTGTTCAAGGATGCCATCGCCAAGATCAAGAACTTCGAGGGCGTTTCCGGCACCATCACCATCCGCAACAACCGCGAGCCGATCAAGTCGCCGCTCTGCCTGCTGGAAGTCAAAGGCGGCAAGTATGTCCTGAAGGCCAAGGTTCCGGTCAAGATGGACTAAGTTACAGCGCAACGTTTTCGTGGGTGCCTCCGCGAATGCAAACGCCGTGCGACCATTATGGTTGCGCGGCGTTTGTCTTTTCAGCTTGAACCGGAAAAAGGCTAGGCCTCCTTCTCCTCCATGTAGGCGTTGAAACGCCGTACGTGCCCCTGGGCCAGTTCCCGTGCCGCCTCTGCATCCCGTTCCGTCACGGCGGCCACGATTGCCCGCAGATCGCCGAAATTCTCCTGGAGTATCTTCTTCCCCCGGGGGAGATAATTCTCGTAGTAGGTGTGGATGTTGTAATAGACGCTTTCCAGGACGGAGATGAAGAGCTGGTTGCCGCTCATGCGGGCCAGGGCCATGTGGAGCATCTCGTCGGTGCGGATAAAGGCGTCCCATCCCTTGCGCCCCTCCTTCAGGTGCTCCTCGGCCTCGGCCAAAAGCTGCTTCAGGAGGGCCATGTCCTGCTCCCGCCCCCGCTGGGCCGCCAGGGCCGCCACGCCTCCCTCCATCCCCTCGCGGAACTCGGCCAGGTCGCGCAGGGAAACCGTCCGGTTGCGGATCAAGAGCCCCAGGTTCTCGCTTAACTGTTCGCTGTTGACCTCCCTGATGATGGAGCCCCCGGCCACGCCGGTGCGGATCTCGATCAGCCCCTTCTGCTCCAGCACCCGCAACGCCTCGCGCAGGGTTCCCCGGCTGACGCCGAACTGCTCCTTCAGCTCCCGCTCGGCCGGGAGCTGGCTCCCCGGTTTGAGCGTGCCCGCGATGATGCCCTCCTGGATCTGTTCGACCACATCCTGATAGGCCCGGCTCTGTTTGACATGTCTGAACATGTTGCTATCCTTCCCCAAGGAACTTTTGTCGGTTTTCCCGCTCCTAATGGTCAAACCACACTACCATTTTTACCGGCCTGAGACAAGCGCCGGCTGCCGTTTGCCGTTTTGTTCGCTTGACACCCGGAATAAAATTTCGTACTAATGGTTAAACCATTCGCCACAGATTCCGTATCACACTCACAGCGGCACAAGGAGAGTCATATGCAGAATCCAGAGATCAACACGAAGATCGTAGCGCGCGGCAAGGATTTCTTTTCCACCATCTCCGGGGAAAAGCCCTCCCTCTTCAACAAGGGGGCCTGGATGGGCAAGGTCATGGACTGGAGCATGCAGAACGAACAGTTCAAGGTGCAGATGTTCCGCTTTGTGGACGCTTTCCCCTCCCTGACGACCTCCAAGCTTTTGACCGACCATATCCGCGAGTACTTCGGTGAGGAAAAGGATATGCCGCCGGTGCTCGCCACCGGCGCCAAGATGGCCGGCATGCTCGGCTCCCTGGGGGGGGCGATGCTCAACAAGTTCATCTCGGCCAATATCCAGGAGATGGCCCGCCAGTTCATCGTGGGCGAGAACACCAAAGAAGCCGTCAAAAACATGGAAAAGCTGCGCAAGGACGGTTTTGCCGCCGTGGTGGATGTGCTGGGGGAGGCCACCCTCTCCGAGGAGGAGGCGGAGGTCTACGTGACGACCTACCTGGAGTTGCTGGAAGCCCTCAAAAACGAGCAGAAGGGGTGGAAGGGGCTCCCGGGCCAGGGGGGCGATCCGGCCCAGGACTGGGGACATGCGCCCAAGGTCAACATCGCTGTCAAGCCGACCGCCCTGTTCTGCCTGGCCAATCCCCAGGATTTCGAGGGCTCGGTGGCGGCCATCCTGCGCCAGATGCGCCGGATCTGCGCCAAGGTGGTGGAGATGGGAGGCTTCCTGTGCATCGACATGGAGTCCTACCGCTTCAAGGACATCACCCTGGAAGTGTTCCGCCGCCTGAAGCTGGAATACAAGGAGTATCCCCACATCGGCATCGTGTTCCAGGCCTATCTGAAGGACACGGACAAGGACCTGGCCGACATGCTGTCCTGGGCCAAGGCTCACGATACGCAGATATCCATCCGCCTGGTCAAGGGGGCCTACTGGGATTACGAGACGGTCAAGGCCAAGCAGATGGGGTGGCCGATCCCGGTCTGGACCATCAAGGCCGAAAGCGACGCCGCCTATGAGCGCCAGGCGCGCCTGATCCTGGAGAATCACCAGATCTGCCATTTCGCCTGCGCCTCCCACAATATCCGCACCATCTCGGCCGTCATGGAGATGGCCAATGCGCTGCACGTGCCCGAGTCGCGTTACGAATTCCAGGTGCTGTACGGCATGGCCGAACCGGTCCGCAAGGGGATCCTCAAGGTGGCGGGGCGCATCCGCCTCTACTGCCCCTACGGCGACATGGTGCCGGGTATGGGGTACCTGGTGCGGCGCCTTTTGGAGAATACCGCCAACGAATCCTTCCTGCGCCAGAGCTTCGCCGAAGATGCCCAGATCGAGCGTCTCCTGGAAGACCCGGACAAGACTGCGGAACGGGAGCGGGGCGAACGGGCCGCAAAGCCGAAAAAGGCCCCCGCCGCCCCCGGCGGTCTGCCCCGCTTCGCCAACGACCCCATGGTGGATTTCACCCGCGCCGACCACCGGGCCGCCTTCCCGGCTGCCATCGCCCAGGTGCGCACCGCCTTCGGCAAGGTCTATCCGCTCTTCATCGGCGGCCAGGAACTGGATACCTCCGACCGGATCCCGACCGTCAACCCCGCCAAGCCGTCTGAGGTGTTGGGCCAGATCTGCCAGGCCGGCATCCCCGAGGTGACCCGGGCCATCGCCGCCGCCAAGGCGGCCTTCCCGGCCTGGCGCGACACGCCGCCCCGGGAGCGGGCCCAGTACCTGCTCAAGGCGGCCGAGATCGCCCGCAGGCGCGCCTTCGAACTGTCGGCGTGGCAGGTGCTGGAGATCGGCAAGCAGTGGGACCAGGCCTATGCGGACGTGGGGGAGGCGATCGACTTCCTGGAGTACTATGCCCGGGAGATGATCCGGCTGGGGGCCCCCCAGCGGGTGGGCAACGCCCCCGGCGAGCTGAACCACTATTTCTACGAACCCAAAGGGCTGGCGGCGGTCATCGCCCCATGGAACTTCCCGCTGGCCATCAGCATGGGCATGGCCTCGGCCGCCATCGTGGCCGGCAATCCGGTGATCTACAAACCCTCCAACATCACCGGCATCATCGGCCATCACCTGGTGGAGATCTTCAAGGAGGCCGGGCTGCCGGCCGGCGTGTTCAACTACGTCCCCGGCCGGGGGAGCGTGATGGGGGATTTCCTGGTGGATCATCCCGACATCAGCCTGATCGCCTTCACCGGTTCCATGGAGGTCGGCCTGCGCATCGTCGAACGGGCCGCCAAGGTCTACCCGGGCCAGCCCAACGTGAAGAAGATCATCTCCGAGATGGGGGGCAAGAACGCGATCATCATCGACGACGACGCCGACCTGGACGAGGCCGTGCCGCACGTGCTCTACTCGGCCTTCGCCTTCCAGGGGCAGAAGTGCTCGGCCTGTTCGCGGGTCATCGTGCTGGACGCGGTCTACGACAAGTTCACGGACCGCCTGGTCAAGGCGGCCCAGGCCTATCGGGTCGGTCCCTCGGAGGACCCGGCCAACAGCATGGGCGCCGTGGCCGATGCCGCCGCCCAGAAGAGCATCCTGGAGTATGCCGCCCTGGGCAAGCAGGAAGGGACGCTGCTCTACGAGAGCCCGGTCCCCCAGGGCGAGGGGTACTGGGTACCGTTGACCATTGTCGGCGGCATTACCCCGCAGCACCGCCTGGCCCAGGAGGAGGTCTTCGGCCCGGTGCTGGCGATCATGCGGGCCAAGGATTTCGACCAGGCCCTGGAGTGGGCCAACTCGACCCGCTTTGCCCTGACCGGCGGCATCTTCAGCCGCAGCCCCGAGCATCTGGCCCAGACGCGCCGCGACTTCCGGGTGGGCAACCTGTACATCAACCGCAACAACACCGGGGCCCAGGTGGAGCGCCAACCCTTCGGCGGGGCGCGCATGTCGGGCGTCGGCACCAAGGCGGGCGGCCCCGACTACCTGCTGCACTTCATGGACCCGCGGGTGGTGACGGAAAACACCATGCGCCGGGGGTTTGCGCCCATAGAGGCGGACGACGACTGGGTCGAGTAGCGAGAAACGCGCCGCTTTTCCGCAATCCCGGCGTCAGGCTTCACATCTCCTCGTGACCCGGCCTGGCACGCCCCCTCATCCGCCCCTTCGGGGCACCTTCTCCCCGGAGCCCGAAGGGCCTAAAGGAGAAGGGAATGAATTCTTCCCTCTCCCTCGGGGAGAGGGTGGCCGAAGGCCGGGTGAGGGGATAAACCGGATAACACCTCAAAGAAAAAGCTCGCCTTGGCGGGCTTTTTTCTTTTCAAAGCAGCAAAACTCTGGAAAAATGCGCGGCATGACGGAATCAACCAAAGGAACGATTTACGCCCTGCTGTCGGTGGGGCTGTTTGCCACCCTCGGCACCGGTTTCAAGGTGGCGGTAACGCATCTGGGCAGCTTCTCGGTCGTGGTCTGGATGGGCATCTGGGCCACCCTGGCCCTTCTGGCGTGGCTGGCCTGGGAACGCAGGCTCGGGCTCATGGCTGCCGAGTTCCGCCGCCGGCCGCTGTTTTTCGTCCTAGCCGGGGTGATCGGCCTGGGGGTGCAGCAACTGCTCTGCCTGAAGACCTACGAGTATATCCCGGCCAGCCAGGCGGTGATCCTGCATTATACCTATCCCCTGGTCATGCTCTTTTTGTCGTGGCTGCTGTTCCGGGAGCGGTCCGGCTGGCGGGCGGTGCTCTGCGTGATGCTGGGGTTCGCCGGGGTCTGCGTGCTGGTGACGGCCGGCGGCGGTCTGGGCGACGTGCGCCTCTCGATGGGGGTGGCGCTGGCCCTGGGGACCTCCTTCTCCTTTGGCCTGTTCTGCGTATTGATCAAGCACGCCCGTTTCCCGGTAACCGCCGGCATGTTCCTCTTCAACCTGTTCGGGCTTTTGTTCCTGCTCTGCCTGGTACCCTTCTACCCCGTACGGTGGACGCCCGGGGGGAGCGACATGCTCCTGTTGGCCTACCTGGGGGTGGTGACCACCGCCCTGGCGCTGATCCTCTGGAATCGCGCCCTGCGCATGATCCCCACCAGCCGCTCGTCCAACTGCGCCCTGCTGGTGCCGATCCTGTCGCTGGTCTGCATCACCCTGGTGCTGGAGGAACGGGTCTCGGCCCTGCAGGCGGTGGGGATGGCGGTGGTCATCGGCTCGGTCTTCCTGAACGTCAAGCTGGCAAACGTATCAAAGGCGTGAGCCCCGAATCCGCGAGGCCCGCGCGGCTCCGCAGTGAGCTTGAACGAACGGTCCCATTCAAATCAAAAGTCATATCTCACAAAGCTCACGGAGGCACAAAGAACACCAAGGGTAAGGCGAGTGAAATCACTTGTTTGATTGTTTTACCCAATAGATGTTTTTTGCCTTTCCCGGTGAATCTCTGCGCCTGTCTGCTTTCTGATTTCCTTTGTGCCTCTGTGAGCTCTGTGAGAGATCGCTTTTGACGTCAACTAACCGGAGCAAAGATAATTAATGACACAGGCAATTGACCATGTGAAAGAAGGGGTGAAGACAGCGTGGCCCATCTGCCTCGGCTACTTCCCCATCGGTCTCTCCCTGGGGGTGCTCGCCCAGAAGGGGGGGCTTGCCCCCTGGCAGGTCGGGCTCATGTCGCTCGTGGTCTTTGCCGGCGGCTCCCAGTTCATCGCCGTTGCCATGCTCGGCAGCGGCGCCTCCATCACGGCCATCGTCACCACCACCTTCATGGTCAACCTGCGCCACCTGCTCATGAGTTCGGCCATGGCGGTGCATTTTCCGGGCGTTTCCCGGCGGTTCCTGGCCCTGTTCGCCTATGGCCTGACCGATGAAAGTTTTGCCGTCAACATGGTGCGGTTCAACCGGGGGGGATGGGACCGGCAGAGCGCCCTGGCGCTCAACCAGATGGCCAACGCCACCTGGTTCGTCAGCACCGTGGCCGGGGTCTATGTGGGGCAGTTCATCCCCGCCGGCGCCCTGGGGATCGACTACGCCCTGACCGGCATGTTCATCTGCCTGCTGGTTTTCCAGTTGCGCGGCCCGGTCTTCGTTGCCACCGCCCTGATGGCGGCCTGCTGTTCCGTGGTGGCCTATCTCTGGCTGCCGGGCAACGCCTATGTGATCGTGGCCGCCACTGCGGCGGCCACGGCCGGCTTTCTGCTGAAGCGTTCCCTGCGCCACCGGGGGGCGCGGCCGTGAGCGCCGCCGGTTATCTCCTGCTGGTCATCGGCATGGGCGTTGTGACCTACCTGCCGCGCCTGCTGCCCCTGGTGACATTCTCCCGCCGGAAACTCCCCCCCTGGTTCGCGGAGTGGCTGGAGCTGATCCCGCCGGCCATCCTGAGCGCCCTGATCGCTCCGACGCTGTTTGCACAAGCAACGCCGCGGGCGTTCGCCCTGGGCAAGGTAGAACTGCTGGCCGCCCTGCCGACCCTGGCCTTCGCCCTCAAGACCCGCTCATTGGCCGGGACGGTGGTGGTGGGAATGCTCTGCTACTGGGGCCTGCATTATCTGGTATAATTTCCCCTCCGCCCAAGGCGTTCCTTTCTCTGCCTCTATTTACCCTTGATCTCAGCCGCAGGTACAAACGGCACAGGCTTTGTGGTTGCCAATGGAGCGGTTTGTGGGTAAAAGGGAAAGGCAAACGAAAGATCGGAGACAGGCAACAATGCACGCGTCAGAATGGAAGATAGGGCCGGAGTCGGTGCGGATGCTGGAATTGGGGCATCCGTGGATCATTGCCGACAATTATACCAAGCGCTGGCCGACCGGCCAGGCCGGCCAACTGGTCGAACTGGCCGATGGTCAGGGGAATTTCCTGGCAACAGCCCTGCTCGATCCGCAGGATCGCATCGTGGCGCGGGTGTTGTCCCGAAAGCGGATGCGCCTGGACCGCGCCTGGCTGACGAAGCGTCTTCAGGCTGCCCTCGAACTGCGCCGCAGCCATGCCGACCTGGGGGACACCACCGCCTACCGGTTGGTCAACGCCGAGGGGGACGGACTTCCCGGCCTGACGGTTGACCGTTACGGCGACTATCTGATGGTGCAGGTCTACTGCGCCGGATGGCGGCCGTACCTGAAGCTCGTGACCCAGGCCCTGGGCGACCTGCTCGCACCCCGGGGGATCTACGAGAAGAGCCGCCCCCAGAAGACCCGCGAACTGGAAGCGGTCAGCGACACCAAGAGCTACGGCAGGCTGCTGGCCGGCACGGCGGCGCCCCAGCGCCTGGAGGTGCGGGAAAACGGCCTGTTGTTCCTGGTGAGCCTGGAGCAGGGGCTCAATACCGGGCTGTTCCTGGACCAGCGCAAAAACCGCCGCGACCTGATGTCGCGGGTGGCCGGCAAGCGGGTGCTCAACCTGTTCGCCTACACCGGCGCCTTCTCGGTGGCTGCCGCCGCTGCGGGGGCCGTGCAGGTTACGAGCGTGGACGCCTCGCCCGGCTATACCGAGTGGGCCCGGGCAAATTTCGGCCTCAACCGGCTCAATCCCAAGCGGCATGAGTTCATCGTGGGGGACTGCCACCAGGTGCTGGCCGACCTGGGCGGTCGCGGGTGCCGTTACGATGTGGTGCTGATGGACCCTCCCTCCTTCTCCACCACGGCCAAGAGCCGCTTCACGACCCGGGGCGGCACCTCCGACCTGGTGGCGGCCGCCCTGCCGCTTGTGAGCGCCAACGGCCTCTTGATCGCCTCCTCCAATCACCAGAAGGTGGATACGGCCGAGTATCTCAAGGAGTTGCGCCGGGGCGCGCTCCAGGCGGGGAACGACCTGCGGGTGATCAGCCTGGCCGGACAGCCGGAGGATTTTCCCTATCCGGTCAGCTTCCCCGAGGGGCGCTATCTCAAGTACGCCCTCTGCGTGAAGGGGGGCTGAGCAGGCTGGCGAGTGGCTCCGGCATTTCACCCGATCAGCCGTTCGCCACCACCGATTCGGAAAAACCCGAATCCGTGACGCCTCCATGCCTTCGCTTGGCCGGAAGGCCTCTGCCTCTACCGGGATGCAGACGGCCGACCGCCCGGCGGCGGACCGGCGTGGCACGTGGCGTGCTGCGGCACGGCGGCGTGCGGGCTCCGGCTCTTCCGGCAGCTCCGGCATTCCGCCGTCGCGGATTCGGGAAAAAAACAATGCACGAGGGTGCGCCATGAACATGAACTACGGGTTCCTCAAGGATTTTGCCATCATCGTCGGCGGCCTGGTGACCATCTTCGCCTTCGTCAACGGTCTTCTGGAATACCGGCGCCAGGGGCGGCAGAAGCGGGAGGAGCATTTCACCCTGCTGCGCCGCCGCCTGAAGGAGAACCCGCGCTTCAAGGAGATCTGCTCCCTGATGTTCTCCGACGACCCGCGCTTGGCCCAGATCGACGCCCAGGACAAACGGGATTTCGTCGGCCTGCTGGAGGAGGTGGCCCTGCAGATGAACTCCGGGCTGATCCGCCCGGAACTCGCCCATTACATGTTCGGCTACTACACGGTCAGATGCATGGAGAGCAAGGATTTTTGGGCCAACCTGACCCTTGACGAGATCTACTGGAACCTGTTCCACGATTTTGCCCGGGAGATGAAGCGCATGGAAGCGACCTTTGTCTTCGACCGGCGCAAACTGCGCTTCTGATTCGGCTTTTGTGCCGGCGGCCATGAAAGGGTGCTACAATAAAAGACGGGCACGAGGACACGTACGCACCGGAATGGTGAGAGGGAGGAGGTTTGCCATGAAAATCGTGGCCATGGCGGCGATAGCCCTCTGTTGCGCGGCCGCCGGGGGCAATGCCGCGACATACCGCTGGACCGACGACCAGGGGGTGCTCAATTTCACCGACAGCCTGGAGACGGTACCGGCCAAGTACCGCCACCGGGTGCTCAAAGGGCCGGACATCACCACCCGCGATCCGCGGATCAGTGAAGAGGTGAAACAGCAGGAGGAACGGGCTCGCCAGGAGCAGGCCGCCCAGCCGCCGGTAGCCACGACCCCCGACTATATGCCGGCCCAGCCGCCGGAGGCCGCGCCGGCCAAGGTGGAAAGCGACGAGTTGCCTCCGGGGCGGACCAGGAGCCAGAAGATCCGGGACAATATGGAGCGGCGCAAGGCCGAAGAGGAAAAGGCCCAGCAGTCCGGCAGCCAGCAATGAGGGGACGAGGTGGGAGAGAGATGTGGTGATGGGGATGCCATGACGGTTGAGATCCGTGAGTCCGACATAAAGGTGGAATTCTACCGCGCATCGGGTCCGGGCGGCCAGCACCGGAACGTGACCGACTCGGCGGTGCGCATCCGCCATCTGCCGACCGGCATCGTGGCCCAGGCCTCGGAGAGCCGTTCCCAGGCCCAGAACCGGGAGGTCGCCATGGCGCGTCTGCGGGGTGCGCTGGAAAAGCGCGAGCGCAAGGTGAAGAAGCGCATCGCCACCCGTGTGCCCAAGAGAGCCAAGGAAGAGCGCCTGAGCGCGAAAAAGATCGTGTCCCGGCGCAAGCGGCTGCGCACGACCCTCGATTGAGAGACGGAGATTCATGCTTTCCACATCCGGCCATACCATCCACTGGCTCAAGCCCGATATCGGCGAGGAGGAGTGGGAGTTCCTCAACCATCCCGACAAGCAGGGGTTCTACCAGCGGCACGGCATCGAATGGACGCAGTTGGTGGCGGCTTTCCACCGGGGCCGCCTGGAACCGTTCCCCCGCTCCGACCGGATCGGGGGGGTCGTGGTCAGCGGCGCCTACCATACCTATGACGACTATGCCACATACCTGGCCAAGGCCAAACGGGGCTACCGGAAAAGCTACAACGCCATGGAGAGTTCCCTGCAGCGCGCCGGCACGCTGACCCTGAAGGCCCCCATCATCCTCTGCTGCCGGGAGGAGGCCCTGCTCTTTTCCGGCTACCGGCGGCTCTGTCTGGCCTGGAATTACGGCATGGTGCCCTATGTGTGGCTGGTGCCCCTGCCGTAGCCGTGGCATGACTGATTTTTCCCATAATTAGTGGCGGGTTGTGTCGATTTACCGGCAGGGGGGCGGCCCGGGAACAGGGGAGGGCGATGGCTGACCAGACGAAACTGCAACGGATATTCAATGACGCGGGATTTTCGGATTTCCGCTGGATCGATCCTTCCGAGATCGTTGTTGCGCAATGGGTGCGGATGAAGTGCCGGTTCGGCTGCAACGAGTATGGCAGGAACGCCTCCTGTCCCCCCAACACCCCTGCCGTGGACGAGTGCCGTAGCTTCTTCCATGAATTCCGCCTGGGCGTGCTTTTCCATATCCCCATGCGCCTGGCGGACCCGGAGCAGCGCCACGCCTGGTCGCGGGAGGTCAACCGCGCCCTGCTGGAGGTGGAGCGCCAGGCTTTCATCAGCGGCTATCAGAAGGCCTTCCTCCTCTTCATGGACAGTTGCGCGCTTTGCCGGGAATGTGCCGGCAGCCGGGGGCACTGCCGCAATCGCAGGCTGGCCCGCCCGACCCCCGAGGGGATGGGAGTGGACGTCTTTGCCACCGTGGCCAAGTTCGGCTACCCCCTTGCGGTGTTGCCCGATTATGAACAGGAGATGAACCGTTACGCCTTCCTGATGATAGAGTAGCTTTCCGGTCATTCCCACGATCACGGATCAAGGAGACAGTCGTCATGAGTAAGCTCTTCACCCCCTTCGCCATGCGTTCCGTTACCTTTCGCAATCGTATCTTCGTCTCTCCCATGTGCCAGTATTCCAGCCGGGACGGCCTGGCAACCGACTGGCATATGGTCCATCTGGGCAGCCGGGCCGTGGGGGGCGCCGGACTGGTGATGGTGGAAGCCACCGCCGTGAGCCCCGAAGGCCGCATCAGCCCCGACGACAGCGGCATCTGGAACGATGGCCATGTTGCGGCATTCAAACCGATTGCCCGTTTCATCCGTGACAACGGGGCCGTACCCGGCATCCAACTGGCCCATGCCGGCCGCAAGGCGTCCTGCGACCTTCCCTGGCGCGGCGGCGGGCCGGTGGGACCGGATGCACGGGGCTGGCAGCCGCAGGCCCCCAGCCCGGAGCCCTTTGCCCCCGGCCATCCCATGCCCCACGAGCTTGCCCCCGCCGACCTGGACCTGGTCGAAGACCAGTTCCGCGCCGCGGCCCGGAGGGCGCTGGCGGCCGGCTTCCAGGTGGCGGAGATTCACATGGCCCATGGCTACCTGCTGCACGAATTCCTCTCCCCCCTGTCGAACCGGCGGGGTGACGACCATGGCGGCAGCCTCGACAACAGGATGCGTTTTCCGCTGCGGGTGGCCCGGGCCGTGCGCGAGGAATGGCCGGGAGAGCTGCCGCTGTTCGTGCGGCTTTCCTGTGTTGACTGGGCTGAAGGGGGCTGGAGCCTCGACCAGTCGGTGTGTCTCTGCCGCCACCTCAAGGAGATCGGGGTAGACCTGATCGACTGTTCGTCCGGTTTCGTTGCCTCGGGCGAGCGGGTCCCCTTTGCCCCCGGCTTCCAGGTGCCCTTTGCCGCCGCAATCCGTGCCGGAGCCGCTCTCCCCACCGGCGCGGTGGGCCTCATTACCGACCCGGCCCAGGCGGAGCAGATCCTGGTCACCGGTCAGGCCGATGCCGTATTCCTGGCCCGGGAGATGCTGCGCGACCCCTACTGGCCCCTTCATGCCGCCCGCGAACTGGGGGTGGAGGTCGCCTGGCCGGATCAATACCTGCGGGCCGGGAAATAGGGATGAAAAAATTGCTCACCTGGGGGGCGGTGGGGCTTTTGACCTCGGCGCTGCTCGATCCCCTCATCTACGGGATGCTCGAATTGCCGGTCCCCTGGCTGCGCGACCTGTTCATGGCGACCGGCGGCGCGGCCTGCTGTTATCTGCTGGTGCGGTTCCGCCACGAACTGTAGCCGTGGCGGGGCATGCCGTCCTCGGCCCTCCTAACCGGAATCTTCGCAGGCAGAGGCGGGTAACGGTCGGATATACCTCGGGATGTGCTCAGATGAGCGGCGTTCACAGGTTTTCGGAAAGGGGAGCCGTTGTGCCGGTTTCCCCTTTTTGTTTGCTCGTCGAGGGTATCCTCTCGCGTCGCTGCCCCGTGTCCTCACCGCTTGTCGGGACGGAAGGAACGGCCGCGGTAGCGGTCCCGCTCCCGGCGGAAGGTGCGGTATTCCATGTCGCGGTATTGGCGGATGCTCTCGATCCGGTACTTGCGGATGATCGGCGGCAGGGTGTCGTGGTGCACGATGGTCCAGGGCCCTTTGTAACCGGCGGCCCGGTACCAGGAGGTGCCGTAGTAGAGGTAATAGGCGTCATAGGCAAAGAAGATGTCGTAGGGCGTCTCCACCCCCACATAAAAGCCGAGACGCGGCGGCGTTATGAAGAGCGGCGGATTGGGGATCGTCACGTTGGGCTGCCCGAGGGCGACACCAGGCTGGAGGGAGGGGGCGCCGCCGGTCGCATCCCCGTTGACCGCGGCCGGCGCACCGCCCATGACCAGAACGGCGGCGATTGACGCCGCAAGGTTCATGCGCATGGAGGCTCCTTTGCGATGGATTTCTTGCCACAGTATAGCAGGTGTGGCGCCGGCCTGCCACGGCGGAATGGGCCACAGGGCGCCATCGGCCCTGCGGCGGGCCGTTCGGGAATGTGGGGTGGGGGTGATTGGCGCGCGGTTGGCGAATGACGCGCCGGTTTTTACCGGGGGGCTCCGGCCGGGCGGGTGGCGCCGATGTCGGTGATGTAGACCGTCAGATCGCCATTGGGGCGGCGGATGACCACCTCGTCATCGAGCCGCTTGTGCAGCAGGGCCTGGCCGACCGGCGAATCGATGCTGATCCGCCCCTGGCTCACGTCGAATTCATCCGGCCCGACCAGTTGGTAACAGCGTTCGTTGCCGTCCTCGTCTTCATAGGTTACCCAGCAGCCGAAGGACACCATCTGGGGGTTGGCCGGGGAGGTGGCCGGTTTGAGCAGCTTGAGCCGGCTCCCCAGGTGCTTCAGCTTGCGGTCGATCTCCCGCAGCCGTTTTTTGCCGTAGATGTATTCCGCATTTTCGGAACGGTCCCCCTCCGCCGCCGCGTCGGACACCCCCTGAACGACCTTGGGGCGTTCCACCCGCCAGAGGTAATGGTACTCCGCTTCCAGTTTTTTCAATCCTTCCGGGGTAATCAGGTTTGTCATACGCCTTCCATGCCGATTTTTTTCGAACCAACAAAAATAAAGCCCCGGATTTCTCCGGGGCCTTATCAATCACGCTATAGGATTAAGTGATTAAACCCTGGTAACGTTGGCGGCCTGCAGACCTTTCGGACCACGGGTTATTTCGAACGTAACCCTGTCGCCTTCAGCGAGGGATTTGAAGCCTTCGCCAACAATCGCGGAAAAATGGACGAAAACATCCTCGCCACCTTCCTGCTCAAGAAAACCAAACCCCTTGCTGTCGTTAAACCATTTCACTGTTCCGTTTACCATGTCGTTACCTTCTCCTGATACTACTCGTTTAATATGTCCGGGATGAACCGTAGACGTTATACCAACGTAACAGCATTTTATCCACAATGTCAAACTTATTAATTATCCGATGCAAAATAATTTATTCCCGCAAAGCTGCCGCGGCATGGGACTTGCCGAGGTAATATTCGTAATTTCCCTCGTAAACGCGCATTTCACCGTGGTCGATCTCGAATACCCGGTCAACCAGCAGGCGCAAAAAGTGGCGGTCGTGGCTGACCAGTACGACGGTTCCGCCGAACCCCTGCAGGGCGTCCAGAAGGATCTCCCGTGATCTGATGTCCAGATGGTTGGTCGGTTCGTCCAACACCAGGAAATTGACCGGCCGCGCCAGCAGCGTCGCCAGCACAACCCGGCTCTTCTCGCCGCCGGACAGGTTCTCGATGCGTTTGTCCACCGTGTCTCCCTGGAAGAGAAAGGCGCCCAGCAGGTTGCGGATCACGCCGATGGTGGCCAGGGGCATGGCGTCCTGCACCGTTTCGAAGACGGTCTTCTTCGGGTCGAGGATGTCCATGGCGTGCTGGCTGAAATAGCCCAGTTCCACATTGGCCCCCAGGTTGACGTGGCCCGCGGTCTGTCCGGTCTGGCCGGCAAGGACCTTGAGGAAGGTGGATTTCCCGGCGCCGTTGACCCCCACCACGGCGATCTTGTTCTGGCGGCGGATGATGCCGGACACCCCGCTGAAAACCGGGTGTTCCCCGCCGCCGGGCAACTGCCAGCTCTTGGCCAGCCCCTCCATCACCACCACGTCGTCCCCGCTTCGGGGCGGCTCGCTGAACTCGAAGCGCACCACCCGCTCCTCGGGGGGATCTCGATGCGCTCGATCTTGTCGATCTTCTTGACCCGCGACTGCACCTGGGCCGCATGGGAGGCGCGGGCGGCGAAGCGCGCGATGAACTCCTCCTCCTTGGCCAGCATCTCCTGCTGGCGGCGGTGGCTGGCCAGGAGCTGCTCCCGGCGGATGTCACGCTCCCGTTCGTAGAAATCGTAATTGCCGCCGTAGGTGGTAACGGTCTTGTTGGCCACCTCGATGATGCGGGTGACGATGCGGTTCATGAAGTCCCGGTCATGGCTGGTCATCAGCAGCGCGCCGTCGAAGTCGTTGGCCAGCCACTCCTCTAGCCAGATGATCGACTCCACGTCCAGATGGTTGGTCGGTTCGTCCAAAAGCAGCACATCCGGTTTGATGGTCAGGATCTTCGCCAGGTTGATGCGCATCTTCCAGCCGCCGCTGAAGGACTCCACCGGATGGTGGAAACGGTCCGGGCCGATGCCGAGGCCGGTCAGCACGGTCTGGGCACGGGTATCCAGATCGTAGCCGCCCCGGTGCTCGAACTCCTCCTGGGCCACACCGTAGCGTTCCAGCAGGGCGGCCATGTCGTCGTCGGACTGGGGCTGGCACATGGCCGCTTCCATTTCTTTCAGCTCCGCCGCCAGACGCATGGTTTCCGCCGAACCGGCCATGACCTCCTCCAGGGCCGAGCGCCCCGCCATCTCCCCCGCATCCTGGGAGAAATAGCCGATGGTGGTGCGTTTGGCGCAGGTGATCTCGCCGCCGTCCACCTCCTCTTCACCGGTGATGATGCGGAAAATGGTGGTCTTGCCGGCCCCGTTCGGCCCTACCAGGCCGTTGCGCGTACCGGGCAGGATCTGGAACGTGGCGTCGCGGAACAGGACCTGCGAGCCGTGCTGCTTGGTGATATTGGAGAGATGGATCATCGCCGCGCTGGTGCTCCTCGTGTTGGAATGGACTGCACCAGATAGCACGGGAGACGGCGCCGGGCAACAAATTTTTGTGGAGACGGCTGCGGGCACTTGACCGGCGTGGAAAGTATGTTTCAATAAACGTGGTGTCCCGAGCGGGACCGAAGGAAACCACCGGGTAAAGGAGCAGCCGCCATGAAAGGAAACGACAAGATCATCGAACACCTCAATCTGCGCCTGGCAGAGGAGTTGACCGCCATCAACCAGTACATGGTCCATTCGGAGATGTGCGACAACTGGGACTACGAGCGGCTGCACAAGGCCATCGAGAAGCGCGCCATCGACGAGATGAAGCACGCCGAAAAACTGATTGCCCGCATCCTCTTCCTGGAAGGGCGCCCCATCGTCAGCGATCTCAACAAGATCCATATCGGCGCCGAGGTGCCCAAGATGCATGCAAACGACTGGAGTGCCGAAGAGGCCGCCATCAAGGGGTACAACGAGAGCATCAGGCTGGCGGTGGAGGTGGGCGACAACGGGACCCGCGAACTGCTGGAGGATATCCTGGAGGAGGAGGAGGCGCACATCGACTGGCTGGAAGCGCAACTCGACCAGATCAAGCAGATGGGGGCCCAGAACTACCTGGTGGAACAGATACACTGACAGGTTTGAGAAACAGCCATCTCGCCGCCGGCCTCGAAAGCCCGCGGAGACGCAGCGCCCCTCATCCTATCCTTCTCCCAAAGGGAGAAGGGATGCCGTTACCCTCTCCCTCCGGGAGAGGGTGGCCAAAGGCCGGGTGAGGGCCTCCGCGGGGCTTGTCGAGTGGGTGCGGTGACCCGACCGCTTTTGAACCCCCTGAGTTCTCTCCAGATCTCGACGAGACGCTGGTAATCCTCGGGGGTGTCCATGTCCAGCACCACCCCCCGGTCCGCGGTTTCCAGATGGCGGAGCCGGGCCGGGTCGCGGCGGACCAGGTCGCGCAGGGTGCCGGTATCGTCGAGTTCGTCGAGAACCCCGCGGGGGAAGCAGGTGGGGTGGCCGCGCCGGCCGGCGTGGCAGGGGATGATGATGGCCCGCGGGTCGCGGCGGTGCGCCGCCAGCAACCCGGCGACGGTCCCGGGCAAGACCAGGGGGTGGTCGCAGGGGGCGATGAGGACCCCGCCGACGGCGGGAGACAGTGCCGCCCGGCCGGTTCTGACGGAACAGGCCATGTCGCCGTCCGGGTCCGTTGTCCGCACGATGCGGACCGGGTGGCTGCGGGCCTCCCCGGCCACGGCGTCCCCCTGGGGGCCCACCACCACCACGACCTCTTCCGCCCCCCCCGCCAGCAGGCCTTCCAGGCAGCGGGCAATGACCGTCTTGCCGCCCAGGGGGAGCAGCTGCTTGCAGGTCCCCATGCGCCGGGAAAGGCCGGCGGCCAGGAGGATCGCACCGGCACGGCCCGTCACGGCTTCCTCCTGAGCCGGATCAGTTCGCCCACGATGCTGACCGCGATCTCCTCCGGGGTCTGGGCGCCGATGTCCAGGCCGACCGGGGTGACGATCCGCCTCCGCTGCTCCTCGCCAAACCCCTCCTGCTCCAGGAGCGCCAGCAGGGTCTCCCGCTTGCGCCGGCTCCCCAGCAGACCCACGAACCCGGCCTCGGTGGCCAGGCATCCCCGCACGGCGTCGAAGTCGTGCAGGTGCCCCGGCGTGGCGATCACCACGAAGCTCTCCCGGTCGAGCGCCAGGTGCCCGAAGGCCTCCTTCACCGGGGCGCAGACGATGGCGTCGGCCCCGGGAAGCAGGGCATGGGTGCTGCAGTCGGGACGGTCGTCAACCACGGTCACGCGGAAGCCGCAGGTGTGGGCGAGCAGCGTGACGGCCCTGCCCACGTGGCCGGCCCCGAACATGACCAGGAGCGGCCGGCGCCCCTGGGGCTCGATGAAGACCGTCATGCTGCCGCCGCAGGCAAAGCCCTGCTCCTCGGTCAGCACAAAGGGGAGCGTGCGCGGCCCGCCGTCGCCGAGGGCGGCCAGGGCGGCCCGGACGCTCTCCAGCTCCACCCTGCCGCCCCCCACGCTCCCCACGGCCGTCCCGTCGCGGCGCACCAGCATCTTGGCGCCGGATTTGCGGGGCGACGAGCCGCTGTGGGCGATGACGGTGGCCAGGGCAAACGGCTCGCCCAACCGGGCGAGCCGTACCATCTCCTCGTAGATGTCCAGGTCGGTCATGCCGTGCCCCGGGCGGCCGCTACCTTCTCCGGCGTCAGGGGGAGCGAACGCACCCGGGCGCCCGTGGCGGCAAACAGGGCGTTGGCCACGGCCGGCGCGATGGGGGGCACGCCCGGTTCCCCCACGCCGCCGGGCGGCTCGTCGCTGGGGATGATGTGCACCTCCACCCGGGGGGAACCCTGCATGCGCACCAGCGGGTAGGTGTCGAAGTTGCCCTGTTCCACCCGGCCGTTCTTGAGGGTGATGGCCCCGTAGAGGGCCGCCGAGAGCCCGAAGACGATGCCCGATTCCATCTGGGCCGCGATGGTGTCAGTGTTGACGGTCCGGCCGCAGTCGATGGCGCAGACGACGCGATGGACCTGCACCTGCCCCGCGGCATCCAGGGAAACCTCGGCCACCTGGGCGATGAAGCTGCCGAAGGACTCGTGCACGGCGATGCCCCGGCCGGTGCCGGCCGGCAGCTTCGTACCCCAGCCCGCCTTTTCGGCCGCCGCCTGCAGCACGGCCAGGTGGCGGGGGTGCCCTTTCAACAGGGAGCGGCGGTACTGGTAGGGGTCGCGGCCGGCGCTGTGGGCCAGTTCGTCCAGGAAGCTCTCCACCACGAAGGCGTTGTGGGAATGCCCCACCGAGCGCCACCAGAGCACCGGCACCCCGTTCTTCGTGGTGTGCAGGTCCACGAGCAGGTTGGGTATGGCATAGGGAGTGTCGGCGGCCCCCTCCACCGAGGTGTGGTCGATGCCTTCCTTCACCATGGCCGACTCGAAGAGGGTGCCGGCGATGATGGACTGCCCCACGATGGTGTGGCGCCAGGCCAGGGGGAAGCCCGCGTTGTCCAGGCAGGCGGCGATGCGGTCATACCACATGGGGCGGTAGTAGCCGGCCCGCATGTCGTCCTCCCGGGAACGAATCACCTTCACAGGTTTCCCGACCGCCTTGGCCACCTGCACCGCCTCGATGACGAAATCCGACCCGGTGCAGGCCCTCCGGCCGAACCCCCCGCCCAGGAAGGTGGTCTCCAGGCTGACCTGTTCCGGCTTGAGCCCGGCCTCCCGGGCGGCGGCGCCGCGGTCCACGGTCTGGAACTGGGAGCCGGTGCGGATCAGGCAGCGGTCCTTTTTCAGGTCCACGAAGCAGTTGAGCGGTTCCATGGTGGCATGGGCCAGGTAGGGCACCTCGTACTCGGCCCGAAGGGGATGGGCCGCCTTGGCCAGTTCGGCCGGGGCATCGCCGTCATGGCGCGCCGCCAGACCCGGCATGGCGGAGAGCCGGGCGTACTCCTCGCGCATGGCCGGCGTGGCTAGTTGCGCCCACTGCCCTTCATCCCAGGTGATCTCCAGCAGTTCGCGCCCCTTCTGGGCCGGCCAGAAGCCATCGGCCACCACCGCCACCCCGGCGGGCACCGCCACCACCTGTTTCACCCCCGGCACCGCCAGGGCCTTCTGCGCATCGAACCCCTTCACCGTGCCGCCGAAGACCGGCGGCCGGGCGATGACCGCGGTCAGCATGCCCGGGACGTGCACGTCGATGCCGAAGAGCGCCGTGCCGTTGATCTTGGCCGGGCTGTCCAGGCGGTGGAGCGGCTTGCCGAGCAGGCGCCGCTGTTGTGCACCCTTCAGTTTCGGCTCCCGGGGTACCGGCAGTTTGGCGGCCCGGGCCGCCAGGCTGCCGTAGCCGGAGCGCTTGCCGCCGGGACCGATGACCACGCCGTTCTCGGCCCGGCAGGCCGCAGGCTCCACCCGCCACCCCTTGGCTGCCGCCGCCACCAGCATCTCGCGGGCCGCCGCGCCGGCCCTGGAGAGTCGTTCCCATTCGGAGCGCACGCTGCTGCTGCCGCCGGTCACCATGAACGGGCCGTACTGGGCATGGTTGTATTCCGGCGCCACGGGCGCCGCCTCGACCCGCACCTTGTGCCAGTCGCAGGCCAACTCCTCGGCGATCAGCATGGGGAGGGAGGTGTAGACTCCCTGGCCCATCTCGGACTTGTTGACGATGATGGTCACGACGTCGTCGCTGCCGATGCGCAGGAAGGCGTTGGGGGCGAAGGCCGTCGTTGCGGCCGCGGCGCGGCCCCCCAGGGGGATATGGCAGGCCAGCACCAGCCCGCCCCCCGCCAGCAGGCCGGTCTTGATGAATTCGCGGCGGCTCAGCTTGATGATCTCGCTCATGACCGCTTTCCTCCCTTCCCGCTCGTGGCGGCGGTATGGATCGCCCGCCGGATGCGGCCGTAGGTGCCGCAGCGGCAGAGGTTGCCGCTCATGGCGCTGTCGATGTCCGCATCCGTGGGGTGGGGCTTCTCTTTCATGAGCGCCACGGCGCTCATGATCTGCCCCGGCTGGCAGTAGCCGCACTGGGATACCTCGTCCGCCAGCCAGGCCTTTTTCACGGGATGGTTTGCGGCGATCCCCTCGATGGTGGTGACCTTTTTGCCCTGCACCTCGGACAGCGGCGTGATGCAGGAGCGCTCCGCCCGGCCGTCGATGTGGACCGTGCAGGCGCCGCACAGCCCCTCGCCGCAGCCGAACTTGGTGCCGGTGAGATGCAGGTGGTCCCGCAGCACCCAGAGGAGCGGGGTGTCGGGGCTCAGTTCCACGGATTGTTTCGTGCCATTCAGGGAAAAGGTGATCACGGTTTCCTCCTTTATTCCGGATATATCCACGGGGCGAGAAGCGGAGAGGACGCTGCAGGAAAATTGTAGCCGGAAACCGTGACGTGGCAAGAGGGGGATGTATTAAAATGGTATAAGGGGATGCCGGTTATCCTGCTGCAATATCGGCACAAATCCGGAAAAAGGCTGGCCGCTTTCCGGCGGCGGGGGAATTCGGTACGGGCGGCACGCCCCCCCATGGCCATCCGGACGAGCCGGATCTTCCGGCTCATGGAGGGTCGCTGGCGACAGGTCCACCACCACGGTTCCAACGATGACCCGGACCTGTTGGCGAGCTATCGGAAAGCGGTGCTGGGCGAGGGGTGATTGAACGGGCCTAGGCCCGTTCCAGACCGGCGAACCGGAGCAGGAGCTTCTTGGGGCCGGCCGAGGTGAACCAGACGATGGCCTTCTGGGCTTCGCCGCTCCCCTCGATCTTCCTGATGGTGCCCAGGCCGAACTTGGCGTGGCGCACCTTCATGCCCACAAAGACCTCGCCGTACTCCTCCGGCGGCTCGGGGACGATCTCGACCTCGTTGGTGTGGCTGAACTGCGCGGCCGCGGTCAGGTTGTGGCTTGCGGCATATTCCTGCCGGGGAGCCTGCGTCTGTCCGAACGGCCGCTCCGTCCGGTACCCGCTCCCCCCTCCGGTTCCCTCCTCATCCAGCAATTCCCCCGGTATGTCCTTGAGAAAGCGGGAGGGAGGGTTGGACTGGTCCTGGCCGAACAGGTAGCGCCGCCGGGCGTTCAGCAGGTAGAGCCGCTCCCGGGCGCGGGTCATGCCGACGTAGCAGAGGCGCCGCTCCTCCTCCATGCCGTCCAGGTCGTCCAGGGCGCGCACGTGGGGAAAGAGGCGTTCTTCCATGCCGATCATGAAGACCGCCCTGAATTCCAGCCCCTTGGCCGCATGCAGGGTCATGAGCGTCACCGAGGGCTTGCCCTGCTCCCCCTGCTCCAGGTCCGACACCAGGGATACCTGCTCCAGGAACTCGGACAGGCCGGTCTCGGGGTTCTTCTCGCAGAACTCCTCCATGGCTGCCAAGAGCTGCTCCAGGTTCTCCAACCGTTCCGCATCCTCCTCGTCCCGGCTCTCCTTGAGCCGGGTCAGGTAGCCGCTCTCCTCCATCACCATACGGGCCAGTTCCGGTAGGTCCAGGGACGGGCCGGTTTCCCGGAAACGTTCCATCATGGCGGCAAAGGCCGCAACCCTGCCCCGGGGGCCGCTCCCCAGGAGGCCGCTCTCGGCGGCATCCTGCAGGGCGGCGTACATGCTGATCCCCCCCGGGCGGCCTGGAGGCCGATCTTGTCGATGGTGGCGGTGCCGATGCCCCGGGCCGGGACGTTGATGACCCGTTTCAGGGAGATCTCGTCGGCCGGGTTGTCCAGCACGCGCAGGTAGGCCAGGATATCCTTGACCTCCATGCGGGCGTAGAACCTCACGCCCCCCACGATGTGGTAGGGGAGCGCCTCGGCGACCAGCGCCTCTTCCACCTGGCGCGACTGGGCGTTGGTGCGGTAGAAGACCGCCATCTCCTCCAGGGGGACGCCGCTTGTCCGCAGGCGGGAGATTTCGCGGCACACGGTGCGCGCCTCCTCCCGGTCCGATTCCACCCGCAGGTACCGGATGTTCTCTCCGGCCGGATTCTCGGTCCAGAGGGTCTTGCCCTTGCGGCCGAAGTTGTGTCTGACCACCTCGCCCGCCGCCTTGAGGATGGTGGCGGTGGAGCGGTAGTTCTGTTCCAGCCGGACCACGCGCACGCCGGGGAAATCCTTTTCGAACTCCAGGATGTTGCGGATGTCGGCCCCGCGCCAGGAGTAGATGGACTGGTCGTCGTCCCCCACCACGCACAGGTTGCGCCGCTCGCCGGCCAGGAGTTTGATCAGGCGGTACTGCACCGGGTTGGTATCCTGGTATTCGTCCACCAGAATCCACTGGAAACGCTCCTGGTAGGAGTGGCGCACCTCGGGGAAATCGGCCAGCAGGCGGACGGTCTGGATCAGCATGTCCCCGAAGTCCAGGGCGTTGCACTTCTTCAGCCGCTCCTGGTAGGCGGCATAGATCCGCACCAGTCGCTCGTTGAAGATGTCGCCGGTGGCCACAGCGTCCAGGTCCTCGGGGAACAGGCCCCGGTTCTTGAAGTCGTCGATCTTGGCGCCGATGGTCTTGGGGGGGAAGCGTTTGTCGTCCAGGTCCAGTTCGGCCAGCACATCCTTCAGGAGCCGCTCGGAGTCCTTGTCGTCGTAGATGGCAAAGGACGACTCGAAACCCAGATGGTGGATCTGGCTGCGGAGGATGCGGCCGCAGGCGGCATGGAAGGTGGATATCTGGGGCACTTCCCCGCCGCCGAGCAGTTTTCTCACCCGTTCGGCCATCTCGTTGGCGGCCTTGTTGGTGAAGGTTACGGCCAGGATGTTCCGGGGGTGGACGCCCCGCTCCCGGATCAGGTGGGCGATGCGGTGGGTGATGACGCGGGTCTTGCCCGATCCGGCCCCGGCCAGGATCAAGAGCGGCCCCTCGCCGTGGAGCACGGCCTCTTTCTGGGGTGGGTTGAGGTTGGTAAGGAGATTCATGGTTCTTTTTTAGTCGCTGGAGGGGGGCGCGTCAACGAAAAAAGCCCGGCCATCGGGCCGGGCTGTGGGAAAAGGGCCGACGGGCGGCTACACGAGGCCGTGGGCCACCATGGCGTCGGCAACCTTGGTGAAGCCGGCGATGTTGGCGCCGAGGACGTAGTTGCCCGGCGCCCCGTACTCCTCTGCGATGTCGTGGCAGAGCTGGTGGATGTTGACCATGATGTCTTCCAGTTTCTTCTCGGTGTAGTCGAACCGCCACGAGTCGCGCTGGGCATTCTGCTGCATTTCCAGGGCCGATGTGGCGACCCCGCCGGCGTTGGCCGCCTTGCCGGGTCCGTAGACGATGCCGGCGTCCAGGAATACCTTGACCCCCTCCGGGGTGGTGGGCATGTTGGCCCCCTCGCCCACGGCGAGGCAGCCGTTTTTCACCAGGGTGGCCGCATCCTTGCCGTTGATCTCGTTCTGGGTGGCCGAGGGCATGGCCACCTGGCAGGGGATCTCCCAGATGTTGCCGTTGGGTACGTATTTGGCGTGTTTGTGGAAGGAAGCGTAATCCTGGATGCGCCGCCGCTCCACCTCTTTCAGCTGCTTGATCAACTCCACGTCCAGCCCCTTTTCGTCCATGATGACCCCGTTGGAGTCGGAGCAGGCGATGCAGGTGCCGCCCAGTTGGTGGATCTTTTCTATGGTGTAGATGGCCACGTTGCCGGAGCCGGAGACCAGGCAGGTCTTGCCGTCGAACGAGTCCCTGCGGGTCTTGAGCGCCTCGTTGATGAAAAAGGAGGCACCGTAGCCGGTCGCCTCGGTGCGCACCAGGGAACCGCCGAACTTGAGCCCCTTGCCGGTGAGGACGCCCGCCTCCCAGCGGTTTGTGATCCGCTTGTACTGGCCGAACATGTAGCCGATCTCCCTGCCCCCCACGCCGATGTCGCCGGCCGGCACATCCGTATGCTCGCCGATATGGCGGTAGAGTTCGGTCATGAAACTCTGGCAGAAGCGCATGACCTCGTCATCGGACTTGCCCTTCGGGTCGAAATCGGAACCCCCCTTGCCGCCGCCGATGGGCATGCCGGTGAGCGAATTCTTGAAGATCTGCTCGAAACCGAGGAACTTGATGATCCCCAGATAGACCGAGGGGTGGAAGCGCAAGCCGCCTTTGTAGGGTCCCAGGGCGCTGTTGAATTCAACGCGGAAACCCCGGTTGATATGCACTTTTCCCTTGTCATCCTGCCAGGGAACGCGGAAAATGATCTGGCGCTCCGGTTCGCAGATGCGCTCGATGATCTTGCGTTCCAGGTACTCGGGATGCTTGCTGACGACCGGCCCCAGGGACTCCAGAACCTCCAGAACCGCCTGATGGAACTCCGCCTCGCCGGGATTGCGCTTCAAGACCTCTTGGTAAATGCCTTCAAGTTTCTCATCGAGCTTTGCCATGACCCCTCCAGTGATTAAAAATGTGGCACATTGTATGCGAAAACAGGATTTATTGCAAATTTATTAATCACGTGTTTAAATATTGTGCATCAATGGGTGCGGCACTCATTGCCACGATTGTTCTTTTGAGCTGTTGCCGGTTCAGTCACGGCTGGCAGACTTTTTTTACCCTTCGTGCATCTTTTTTGGGCGTTTGGCGCCAAAAAATGCACAACAGGAGGGCGTCGCTTCCCAGGGGAACCCGCATTCGGGCGATCCCCTGCAGGCGTGTTGCCCGTGGCAACCCCTTAACGTAGCAGCAGACTTGGTCTTTATGGGGTTGTGTATACTTTTGACGTGGGTCAAATCGGCATGCTTCCTGCTCATGCTAAACTCCATTCCGTCTGTGGCGGGATTCGAGATTGGGCACCGAAGCCCGGCATTGACCAGAGTGCCGGGCTTTATTCTTTTTCAAATTTCGCCGTGAGGCACTGCAGGAGAACTTCATCCATGCTCGTAGTTGCCTGTATCAAACAGGTCCCCGACACCACCCAGGTGCAGATCGATCCGGTCACCAACACCCTGGTGCGCGAGGGCATCCCCTTTATCGTCAACCCCTATGATACCCATGCCCTGGAAGAGGCGCTCCGTCTGAAGGACCGCTTCGGGTGCCGGGTCGCCGTCCTCTCCATGGGGCCGCCCAATGCCGAGGCGACCCTGAGAAAGGCCCTGGCCCTGGGGGTCGATATGGCCATCCTGCTCTCCGACCGGGTCTTCGGCGGTGCCGATACCCTGGCCACCAGCAATGTCCTTTCGGCGGCAATCCGCAAGCTGAACAGCGAGGTGGACGAGGTCGGCCTGGTATTGTGCGGCAAGCAGACCATTGACGGCGATACGGCCCAGGTCGGCCCCGGCATCGCCACCCGGCTTGCCTATCATCAGCTCACCCTGGTGGACCGCATCGACAACCTGAACGTGGAGGGCAAACGCATCCGGGTCAGCCGCAAGCTGGAGGGGCGCCACGAGATCGTGGAGGCGCCCCTGCCCGCCATGCTGACCGTGGTGCGCGAACTGAACCGGCCGCGCTATCCCCGCGTCCCCATGCGTCTGGCCGCGGCCGATGCCCGGGTGGAGGTCTGGAACAACCAGGTCCTCAAGCTGGACGAGCAGTCCATCGGCCTCAAGGGGTCGCCCACCTGGGTCAGCAAGATCTTTTCGCCGGAACGGGCCAAGGGGGAGATCCTGGGAGACGGCTACGCCGATCCCGAGGGGACGGCGGCGCTGTTGATCGACAAGCTGCTGGCAAAGGATATGCTGCCACTGTAAAGCGTTCTCTCACAGAGGCACAGAGACTCGGAGAAAACCTAAAAGAAGGAAAAAACAGTCAGGTTAGCTTAAGGTAATTTGTTTTAAAGTTCTTAGTTAAAAAGGTTCTCTCTGTGCCTCCGTGAGCTCTGTGAGAGACAGATTTTATCTTTATAAAAAAAGGTTTCCCGACATGACCGAACCACAACCGAAAGTGAAAAAACCCCGCGGCAAGGCGCGCCTGCTGGAGGGCAAATGTATTGCCTGCGGCGCCCGCTGCCAGAGCGTCTGCCCGGTCAATGCCATCGAGATGAACGATGCCGGCGAACCGATCGTCATCCCGGAAAAATGCATCGGCTGCATCAAGTGCGTCAAGATCTGCCCGGCCAGCGCCCTGGAGATGTTCTTCACCCCTGAAGAGCTGAAGATCCTGGAGCAACTGGCGGCCGCCGCAGCCCCGGCCGAAGAAGAGGTGGACGAGGAGGCCGCGGCCCTGGCCCAAAAGCTGGCCGCCTACCGGGGAGTCTGGGTCTTCGTGGAGCAGACCGAGGGGGAGCCGGCCAAGGTCTCGTGGGAGCTGCTCGGGGCGGGGGCTCGGCTGGCCGCTTCCCTGGGGGTGGAATTGTGCGCCCTGGTGATCGGTGAAAATGTGGAGCATCTCTGTACCGAGGCCTTCGCCCACGGGGCTGCCAAGGCCTATCTGGTGGATGCGCCGGTGTACCGCAACTATCGCACCGAGGCGTACCTGGAGGCCTGCTGCCATTTGATCGCCACCTACAAGCCGGAAGTCATCCTCATGGGCGCCAGCGGCATGGGGCGCGACCTGGCCGGGGCCGTCGCGACCCGCGTGGCCACGGGGCTGACCGCCGACTGCACCGGTCTGGATATCGACGACAAACGCAACCTGATGCAGACCCGCCCGGCCTTCGGCGGCAACATCATGGCGACCATCATGTGCGACAAGTTCCGCCCCCAGATGGCCACGGTCCGCCCCAACGTGATGCCGATGCCGGAACGGAAGGAGGGCGCCACGGGGACCGTCGTCCGGGTGGACTTCGTGGTCCCGGAGGAGAGCATCCTCACCAAGGTCATCGAGATCATCCATGATGCCAAGAGCAAGAGCCATGTGGACATCACCGGCGCCGACTTCATCGTCTCCGGCGGCCGTGGCATGATGGCGCCTGAAAACTTCGCCATCCTGCAGGAACTGGCCGAGGAGTTGGGCGGCGTGGTGGGTGCCTCCCGCAGCGCCGTGGATGCCGGGTGGATGCCGGGTGACCGCCAGGTCGGCCAGACCGGCAAGACCGTCCGCCCCAAGATCTACATCGCCTGCGGCATCTCCGGCGCCATTCAGCACCTGGTCGGCATGCAGGACTCGGACATGGTCATCGCCATCAACCGCGACCGCCAGGCGCCGATCTTCGAGGTCGCCACCTACGGCATCGTCGGCGACCTGTTCCAGGTGGTGCCGGCCATAACGAAACGTATCCGGGAATTGAAGAAACAAACACAAAAATAACAGAGCATTACCACGGAGGACACGGAGGGACACTGAGGAAAAGCATCTAGACAGGTACATGGATGCGCAGGATGAACGGGATACCATCGTAAAACCTGCTTTACGTTCATTCTGTTACGTTGTTTTGCTGTTCCTTCGTGTCCTCCGTGGTGAAAAGCTTTTGATGTGAGGCCTTATGACACCCAACCCGACCATATTCACTCCCCTTTTGATCGTCTCCCTCGGCATCTTTGCCTGGGGATGCTGGCGCAGGTTCAGCCTGGTGGCCGTAGGCCAAGCGGAAAACCGCTTCGACAACATCGGCACCCGCATCGGCGAGATGCTGCTGTACGCCTTCGGCCAGAAGCGGGTCCTGGCCAAGCCGTTCGGCCTCAATCATTTCGTCATCTTCTGGTCGTTCATCATTCTCCTGATCTCCAACACCGAGTTCCTGCTGCACGGCGTCTTCCCGTCCATCAGCCTGTCGCACCTGCCTGACGGCATCTACTTCCCGCTTTTGCTGGTGATCGACATCGTGTCGCTCCTGGCCCTCGTGGCAGTGGCCATCGCCATGGTCAGGCGGATCGTCGCGCCCCCCTATCCCGGAGCCCGCACCATGGAGGCGTTCTTTATCCTGGCGCTGATCGCCACCCTGATGATGGCCAACTTCGGCATCAATGGGGCCAGGATCTCCCGCCTGCCGGAGAATTTTCTCGCCATCGCCCACACCTATATGCCGGTTTCAAGCGTCGTGGCAGGCCTGATAGCTCCCTCCGCCGGCGTCCTGGTGTTCGGCGTCAGTTGGTGGGCCCATGCCGCCGCGCTCCTGATCTTCATGTGCTATCTGCCCCACAGCAAGCACATGCACATCCTGACCGCCATCCCCAACTGCTTCTTCCGGCGGCTGGAGAAACCCAATACCCAGCCCCGCGAGGAGTTCGTCAGCGGCAATACCTTTGGCGTCGCCCAGGCGGACCGCTTCACCTGGAAGGACCTGCTGGACTCCATGGCCTGTACCGAATGCGGCCGGTGCCAGAAGGTCTGCCCGGCCAATATCACCGGCAAGCCGCTCAATCCGCGGGCAGTTGTCCACGACATCAAGGTCAATCTGCTGGAGAACGGCGCACTGCTCAAACAGGGGGCGGCGCCGGCCACGTCCCTGATCGGCGACGGGGGCGAGGGGAGCGTCACGGAGGAGGTCATCTGGGGCTGCACCACCTGCGGGGCCTGCATGGAGGCCTGCCCGGTCTTCATCGAGCAGATGCCCAAGATCGTCAAGATGCGCCGCCACCTGGTGGAGAACGAGGCCCGCTTCCCCGAGGAGTTGCTCAACCTGTTCGAGAACATGGAGGGGCGCAGCAATCCCTGGGGCATCGCCCCGTCGGAGCGTACCAAGTGGTGTGCCCAGATGGAGGTCAAGCCCTTCGACAAGGCGACCACCGAATACCTGCTCTACGTCGGCTGCGCCGGCTCGTTCGACTCGCGCAGCAAGCACGTCAGCGTGGCCCTGGCCCAGTTGCTGGACAAGGCCGGCGTCTCCTGGGGCATTCTGGGCAAGGACGAGAAATGCTGCGGCGACAGCCTGCGCCGCCTGGGCAACGAGTACGTCTTTGACCGCATGGCCAGGGAGAACGTACGGATCTTCACCGAGCGGGGCGTCAAGAAGGTTATCACCCAGTGCCCCCACTGTTTCTCGACCCTGAAAAACGATTACCAACAGTACGGGCTCGAACTGGAGGTGATTCACCATAGCGAGTTGCTGCGCAACCTGGTGCAGGACGGCCGTCTCAAACTGGAGGGGTCTTCCGCGGAGTTGGGAGCTACCGTGTTCCACGACTCCTGCTACCTGGGGAGGCACAACGACGTGTACGACGCCCCCCGCGAGGTGATCGAACTGGCCACCGGGGCCGCCCCGGCCGAGATGGGGCGCAACCGCAACAACGCCTTCTGCTGCGGGGCCGGCGGCGGCAGGATGTGGATGGAAGAGCATACCGGCGAGCGGATCAACCTTACGCGGGTCAAGGAGGCGCTGGAAGAGAAGCCTGACACCATCTGCGTTTCCTGCCCGTACTGCCTGACCATGTTCGAGGACGGGCTCAAGGACGTGAAGGCCGACAGCGTCAAGGTGCGCGATGTGGCAGAGGTGCTGGCCGAGGCGGCGCTCAGATAGCTGACCGGATAAAGGACTGAAACAATTGTGCAAATTCGGGGCCCCGGCAGTAAATGCCGGGGCCTTTTCCGTGCAACTGGCATATTAGATGCACAACAAATCCATATCCGATGGTTACCGGGAGGGTGATACATGAAAACAGTTTTGATATGCGACGACGAACCGATCATCAGGATGAGCCTGAAGACCATGCTCATGGAGCTTGGCTTCGAGGATGTGCTGGAGTGCGGCGACGGCAAAAGCGCCGTGGAAATGGCCATGGCGAGCTTTCCCGATATGGCGGTGCTGGATGTGGCCATGCCGGTAATGGACGGCATAACCGCGGCGAAAGAGATCAAGAAAAAGCTCAAGATCCCCATCATGCTCCTGACCAACTGCTTCGATGCCCAGACCGCGAAACGGGCAGCGGAGAGCGGGATTGCCGCTTTTTTAACCAAGCCGCTCCGGGAGCAGGACCTCATCCCGGCGATCGAGATCGCCCTGGCCCATACCGAGCAGGTGGAGGACCTCAAGGAAAAGATCGAGGACCTCAAGGAAACCATCGAGAACCGCAAGGTGATTGAGAAGGCCAAGGGGACGCTGATGGAAAAGCAGCGTTTGAGCGAAGCGGACGCCTATCGCGCCATGCAGAAGCTGGCCATGGACAAGCGCAAGAGCCTGCGCCAGGTGGCGGACGGCATCCTAAAAGGTTGTTGAAAAACAGCCATCAGGCCTTCGCCCTCGAAAGTATCCTTGTGCGGCGCAGCGCCCCTCATCCTATCCTTCTCCCAAAGGGAGAAGGGATACCGTCACCCTCTCCCTCCGGGAGAGGGTGACCAAAGGCCGGGTGAGGGCCTCCGCAGGGCTTGTCTAACGGGTACGACGATCTGACTATTTTTGAACAACCTGGGTCCAGCTCAAGGTGATTCAGGTCTGCATCATCCCGCCCGCCGGGCAGGCGCTAATCAGCCGTCCGGTCAGCGTGGTGATCTCGGCAATCACGTTCCTGTCCATCTTCTTCAGCCAGCGCTGGGGAATCCCCTCCATCCCGTAGTAGGCACCGGCCAGCATGCCGCAAATGGCCCCGGTCGTATCCGCGTCAGCCCCCTGGTTGACGGTCCCCACGACGCACTCCTCGAAACTCTTCCCCTTGAAAAACCAGTGAAAGACGGTCTGGAGCGTATCCACCACGTAGCCGGTGGCCAACCCGTGGTAGGGCTCGAAGTGAAAGGTGGGGAACCGGGCCACGAGGTCGTCGGCCTGGCGGCGCAGGCGGGCCCGGGAGGCGCCGCAGATCGCCAGGTGCAGCATCTCGCCCAGGCAGACGCAGGCCGCGTCGGACAAGGGGTTGTTGTGGGTGATGTGCGCCTGTTCGAGGGCATACTTTTTCAGCAGTTCGCCGTCGGGGAGGGAAAAGATCGCCGCCGGCACGATCCGCATGGCTGCACCGTTGCCGGCGTCCCACTCGTTCGGGGGCGCTTCCAGGGTGCCGTTCAGCATGTAGGCGCGGATACCCTTGCGGCAGGTGTCGCCGCAATCCACCGGCCGGGATTTGAGCCAGGCGGCGAAATTGCGGGCGATCGCCGCCACGGACCATCCCTGGTTTTCCACAATTGCCCGGGCGATGCAGAGGGCCATCTCGGTGTCGTCGGTTACCTGTCCCGGCTTCAGCCGAAGCCAGCCGCCGCCGGAGATGTCCTTGAAGGTGCCGTATTTTGCGGCAATCTCCGACGCCGTCATGAACTCCACCGTCGCGCCGAGGGCGTCGCCGATGGCCATGCCGATAAAGGCCGCAGTGGCTCTGCTGCTGACTTCTGCGCGATTGTACGGGTTGTGCATGGGGCAACCGTCCAGAGGGGAATGGGCAGAATTTCAACGTATCCTCATCTAGGCCTGCAAAAGCGAAACCACAATGCCAAAAATAATATGGATGCTTAAAAAATGGGCATTATTTCGGACCGATCCGCCGCCATCGGGCGGGGCCGGCCAGGGATAGCCGGCTGCAATGGGCCGTTATATGAGCCTTTGCGGCATAATTTTAAATATGACGCGCCTCTGGCACACTCTATGCCTTACCCATCAGCGTAGGGCGATTCAGGGAACAAACGAAACCAACTCAGCGTCAAGGCAACGGAGCCTGCGGAGAGAGCCGCAGGCTTTTTGTTTGAAAGGAGCATACCCATGGCGAGTGCATGTGACATGAAGAACAAAATTCAAGGGCACCCCTGCTTTGGCGGCAACCATCACAAAAACGGCCGCATGCATCTGGCGGTGGCCCCCCAGTGTAACATCAAGTGCGGTTATTGCACCCGCAAACACGACTGCGCCAACGAATCCCGCCCCGGTGTGACCAGCCGCCTGCTGACCCCCCAGGAAGCGATCGTCAAGGTGCGGGAGGTGATGGCCAGCCCGGTGGTGGGGCCGATCATCAAGGTCATCGGCATTGCCGGCCCCGGCGACCCGCTGGCCAACGAACAGACCTTTGAAACCTTCGAACTGGTCAAAAAGGAGTTTCCGCACCTCATGCTGTGCATGAGCACCAACGGTCTGCTGCTCCCCGAGTCCATCGACCGCCTGTACGAGATGGGGCTGCACAGCCTGACCGTCACCATCAACGCCGTCGATCCGGAGGTCGGAGCCCAGATCTACCGCCATGTCATCTATCACGGCCACCACTATAGCGGTGTGGAAGGGGCGCACATCCTGATCGCCAACCAGTTCGAAGGCCTGAAGCGGGCCGCCGAGCTGGGGCTCACCATCAAGGTCAACAGTGTGCTGGTGCCGGGGATCAACGATGACCAGATACCGTTGATCGCCGAACGGGTCAAAAAACTGGGCGCCTTTGTGATGAACATCATGCCGCTCATTCCCCAGGCGGAGCTGGCCCATATCGAACCGCCCGACGAGCAGCGGCTGGCGGAGGTGCGCAAGGCCAACGAGACCATCATCGGCCAGTTCAGCCACTGCAAACAGTGCCGCGCCGACGCCATTGGCCTGATCGGGCAGGATGTGACGGTCGGAGAATCCGCCTGCGCGGTGCCGGCGCAAGCATAGGGGCAAGGAGCAACCGCGCATGACCATCGAGCCGTTTCGCAAAGAGGATGTGCCTCGCTTTCTGAGGCTGGCTGCCGGGGAAAACTGGGTGGCGGAACCGTGGGAATTCGATTTCCTGCTGTCTACCTTCCCCGACGGCTGTCTCTCGGCACGGGACGAGTCGGGTGCTGCCGTCGGCTTCGTGACCTCCCTGCGCCATGATTCCAGCGGCTGGATCGGCAACCTTATCGTCGATCGGAGCTGCCGCGGCACCGGCATCGGCGAGGCGCTGTTCCTCGGGGCCTTTGACAGCCTGCGGACCGCCGGTGTCGCGACCTTCTGGCTGACCGCCTCGAAAATGGGCAAGGCCCTGTATGAAAAACACGGATTCAACAGCACCGACACCATCATCCGCTGGACCGGCAGGGCCGGCGCGCCAACCGGCACCCCGCCCGCCGCGGCAGGGGCGTGGGACGCGGCCCTTGACCGGCTCGGCTGGGGGGACCGGCGTGACGTCCTGCTCGCCGCCACGTGCCGGCGCGGGACGGTGCTGGCCGCGGATTCCGCCTTTGCGGTTATTCAGCCCTGCGGCCAGGCGGTACAGGTGGGGCCGTTCGGTGCTGTTTCGCCGGATCGGGCCGCGCGGCTGCTGGACGAGGCCCTGAGCAGCCTGCCTGCCGGCGCCACCGTCTATATCGACACCCCGGCCTGCAACTCGGGCGCGGTTGCGCTGCTCCAGGAACGGGGCTTCAGGGATCACGGCACCAATGTCCTCATGTATGCCGGCGTCAAGCCGGATTACCGTCCGGAGTACATCTACGGCCTGGCAACCATGGGCAGTTGCGGATGAAGAGATAAGGAGGCAATTATGAACGAGCCAGCCATCATCATTGACGATACTACCCTGCGGGACGGTGAACAGACCGCCGGCGTGGTTTTCAGCAGGCGCGACAAGGTAGCCATTGCCCGCATGCTCGACTCCATCGGCGTACAGGAGCTGGAATGCGGCATTCCGGCCATGGGCAAGGACGAACAGAGCGACGTCAAGGCATTGGTGGACCTGGGGCTCAATGCCCGGCTGATCACCTGGAACCGGGCCACGGTGCCGGATATCCAGGCCAGCATCGACAGCGGCGTCACGGCAGTGGACATCTCCCTGTCGGTTTCGGACGTCATGATCCGCAACAAGATCAGAAAGACCCGGGAATGGGTCAAGGAACAGCTCAAGGTGGCCCTGGGATTCGCCAAGGGGAAGGGATTGTACGTCTCGGTCGGGGGGGAGGACGCCAGCCGGGCCGATATCCCCTTTCTCATCGAATTGATGCAGATCACGTGGGCCATGGGGGGGGACCGTTTCCGTTTTTGCGACACGCTGGGCATCCTCGATCCCTTCGGCACCTTCGACAAGGTGCATGCCCTGCGCACGGCCGTGCCCGAACTGCCCATCGAGGTCCACACCCATAACGACCTGGGGATGGCCACCGCCAACGCCATTGCCGGTATCCGCGCCGGGGCGCAGTTCGTCAACACGACGGTCAACGGCCTGGGGGAACGGGCCGGCAATGCGGCACTGGAGGAGGTGGTGATGGGGCTCAAGCATGCCAGCGGCATCGACACCGGCATCGATACCCACCGCTTCCGGGAGCTGTCCCTGTTCGTGGCCAAGGCCTCCAATCGGCCGCTACCGGCCTGGAAAGCGGTGGTAGGCGAACGGGTCTTTGCCCACGAATCCGGCCTGCATGCCGACGGCGTGATCAAGGATCCCCGGAACTACGAAGGCTTCGATCCGGCCGAGGTGGGGCTCGAACGCCAGATCGTGGTGGGCAAGCACTCCGGCACCAGCGGCCTGATCGAACGGTACAAGGACATGGGGATCTCCATCAGTCGTGCCGAGGCCATGCACCTGATGGACAAGGTGAGAAAGATTGCCCAGCAGACGCGGCGGCCGCTCAACAACAACCAGTTGATCAAACTGTATGGTATGAAGGAGGCCGCCTGATCCTCCCCTTCTATGCTGAAATCTGCTGCACACAAAGGCACCGCCATCGGTGCCTTTTTTGTGGGCACATCTGCTTGGGGCTCGGGAGGAGGGGATTATGCAGTTGTGCATAAAAAAGGTGCAACGAAGGGGCGTTACCCGGCAAATGTGAGGGGCCTGTTTCTGTAAATGTAGAGAAAACAGCTAATTACAAATTGGCATGCAGGATGCAATATGCCAAGACATAAGGTATCTGACAGACTTTGAACAAGCAGACAACGGAATCCGGCAAAGGCGCCGCCATTCAGGGGAATGGGGCGCCTTTTTTAATTGCCCCGAACAAATCACGAAGGCTCACGGATTGGTGAGCGAAAGGAGCAGTATCATGAGACAGATCGCAATCTACGGCAAGGGCGGCATCGGCAAATCGACCACGACACAGAACACGGTGGCCGGTCTGGCATCCATCGGCAAGAAGGTCATGATCGTTGGGTGCGACCCCAAAGCCGACTCTACCCGCCTCATCCTCCACGCCAAGGCTCAGGCGACGGTTATGGACCTGGTGCGCGAACTGGGCACGGTGGAAGACCTGGAGCTGGAGAACGTCATGAAGGTCGGTTTCGGCGACGTGAAATGCGTAGAGTCCGGCGGTCCCGAGCCGGGCGTCGGCTGCGCCGGCCGCGGCGTCATCACCGCCATCAACTTCCTGGAAGAGAACGGCGCCTATACCCCGGACCTGGATTTCGTCTTCTACGACGTTCTCGGCGACGTTGTCTGCGGCGGGTTCGCCATGCCGATCCGCGAGAACAAGGCCGAAGAAATCTATATCGTCACCTCAGGCGAAATGATGGCCATGTACGCCGCCAACAATATCGCCAAGGGTATCCTCAAATACGCTTCTTCCGGCAAGGTCCGCCTTGGGGGGCTCATCTGCAATTCCCGCAACACCGACCGTGAGGACGAACTGATCGAGGCCCTGGCAAAACGGCTCGGCACCCAGATGATCTACTTCGTGCCCCGCGACAATCAGGTGCAGCGCGCCGAACTGCGCCGCATGACGGTCATCGAATACTCGCCCGAGCACAAGCAGGCCCAGGAGTACCGTGCCCTGGCCCAGAAGATCGCCGATAACAAGATGCTGGTGGTTCCGACCCCGCTGGAGATGGAAGAGTTGGAAGAGTTGCTGATGGAATTCGGCATCATGGAGGTCGAGGACGAGAGCATCGTCGGCGTGGCAGAGGCAGCAGCCTAGTTCCGGGGGCATACAGCAGAGGCTGGATTTGCCTCTCATAATCAGAGGAGACCTATTATGTCAGAAAAGATACGAAAAGTTGAAGGTATCACCAAGGAGACGACGGAAGCTTTGATCGCCGAAACCCTGGCGGCATACCCCGAAAAGGCCAAGAAGAAGCGCGCCCCGCATCTGGGCGCCAATGACCCGGCATCCGGTTCGGCCTGCGTCAAGTCCAACAAGAAGACCGTCCCCGGCGTCATGAGCGCCCGCGGTTGCGCCTATGCCGGCGCCAAAGGGGTTGTCTGGGGACCGATCCGCGACATGGTTCACGTCTCCCATGGTCCGGTCGGCTGCGGCTGGTACTCCTGGGGCACCCGCCGCAATATGATGAGCGGCATCACCGGCGTTACCAGCTTTCCGATGCAGTTCACCTCCGATTTCCAGGAGAAGGACATCGTGTACGGCGGCGACAAGAAACTCAAGACCCTGCTGGAAGAGGCCCATGAGTTGTTCCCGCTGGCCAAAGGGGTTTCGGTCCTTTCCGAATGCCCGGTCGGCCTGATCGGCGATGACATCAACTCGGTGGCCAAACAATCGGCCAAGGAGTTGGACATCCCCATCATCCCCTGTAACTGCGAGGGCTTCCGTGGCGTTTCCCAGTCCTTGGGGCACCATATCTCCAACGACACGATTCGCGACTTCATCATTGGAACCCGCGAGTATGCCGAACCGGAAAGCCCCTATGACATTGCCCTGATCGGCGAATACAACATCGGCGGCGACGCATGGTCGACCAAGCCGCTTCTCGAAGAGTGCGGTTTCAATGTCAAGGCCGTCTGGACCGGCGACGGCGAGCTGGAGAAGATCGCCGCCACCCACAAGGTCAAGCTCAACGTCATCCACTGCTACCGCTCCATGAACTACATGTGCAAGGTTATGGAAGAGAAGTACGGCATTCCCTGGGTCGAGCTCAATTTCTTCGGCCCGACCAAGATCCGTAACAGCCTCAGGCAGCTTGCCGAGCTGTTCGACGATACCATCAAAGCCAAGGTCGAGGCGGTGATCGCCAAATATGACCCGATCATGCAGGGCATCATCGACGAGTACAAGCCGCGCCTGGATGGGAAGAAGGTCATGCTGCTGGTTGGCGGACTCCGTCCGCGCCACACCATCGGCGCATACGAGGACCTGGGCATGGACTGCGTCGGTTCCGGCTACGAGTTTGCCCACACCGACGACTATGACCGTACCGCGCCGGAGATGCCGGACGCCACCGTGGTCTACGACGACCCCTCCGAGTACGAGTTCGAGAAGTTTGCCGATGCCTTAAAGCCCGACCTGATCGGTTCCGGCATCAAGGAGAAATACGTCTTCCAGAAGATGGGTATCCCCTTCCGCCAGATGCACAGTTGGGATTATTCCGGTCCGTACCACGGCTACAAGGGATTCGAGGTATTTGCCCGCGATGTTGACATGGCGATTAACAGCCCGACATGGAAGCTGGTGAAGGCCCCTTTCTAGACGTGTGGCGGCGCCCGCTTTTGCGCCATCCCGGCGGCGGCCTTCGTGCTCCTCTTGTGCGGCGTAGCGCTGCTACGCCTCCGCGGAAGCCCTTGTCCCCCACCGGGCTGACATCAAAATCGGACACCGATGGGAATATCAATACCGTACCGTGGACAGATTGGTCCCGGACGGCTTAAGGAGAGATAAATCATGTCAAACGCACTGGGACTTGAAGTCAAAAAGATCGTCGAGACACCGCCGGAAGAGATCGAGCGGGTCAAGGAATGGATCAACACGGAAGAATATAAAGAGAAGAACTTTGCCCGCCAGGCGCTGGTGATCAACCCGGCCCACGCCTGCCAGCCGCTGGGCGCCCAACTGGCAGCCCACGGTTTCGAGGGGACGCTGCCATTCGTACACGGTTCCCAGGGGTGTGCCTCCTACTACCGTTCGACCCTCAACCGCCACTTCCGTGAGCCGGCACCGGCCGTATCGGACGCCATGACCGAGGACGGCGCGGTGTTCGGCGGCCAGAACAACCTGCACGAGGGGCTGGAAAACGCCAATACCATCTACAAGCCGAAGATGATCGCGGTCTTCACCTCCTGCATGCCGGAGGTCATCGGCGACGACCTGACCGCCTTCATCAAGAACGCCAAGCAGAAGGGGTTCGTGCCCAAGGAAATGCCGATCCCCTATGCCAATACCCCCAGCTTCAACGGTACCCATATCCATGGCTATGATTCCATGCTGGTCTCGATCCTGCAGACCCTGACCGAGGGGAAACAGGTTGAGGGGCGCTGCACCGGCAAGCTCAACCTGATCGCGGGCTGCGACTTCAATACCGGCGACTATCGCGAGTACAAGCGTATCCTTGAAGCCTTCGGCGTCCCCCACACGATCCTGGCCGATATCTCAGAAAGCTTTGATTCGCCCTGCGACGGCAGCTACCATATCTATGCCGGGGGCACCAAGCTGGAGGATGCCGCCGACTCCATCAACGGCAAGGCCACCATCGCCATCGGTTCCTATTCCACCGCCAAGACCTTTGGCTGGATCAAGGACAACTACTCCGGCAAGCATGCCACCCTGCCGATGCCCATGGGGATCGCGAAGACCGACGCCTTCATCATGAAGGTGGCCGAGCTGTTCGGCAAGGAAGTGCCGGCCTCCCTGAAGAACGAGCGCGGCCGCGCCGTGGACGCCATCACCGACTCCCACCAGTATATCCACAACAAGAAGTTTGCCGTGTACGGAGACCCTGACTACCTGATGGGTTACGTCTCCTTCCTGCTGGAGGTGGGGGCCCGTCCGCACCACATCCTGTGCAGCAGGGGTAACAAGAAGGTCGAAAAGGAACTGCAGGCTCTGTTGGACAGCTCCCCGTTCGGCCAGGGGTGCAAAATCTACATGAACAAGGACCTGTGGCACCTGCGGAGCCTTTTGATGACCGATCCGGTGGACGGCATCATCGGCGATTCCCATGGCAAGTTCGCCGCCCGTGATGCAAAGGTCCCGCTGTTCCGCTTCGGTTTCCCGATCTTCGACCGGGTCAACAAGCATCGCTACCCGCTGATCGGTTACCAGGGCGCCATCAACATGATGACCGAGATTTGCAACAAGTTCATCGATATCAAGGACGATACGTGCGAGGATCGCCAATTCGAATTGATGCGGTAGGTCCGATTTGATCCATGCAAGAGAAGTAACAGGGGGAGGCGACCATGGTGTCGCCTCTTTCCGTTTCCAGGCGGGGGCAAAACGATCCACCAGGCGGGATGACGTTCAGATCCCGCCTACCCAAATTACGAGGAGGTGGCCATGGCGCGGGTGATTTTCTACGAAAAACCGGGATGCATCAACAATACGAAACAGAAGGCGTTGCTGCGGGCTGCGGGGCATGAGCTGGCGGAGCGCAGCATCCTTACCCATCCCTGGACTGCGGAGGAGCTTGTGGCGTTTTTCGGTGCCCTGCCGGTTCGGGAGTGGTTCAACCGGGCCGCACCGCGGGTGAAGAGCGGCCAGGTGGTCCCGGAGCAGATGGAGCCGGACAGCGCCATCGCCGCCATGCTGGAGGAGCCGCTCCTCATCAGGCGCCCCCTGATGCAGTCGGGCCAGCGGCGCATGGTCGGTTTCGATCAGGACGCCGTCCACGCCTGGATCGGCCTGTGGCCGGAGGGCTCGCCCCGGGATCGGGAGGATCTGCAGCACTGCCCCCGGACAACGGAAGGGGAAAGCTGCCCGGAGCCGTGAGCATGGCGGCTCCGCTGCCGACTGCGCCTCGTGCCCGGAAACGAGGCGGGTAGCAACACAAGGCCGCCCCGGCACCGATTCCTGCCGGGACGGCCTTGTGCCGTCGTCCTGTCAGCATCCCTCGAAAGGGCGTATGCCATGCTCAGGCGAGGTCGAAGCGGTCAAGGTTCATCACTTTTTCCCATGCCGCCACAAAGTCGTGCAGGAACTTCTCCTGGGAGTCCTGGCATCCGTAGGCCTCCGCCAGGGCCCGAAGCTGGGAGTTGGAGCCGAAGATGAGATCGACGCGGGTGGCGGTCCACTTGAGTTCACCGCTCGTGCGATCCCGCCCCTCGAACACGTCGTCGGCTTCCGGGGCCGCCTGCCACGCGGTGCCCATGTCGAGCAGGTTCACGAAGAAGTCGTTGGTGAGCGCCCCGGGCCGCTTGGTGAAGACGCCGTGCCGGGTTTGGCCGAAGTTGGCGTCCAGGACGCGCAGGCCGCCAAGGAGAACCGTCATCTCGGGGGCGGTCAGCGTCAACAGTTGCGCCCGGTCAACCAGCAACTCCTCCGCCGATACGGAGTACCTGGTTTTGAGGTAGTTGCGGAATCCGTCCGCAACCGGTTCGAGGACGGTGAACGCCGCCACGTCGGTCTGCTCCTGAAGCGCATCCGTGCGTCCCGGCGCAAAGGGGACGGTCACCGCATGGCCGGCATTCCGCGCCGCCTGCTCGACGCCGGCGCATCCCCCCAGCACGATCAGGTCGGCGAGTGAAACCATCTTCCCGCCGGACTGGGCCCCGTTGAACTCCTTTTGTATCCCCTCGAGGGTCTGCAGCACGGCCCTCAGCCGGGCCGGCTGGTTGACTTCCCAATCCCTTTGCGGCGCAAGGCGGATGCGCGCGCCGTTCGCCCCGCCCCGCTTGTCGGAGCCGCGGAACGTGGCCGCCGATGCCCACGCCGTGGAGACCAGTTGGGATACGGACAGCCCCGAAGCGAGGATCGTACCCTTGAGGGCGGCGATGTCACCTTCGTCGATCAAGCCATAGGTGACCGGGGGGACCGGGTCTTGCCACAGGAGGTCTTCCTGGGGCACTTCCGCGCCGAGATAGCGCGAGCGCGGCCCCATGTCGCGGTGGGTCAGCTTGAACCACGCCCTGGCGAAGGCGTCCGCGAATTTGTCGGGGTTCTGCTGGTAGTGCCGCGCGATCGGCTCATAGATCGGGTCGAAGCGCAGGGAGAGGTCCGCCGTGGTCATCATCGGCCGGCGTTTCTTCGACGGGTCGTGGGCATCGACCACCAGGTCCCCGTCGGCCACGTCCTTGGCCAGCCACTGATGCGCGCCGGCCGGGCTCTTCACCAACTCCCACTCGTACTTGAACAGCGTGTTCAGGTAGCCCATGTCCCACGTGGTCGGGTTCGCTTTCCATGCACCCTCGATGCCGCTGCCGATGGTGTCGCCGCCTTTGCCGCTGCCGAAGCTGCTCCTCCAGCCGAGGCCCTGTTCTTCGATGGGTGCGGCCTCGGGTTCCGGGCCCACGTGCGATGCAGGTCCGGCGCCGTGGCACTTGCCGAAGGTGTGCCCGCCGGCGATGAGGGCGACCGTCTCCTCGTCGTTCATGGCCATGCGCGCGAAGGTCTCGCGAACGTCACGGCCGGAGGCGACCGGGTCCGGGTTGCCGTCCGGCCCTTCCGGGTTCACGTAGATCAGCCCCATCTGTACGGCGGCGAGGGGGTTTTCCAGATCCCGCTCGCCGGAGTAGCGGCTGTTGGGCTTGTCGCTCGTGGCCAGCCACTCCTTTTCACCCCCCCAGTAGATATCCTCTTCCGGTTCCCACACGTCTTCACGCCCGCCGCCGAAGCCGAAGGTCTTGAACCCCATGGACTCCAGGGCGCAGTTGCCGGCGAGGATCAACAGGTCGGCCCAGGAGATCTTCCTGCCGTATTTCTGCTTGACCGGCCAGAGCAGACGGCGCGCTTTGTCGAGGTTGACGTTGTCCGGCCAACTGTTGAGGGGCGCAAAGCGCTGGCCGCCCGACCCCGCGCCCCCGCGGCCGTCGCCGGTGCGGTAGGTGCCCGCGCTGTGCCAGGCCATGCGGATGAAGAGCGGCCCGTAGTGGCCGTAATCAGCCGGCCACCACGCCTGCGAGTCGGCCATCAGCGCAAAGAGGTCCTTCTTCACCGCCGCCAGGTCGAGCTTTTTAAACTCATCGGCGTAGTTGAAGGCTTCCCCCATCGGATTGGACAGGGAGGAATGCTGGTGCAGGATCCTGAGGTTCACCTGGTTCGGCCACCAGTCCCGGTTCGAAGGCCCCTTGCCGGCGGTGGGCCTGCCACCTGCGCCCGTTACCGGGCATCTGCTCTCGTTACTCATCTCGACTCTCCTTTCATGGTGGATTATGCCTGGTCATACCGCGTGAAACGGTTGGCCCTCCCTTGAACATTACTGCCGATGCATGAAAAGTTTTTAAGTATAATTAGTAGATAGTAAAAATTACTATAATCGTGCCAAAAAAAATACCGGCCGCTATCCGTCCAGACAGCTTTTGCAGATCCCGTAGACCACCACGCTCCGGTTGTCGATCCTGCCCCATTCCTTGGCCACTTCCGGGAGGGGGCCTCGTCCATGGAGGGCCACTGGAAGTCCATGATCGTGTTGCATCTGCCGCAGATCAGGTGATGGTGGGGAGCCAGCGTCACCTCGAAGCGCCCCTGGCTCTCGACGGTTTCCACCTTGGTAATCATACCATGTCGCGCGAAGGTTGCCAGTGTCCGGTACACCGTATCCAGCGACAGGGTGGGGATCTTTTGGCGCAGCCGTTGATGGAGCGCTTCCGCAGAGGGATGATCGGCGGACCGCGCCAGTTCGCGGAAAATCTCCAGACGCTGGTGGGTGAGCTTGAGGCCGGCTGCCCGGCAGGCATCCCCAAACCGTCTCACTTGTTCCGCTAAAGCGTCCATGGTGCATCCTTCTTCCAGGTCGAAATGAATCGTTACTATGTAAGAATAATACCTATTTGTTGTGAGGATGTCAAGTGCGCGGAGGATGGACCTGCATGCGCGGCGGCTCGCCGGCCCTCTCCGCGGACAAAGGGGCAAATTTTCGCCGTTGCCCTGGTAAAGTGCGGCAGTGGTGGTTATAGTTACTGCATGGAGCATACGGGAGAAATGCGCGAGGCATATGAGGAAGAATGGTTGGAGGTGGCTCCCGGGCCTTCCGCGGGGCGGCCGGTGACTCCTTCCCGGGGCGGGTCCAGCTCTGGGCGCTGGTCCTTGATGCCCGCTCCGTGCCGTGCCGCCTTGAACGCAGCGGGGGAAGCCTCTACCTGCTGGTGCCGGCCGGGCAGCTGGAGAGGGCCCGGGAAGAGTTGCGGCTCTTCGAGGAGAAAAACCGCGACTGGCCCCCGGCGGCCCCTCCCCACCACCCGCTGGCGGAGAACACCCTGGCGACCCTCTCCGTCCTGGTGCTTCTCGCCACCTTCCACAACCTGACCCAACTGGACGGTATGCTGCTCACCGTCGCCCAGCCGGACTGGGTCGCGCTCGGCACCGCCCAGGCCGCCGAGATCAGGGGGGGGCAGTGGTGGCGGCTCGTCACCGCCCTGACGTTGCACGCCGACAGCGTCCACCTGATGAGCAACCTGGCCATCGGCGGGATCTTTGTCCTTTTCCTCTGCCGCGAACTCGGCTCCGGTTTGGCCTGGAGCCTGCTCTTGGGGGCCGGAATCCTCGGCAACCTGGCCAACGCCTACGTGCAGGCGCCCGGCCACGGCTCCGTGGGGGCCTCCACCGCGGTCTTCGGCGCCGTGGGCATCCTGGCGGCGCTCACCCTGGTGCGGTACCGGCAACAGTTGCAACGGCGCTGGCCGCTCCCCGTGGCGTCGGCCCTGGCCCTGTTGGCCCTGCTCGGCACGGAGGGGAAAAACACCGATCTGGGGGCGCACCTGTTCGGCTTCCTGTTCGGGACCTGCCTCGGGCTGGTGACGGAATATCTGCTGGGGAGGTACGGCCGTCCCGGCCGCCTGCTGAGCGCCCTGCTGGCAGCGCTCAGCGCCGTTACGGTCATTGCCGCCTGGTGGGCGGCGCTGGAATTTGGCGGGTGATGATGCCGGCGGTGAGGGAGCCCCGGCCCGCCGCGTCCATCATGACGGCAGGCCGCTATCGGCGGGCAGGTCCGCGACCACAAAGGGGATGACCACGTGGAAGGTGCTTCCCTCTCCCTCCCTGCTCTCCGCCCAGATCCTGCCCCCCATGAGCTCCGCCAACTGGCGGCAGATTGAAAGCCCCAGCCCCGTCCCGCCGTATTTTCGCGTGGTGGAGGTGTCCGCCTGGCTGAAAGGGGTGAAGATCCGCTCCATGGCTTCCGGCCTGATGCCGATGCCGGTATCGGCAACGCTGAGCCACAGAAAGACGATATTTTCATGGCGTTCGAGCAGATGGGCGGAAACGGTCAGGGAACCGTGCTCCGTAAACTTGATGGCGTTGCCGATCAGATTGAGCAGGATCTGCTTCAGGCGGAGCTGGTCCCCCAGCAGCGCATCGGGGAGTTGGTCGGACACGACGGTCTCCAGGGCGAGCCCTTTGGCCTGGATGCGGGGCGCCTGGGCCCGGACCACGCTGCCGATGCTGTCCCGCAGGCCGAATGATGCGGATTCCAGTTCGATTTTGCCGGCTTCGATCTTGGACAGGTCGAGCACATCGTTGATGAGCGACAACAGGATCTGCGAGGAGTCCATGATCCCCTCCAGGTACTCCTTCTGTTCGGCGGTGAGTCCGGTCAGGCCCAGGAGGCTGGCCATGCCCATGATGCCGTTCATGGGGGTGCGGATCTCATGGCTCATGTTGGCCAAAAACTCGCTTTTTGCCCTGTTGGCGGCATCGGCCACCTCCTTGGCCCGTTGCAGCTCACGCTCCATTTTCTTGCGCGCGGTGATGTCGACGGCGACGGTCAGTACCGCCCTTTCGTTGTTGTAGCTGAAGGGCATGCCGGTGATTTCCGCATCGAAGACGCTGCCGTCCAGCCGGAGCAGTTTTCCTTCCTGTGCGAGGGGGGCCGCATTCCCATCGTGGCTCACGCCGGCCCGTCCCTGCACAGGATCGAGGAAATCGGCGTGAAGCGTTTCGGAGACCGGCCTGCCGATCAGTTCCTGCGGCTCCCTGGCGCCGAGCTTTGCCACGGCGGTCGGGTTCAGGTAGACGTACCTCCCGTGCGCATGGACCATGATCATGTTGGGGGAGAATTCGATGATCGACCGGAAGCGTTCCTCGCTTTCCCGCAACGCCCCCTGCGTCCGAGTGAGGTCGTCGATGTGGCTGGCCAGGCGCTTCGCCATGTCGTCAAAGGCATGCCCCAGTTCTCCCAACTCCCCGCCGGGGATCCTGTCGGCGATCCTGACGGACAGATCCCCCCGGGCCAGGCTGCGTGATGCCGCCAGGAGTGCATCGACCTTTTCCACGACGCTTTTTTGGTTGATATACCATGCCGCGCCGATCATGAGCAGCATCAGCGAGAGCAGCAACCCCACGTCAAGCCGAAGAGTGTCGCGCGTCTGGCCTACGACCAGTTCCTTCCTTACGCCGGCACGGATATAGAGGTACGGCGTCCGCTCCCCCTGCAGGCGGAGCTTCCGGTAGGCGAATATGCGCTTGACCTCCGTGTTGCCGAACGCTTCGAACGAGCCTTCGTCGGGGCCGTCATGCATGCGTCTGAACAGGTCGGCCCGATCTTTTTTGCCGACGAGGCCGGGGCTGGTCGCCGAATAAAGGATGATGCCCCGGTGGTCGACCAGGAGGATGGAGGAGCCGGGATAGGTGATGCTGTTTTTGAGCAGGTCCTTGTACTTTTCAAGGGCAATGGCGACCGTTGCCGCTCCGGTGACCCGCCCGGAGCCGTCTTTGACCGGGTAGCCGAAGCTGATGCTCGGTGTCTTGAGTTGGCTGTCGACCGCATATTCGCCCGAAGAGAGCCCCCCCGACGAGATCGCGTTCCGGGCATGCCGCCGATCGCCGTAAAGGGTGGGGCTTGTGGCGGGTATTGCCGACGCCCACAGGCTGCCGGAGAGGTCCTGCAAGCCGATGGTGCCGTATTGGGGATTCAATCTGATGATTTCGGCGAGCAGGGTGCTGGTCTCCGGCCCGCGGTGCCGCTGGACCGACGGCAGGTTGGTCAGGGTGATCAAGAGCTGCTCGACGCCCGCTACGAGGATGTTCTGGTTGTTGGCGATCTGGTTGGCAAGTCCGGCGGCCAGGACCCGTGCCTCTTCAATGTCATGGGCGCGGTCCCTGACGCTCGAATAGGCGATGATTCCGACGGGGACGACCGTCATCAGGACGATCAGGATGATGATGTGCTTTCGTATGGACATGGAGAACGGTTCACCTCTCCAACGGTGCAGGCTGCAAGCGGCTCGCCCGGGACCAAAATGGCAAACAAGAATATAGCAATCTTAAAACAAATGCTATAATAAGCAAGAAGTCCGGGGACCGGCCGGTGTGGGGCGGGCGTCGGGTTTGCGGCAGGCATTCCGGTGCCCCGTCCGGTTCGGCAGGGTGGCGGGGGGGGAGGTTCTTTATGAACGTGATCGTGGATTTGTGCATCGTGCCCATAGGGGTGGGCGTGTCGTTGTCCCCGTATGTGGCGGCCTGTGAAAAGGTTATTTCCCAGTCGGGCCTGAAAGCGGTGTTGCACGCCAACGGGACGAATATCGAAGGCGAGTGGGATGCGGTCTTCGCGGCGGTCAAACGGTGCCATGAGGTGGTGCACGGCATGGGCGCCCCCCGGATCTCCACGACCCTGCGGGTGGGGACGCGCACGGACCGGATCCAGACCATGGAGGATAAGGTGAAGAGCGTGCAGGGCAAGCTGGGAGGGGCGGCGGCAGATGTCTGACCGGCGGGGCGATGTCGCCAATATCGTGCTGATCGGCATGCCGGGGGCGGGTAAGAGCACGGTGGGCGTGATCCTCGCCAAGCTGGCCTCGCTGGACTTCATCGACACCGACGTCCTGATCCAGAGTTGCGAGCACCGCTCGCTCCAGAACATCATCGACTCCCAGGGGTATCTGGCCCTACGGGAGATCGAAGAACGCATCCTGCTCGGCCTGGAGTGCCGGGGGCACGTCATCGCCACGGGGGGAAGCGCCGTCTATAGCCGGGCCGCCATGGCGCATCTGGCCGAGAACGGGGTCGTCGTTTTCCTGGATGTTGACCTGCCCACCCTGGAGTCGCGGGCTCTGGACCTGGGGAGGAGGGGGATCGCGAAACACCCGGACCAGAGCTTTGCCGAACTCTTCGAAGAGCGCCGCAGGCTCTACCTGGCGTGCGCCGATGTGGTGATTGACTGCCACGGGCTTGGGCACGACATGGTTTGCACCACGATCCTCGGTACGCTGCACGTGCCGGGCTAAGAGGGGAAAGGGGATAGTGTCATGCCGATTCTTCGCCAGATCGCCCAACTGGGCCAGCCGGTCCTCCGCCAGGAAACCGCCCGTGTCGGCGATCCGGCCGATCCGCTCCTCCAGGCGCTGATCGAGGATATGCTGGCGACCATGACCGAGGCCAATGGTGTCGGCATCGCCGCTCCCCAGGTCTACGAGCCGTTGCGCCTCTTCATCGTGGCCTCCCGCCCCAATCCCCGCTACCCCCAGGCCCCGGCAATGGCGCCCACCGCCATGCTCGACCCGGAAATCATCTGGCAATCGGATGAGACCGAAGCGGGGTGGGAAGGGTGCCTCAGCGTGCCCGGCATCCGCGGCCTCGTGCCGCGCAGCCTGCGCATCGGCGTACGCTACCGGTCCCGCAGGGGCGAGGTGTGCGAAGAGGAGCTGTCCGGCTTTATCGCCCGCGTCTTCCAGCATGAATACGATCACATAAGCGGCCTGGTCTTCCTCGACCGGGTCGCAAACAATCGCGACCTGGTCAGCGAACGGGAGTACCTGCGGCTCGTCTCCGCCTGACGCGGATCGGCCATGGACTTCCAGACCCCCTTGAGGAGCATGACATGAAACAGCACCCACGCATCGTGTTGGCAGGGATGGCCCTTGTCCTGGCCATCTTCAGCCACATCCCGGCTTCGGCCGCCCCCAACGCGGGCGAATACCGGCTTTCCAGGGGGCAGACCATGTACGTGCCGGTCTACTCCAATGTCTTCAGCGGGCCGAAAGCGCTGCCTTTCAGCCTGGCGACCATGCTGAGCATCCGGAATGTGGATCTGCACAACCAGGTGCGGGTCACCGCCATAGACTACTACGACACCGGCGGCAAACTGCTCCGCTCGCACCTTGCCGCGCCGCTGACGCTGCCGCCGCTGGGATCGACGTACATCTACCTGGGGGAGCAGGATACGGCCGGTGGGTTCGGGGCCAGTTTCGTCGTCCGCTGGGACGCCCCCAAGGTCATCAACGCGCCCATCGTGGAATGCGTCATGATCGGCGCCAAATCCGGCCAGGGGATCTCCTTTGTCAGCCCGGGGCAGGTGATTAAGGAGAACACGCGCTGACGGCGGGTAGTAAAGAGATGATTTTTGCCGGCCGGGATGCTATAGTCCCTGCCCACAGGCAGGTTTGAATCCCATGCGGGGGACGCAGGCAATGACACAGCAGAAGATCTATCTGGTGGGGGCGGGCATCACGGGCTGGGAGGGTTTCGGCTCCAAGGCGCTGGAGATTGTCGCCAAATCCGAGGTGATGATCGGCCACGAGCGGCACCTGGACTGCTTTCCCGATTTTGCCGGCGAAAAGATGCCCTTCGGCGACCTCTCCGATATCCTGGATTTTCTGAAAAAGACCGAAAAGCGTGTGGCCATACTGGCCTCGGGCGATCCCACCTTCTTCGGCGTTTCCCGTTTCCTGCTGCGCAACCTGGCCAAGGAGCGCATCGAGATCTTCCCCAATGTCACCAGCATGCAGTACGCCTTTGCCCGCATCAAGGAACCGTGGGACGACTCCATCTTCGTGTCGGTGCACGGCCGCGGCCTGCAACCGGCGGTGGACAAGATCGTGGCCGCTGAAAAGGCGTGCGTGCTGACCGACAGGGTCAATACCCCGGCCGCCATCGCCGCCGAGCTTATCGAGCGGGGCGCCGAGGGGTACGAGGCGTGGCTGTGCGAGGATCTGGGACTGCCGGGCGAGAAGTTCACCAAGACCTCGGTGCGCGGCCTGCTGGAGTTGCCGTTGCAGCCTTCCGGCCTCAATATCCTGATCCTGATCCGGACCTACGCCCCGAATCTGATCCACTACCCCCTGATCGGCATCGACGATGAGGAGTTCCAGACCTCGAAGAAACTGATCACCAAACAGGAGGTGCGGGCCGTCACCCTGGCCAAGCTCCAGTTGCAGGACGACCTGGTGCTGTGGGACGTGGGGGCCGGCAGCGGCTCCGTTTCCATCGAGGCGTCCAACCTGATGCCCAATGGCCGCATCTTTGCCGTGGAGCAGAACGCCCAGTGCCTGGCCTTTATCCGGGAAAACCTGAAAAAGTTCACGACCCGCAACGTCAAGCTGGTGGAAGGGGAGGCGCCGGAGGTTCTGGATGAACTGCCGGACCCTGACCGGGTCTTCATCGGCGGGTCGGGAGGGCACCTGGAGGAGATCATCGTTACGGTGGACAGCCGTCTCAAGCCGGAAGGTCTGGTGGTGCTGAACGCCGTGACCCTGGATACCCTGACCAAGTCGGTGGAATTCCTGGAGGACCACGGCTTTACGACCGAGGCGGCCTGCGTCAATATCGCCAAGACCCGCAACCTGACCGAGTACAAGATGTTCGAGGCCCAGAACCCGGTCTACGTGATCACCGCCCGCAAGGGGAGCGAATAATGGCAACGATCTTTGCCGTCGGTGTCGGCCCCGGCGACCCCGAACTGCTGACCCGCAAGGCCGAGCGCGTCCTGCGCCAGGCGGACGTGATCCTGGCGCCGGTGTCCAACCCCTCCGAGGCCAGCGTCGCCCTGGCGACGATCCGTGGGTTTCTGGATGAAAGCCGCCAGGAGGTCATTGTGCACCAGTTCCCCATGACCTCGGACAAGGCCCGCTTGCTGCCCGCCTGGCAGGAGGCGGCCGCCCTGATCGCCGTCCGGGCCGAAGCCGGCAAGGATGTGGCCTTCGTGACCATCGGCGACCCCCTGTTCTATTCCACCTTTATCTATCTCCAGCGTATCCTGCGGGAGACCTGCCCCCATGTCCCCCTGGAGATCGTCCCCGGCATATCCAGTGTCAACGCTTCTGCGGCCGCGGCCGGCATACCCCTGGTGGAGGCCGATGAGAAAATGGCGGTGATCCCCGCCACCGCCGGCGTGGACAAGATCGCCGAGGCGTTGGCGCGGTTCGAAACGGTCGTGCTGCTCAAGGTGAAGCCGGTCTTCGGGGATATTCTGGAACTCATCCGCCAGACGGGCCGCGAACAGGGGACGGTCTTCGTAGAGCGGGTCGGGAGCGACCGCCAGAAGGTCCTGACCGATTTTGCCGAGATTGCCGCCCATGCCCCCGATTACCTGTCGCTGCTCATCATCAGATGTTCCTGCTGAAGCTTGCCGTCGCCAACCTCATCATCATAGCCTGCGTGCTGCTGGGCAGGCGCGTCCCGCCGCTGGGAGGGCTGATCGCCACCATGCCGCTCATCAGCCTGATCGTCCTGGCCTGGCTGGCCACGGACCGGCCGGGGGACGGAGCTCTCATCACCGGCTATCTCAAGGGGGTGTTGTGGGGCCTCGTGCCCACCGGCGTCTTTTTTGGGGCGGCATACCTGTGCCTGCGGAAAGGGATGGGGCTGCCGGCGGCACTGGGAGTGGGGGGCGTCCTCTGGCTGGGAGGGGCGTTCCTGCACCAATGGCTGCTGCGCTGAGAATGAGAATAATAACGCCTTTCCGAATACTGCCGGAAAGGCGTTGATGTTTCGGGCACGGCCCACTGGACGGGAAAGTTCCGGTTAAACCGTTACAACGTGCTCCCCTTGGCGGGGACGATCTCGTCGGTGGCCGGCGCGGCCGGTGCCGCAGGAGCAACGGGTGCAGCAGGAGCAACGGCGGCAGGCTGGCTTGCCGCTGCGGGTGTGGCGGGCTGTTCGGCCGGCTTGGGCTGTTCCGCGGGGCGGGGCACCGGCTTGCTGGCCGGCATCGTACCCTTCTTGTCGTCGTCCGAGTCGTATTTCAGCAGCGAGATGATATCCCCGAACTGCTTGCCGTAGACCTCCGATTCCTGGGTTTCCCGCAGCAACAGATCCTTTTGCCGCTGGTCCAGGGTGCGCCTGATGCCGTCGAGGGTCTTGAACTTCAGGTCCGCCTTGCTGGAAAAATTGGCTTCCGCCTCGCTGAAATCGGGGTACTGGAGGTTTATCAGGGGCGAGTACGACAGGAGCCGTCCGCGGAAGTTCGGGTATTCCCAGAGGATGGTGCCGTCGCCGTCCAGGATCTGCGCGGTCAGGATCAGGAAGTTAAAGTCGCTGGTCTGGGACGACAGCAGCGTCGTGGAATACACCTTCTCGTTCTGGGTGAGGCCGCTGACCACCAGCAGCATGACCGCATCCAGGTTGTTCTTTTTGAGATAGTCCCGCAGTTCGTCGGTTTTCCAGAAGTATTTGTTATACCGTATGGTGGCGTCGTCCCGTTTTTCGCTGCGGAAGAGGAGGTTGGCGAAGATGCGTTGCGGATCGCCGTCCAGAAGCGCCACGGTGTAGAAGTTGCCGGTCGCTTTCAGCTTGCGTACGAGTTGCTGCTCATACTTGCGGTTCATGTCGCCGAGCAGGGCAACGAGTTGCTCTTTCTCGGGGTGCCTGATGTCGGAGTTCACATCGACGATGATGGGCGCCACGCCGAGGACCTTCACCTTGGCGGCGAAATGTTCCGCGGGCACATTGAAATGGTTCTGGGCGCAGCCGAACATCACCGCCAGAAACGGCAACAGGAACAGGCGTTTCATACAACCTCCTCAGACGTGCTTGATCTTTCATGATTTCAGCACGTTTTATACCAGATGCCCCGCCCCTTTTCCAGCTAATTTGACGCCGCGGAGGGCGTTCGGTGAGAGGTTTTTCCGTCTTGCCGGCACCTCCCGGACAAGGGGAACGCCTCCTCTGTGCGCATCCCTCTCCCATCCCCGTACCGTGCCGTTCTGGGGCCGCATATTTGATTGACAATGTTCATGCCCTTCCATTATTCTGATTAGATAGACCTGCTTATCGAGAGTGGTGGAGGGAAAGGCCCTGTGAAGCCACAGCAACCGGCCAATGAGGCGTCAGGTGCTAATTCCTGCCGAAAGGCAAAGATGAGAGGTGCGCTGTAAACGCAGTGTTTCAGCCCCTTCTCATACCGTGTGAAGGGGTTTTCATGTCCGTCGGCATCGTCACGGAACAATCCAGAGCCTTCGAATCCGGCATCAGGCTGGACAGCGGGCGCATCCTTGCCCCGATCACCCTCGTGTACGAAACCTACGGCCGTCTCAACGAATCCCGTTCCAACGCCATCCTGGTGGGGCACGCCTGGACCGGCGACGCCCACTTGGCGGGCAAGCGCCGCGAAGAGGATGCCAAGCCGGGCTGGTGGGACGCCATCGTCGGGCCGGGCCGCCTGCTGGACACCGACCGTTATTTCGTGATCTGCTCCAATGTGATCGGTTCGTGCCACGGTTCCACCGGTCCCACATCCATTAACCCCAAAACCGGCAAACGCTACAACCTCACCTTTCCGGTCGTCACCGTGCGCGACATGGTGCGCGCCCAGAAACTGCTGATCGATGCCCTGGGCATCGAAAAGCTCTTCTGCGTCATGGGGGGGAGCATGGGGGGGATGCAGGCCCTGGAGTGGGTCACCCAGTATCCCGCAAACGTCGCCTCGGCCATCATGCTGGCGACGACGCCGCGCCCGTCCCCCCAGGCCATCTCCCTCAACGCCGTGGCCCGGTGGGCCATCTTCAACGACCCCACCTGGCGCAAGGGGGAGTACAAGCACAACCCGAAGGACGGTTTGGCCCTGGCCCGGGGCATCGGCCACATCACGTTCCTGTCGGACGAATCCATGAACGCCAAGTTCGGCCGGCGCTTCTCGGCCAAGGACGGCCAGTTCGATTTTTTCGGCCAGTTCGAGGTGGAGCGCTACCTGAATTACAACGGCTACAACTTCGTGGACCGCTTCGACGCCAATTCCTTCCTGTACCTGGCCAAGGCGCTGGACCTCTATGACGTGGCCCTGGGGTGCGAATCGCTGGCCGAGGCCTTTGCCCAGGTCGCGGCGCCGGTGCAGTTCTTCGCTTTCACCTCCGACTGGCTCTATCCCCCCTACCAGACCGAAGAGATGGTGGCGTGCCTGCGCGGGCTGGGGAAGCCGGTGGACTACCACCTGATCACCTCCGCATACGGTCACGACGCTTTCCTGCTGGAGCACGAAACCTTTGCCCCCCTGGTGCGGGAGTTCTTCGCCCGCGTGGAACGAGACGGGGGTCTTTGACGCTATGACGTTGGCGCTTGACGAATTCAAAAACAGAGGACTTCTCAGGAAGCTGCGGCATGGGGTCGGCCGGGCCGTTGCCGATTTTGGCCTGATCGAGGAGGGGGACCGGGTCGCCGTGGCGGTGTCGGGAGGGAAGGATTCCTATACCCTGTTGCTGCTGCTGGAGGAATTGCGGCGGCGCGCGCCCGTTTCATTCGAGATTGTGGCGGTGAACATCGATTCCGGGTATCCCGGCTACCGCACGGACGTCATCGAGCGGTTCCTGCGGGAGAACGGTTTCACCTACCGCATGGTGCCCACCGGGCATTACGCCCTTATTCAGGAAAAGCGCCGGCCCGGCTCATCCTACTGTTCCATCTGTGCGCGCTTCAAGCGTGGCGCCCTCTATACGGCAGCCCAGGAATTGGGCTGCAACAAGCTGGCCCTGGGGCACCATCAGGACGATTTCGTCGAGACGCTGTTGCTGAACCAGTTCTTTGTCGGCTCGCTCAAGTCCATGGCAGCCTCCATGCTGGCGGACAACGGCGAGACCGTGGTGATCAGGCCGCTGGTGTATCTGCCCGAGGAGGATATCATCCGCTTTTCCCGGGAAGCCGCCCTGCCGGTGGTCTGTTGCTGCTGCCCGGTCTGCGGCACCGCCGACCTGCAGCGCAAGCGGATGAAACGCCTTCTGAAGGAGTTGGAAAAGGATATCCCCCACGTCAAGAACAGCCTGTTGAAGGCAATTTCAAACGTACACCCCCGCCACCTTCTTGACCGGCGATTGCAGGCAGCCATCCCGGACCCGTGCGCGTCCCTCCCGCTTGACGGCACGGATGGGCACCAGGGCTGAAACTTCCTTCCGCAGGTCAAGCCACGCCACATATCCCCCATACGCCACCACGATCAATCCCAACAATACCATCGGTTCCATAAGACACCTCCGCTTCATTTGTGGAAACGATAGCACTGGTATGTGACAGAAAATGTCGCATGCCGAAAATGCGGTGATTTTGGGGGGAGCAGGATCGCCTGAGGGCGTTCCAAGGCATGATGGCGTGATAAGGAATTGCCGGCCGGTGTGAATGGCGAAACTCAGGTTGTTCAAAAATAGTCAGATCATCGCACCCGGAGAAGGCCCAGAGGATGGCGGCGAGATGGCTGCTTTTAACAACCTCTTAGGGCTCGCCGCGCTCGCCATCCCCGGAAAGCAGGACCATATCCACGCGGCGGTTCTTGGCGCGGTTTTCCGGCGTGGAGTTGTCCGTGACCGGGCGGAATTCCCCGTATCCGGTGGCGGAGATCTTTTCGGGCTCCGCATCGTAGTATTTGAGGAGGTACTTGAGGACATTGGTGGCGCGGGAGGCGGACAGCTCCCAGTTGGACGGGAACTGGGCGGTGCTGATGGGAATGTTGTCCGTATGCCCCTCAATCC